>CAZCCC010000005.1:0-48669 GCA_964497245.1 uncultured Gammaproteobacteria bacterium | reverse complement strand
TATGATTTAGCTATAATTTCATTATACCTTGTTCCATTTACTTTATTATACCCAAAACGCAGATTGTAAAGGGGAAATAGAAATGTCCTATCTTGACACTTTTTATATGGCAATAAAAAACAGACGAGAAAAATACTACTTTAACTCGCCTTTGTTATTAGAGTAATCTTGGCTAAATCACCCAAGACTTCTTCGTTTACTAAGCTTGTTAACTCCGGATGGTTTGATACGGCAAAACCCCAGCAAAGATCATGAAGATAATCAGCGACTTTTTGTGCCACTTCCTCCGGCTTTCCCTGCTGACAAAGCCAATAAAGATGAGTAGTCGGATCGGCGGCACTAATCGGTCTGCTTATTGATATTGTAACTAATTGCCGGCATGGAAGCGGAATAAAGCCACGCAGCCACTTTATCTGCCAGCGCGGCCAGCTGCCTTTTGGACAAGCAAGGCTGCTGCCCTGATCCCAAACAAAAACAATTGTTGGTCTGGCTTCAGCTACAACCCGTCCAACTCCTGGATTAAACCGGCCAAGAAGTTCATTTTCAAATTCTGTTCTTGTTCCTTCGGCAAAAAGCCAAAGGGCGCAATTGTCGGTGTTTGTCAAAACATCTACTTCTGCCCTGACTACTGCTTTTCTTTTACCAACCTCTGTTTTGTCTCTAACGGCAATTACGTTAAAATGGAATAAAATCAAACGCAAAGGGCCAGTCCACCTGACATATTTCCACTTGGCGACAATAACCGGCACCATTTCCATAAACTTAATTACCCATGGCCAGAATACCGCAACTAAACCGGCAAAAATTCCAATTGTTGAGGGGTGATTGGCAATACAAAGTATTTGACCAAAGTGGGGCATATTTTTTTTGCCCCTAATTATTATCCGACAAAAAGAATAAGAAAAAACAAAAAGCAAAAAAGCAATTATACAAATTACTAGCCGATCAAGCCAGAAAAAAATGATTCCTTTGCCCGGCTTTCTAAATTTAAAGAACTTATTCATAGAATTTCCTCCAGTTTCAAGTTATCCACCATTAACATTAATATAAAAAAAACTTTTCTGCAATATAGTAAAAAAATATCTAATTTTAGCAAAATAATAATAATTATAAAATGCCTCTTGACAAAATAAATTAAAAAAATTATATTGTAAGTGAGCTTTAGGCTCAACATAGCGCGAAAGGCCCCATTTATGGGGCTTTCGTTTTAACAAAAAATAATCAATATAGCGCATACATAATGCGCTTTTTTTTATTTTGTCAAAACTTATATATTGAGATTTTTACACTCGTCCTGTCGTTCACAAACCACATCGGTCAAAAACGACAGAGCTCGGTCGAAATGACGAGGTAAGTAATAGTTCCTAATTAATAATTCCAAACCCAAACTTATGGAAAAATTATTTCCTCTTTTAATTTTACTAATTCCCTTAATCACAATGGCTACTGACCAAAAAGTACTCATCAACGAAATTGCCTGGATGGGAACTTTGCAATCAGCTAATGCTGAATGGATTGAACTTTATAATCCAACTGATAAAGACATTGACTTGGAAGACTGGAAACTGGAGGCGGCCGACGGCACACCAAAAATAAATTTGTCCGGAATAATTCCCGCCGGCAGTTACTTTTTACTGGAAAGAACAAACGACGAAAGTTTGCCTGAAATTGAAGCCGACCTAATCTATTCCGGCGCACTAGGAAATAATGGAGAATGGCTTAAACTTTATGATTCAAAAAACAATCTTGTTGATCAAATTAATGCGAGTGAAAAATGGCCGGGCGGAAATAATACCACCAAACAAACGCTGGAAAGGTCTGATTCTGAAGGCTGGCAGACAAGTAAAATGCCCCAGGGTACTCCGAAAGCAAAAAACAGTAACCCCGAAATAGATAATTATGAAGAAAATAACGAGCCAACAACTCCTTTACCAATAGAGAATGAGACATTGACGGTTGAAACAAAAACAAAAAAAGGCGACATTGTAATAAATGAAATTTTTCCCGATCCGCCTGGAATTGACCTAAATGATGAATTTATTGAAATTAAAAATATAAGCAAAAATACTGTCAATTTGACCGGCTGGATTATAAAAAATTCGGCAGGTCAGGAATTTATCATTCCCTCATTAATAATGTCGCCGAGCAGCATTGTTGCTTTTTTCCGGCCGGAAACAGGTATTGCTTTAAATAATAAAAAAGATAAAATAATCCTTTATTCCACATCCAAAATAATTATTGATCAAATTGAATACAAATCAACGGCACCGGAAAACAAAAGTCTGCAGAGAAATAACCAAGGTAAACTTGTTTGGGATGATATTTCTCCAAGAAAAGAAAATCTGGCAAAAATAATAATTACACCCACAGCCGAAATAAACGGCCCTGCCCAGGCCAAAATAAATGAATTTGTTTTATTTGACGCTTCTGATTCTTCAGATCCAGATAATAGACAGCTTGAATTTATCTGGAATTTTGGCAATGGTCGAACCGATAAAGGAATTTTTGTCCGACAGATATATTTTAAGCCCGGAACTTATGAAGTTGTTCTAAAAGCAATAGCATCGGATTCTGCCAGCAGCACTCAAAAATTAAAAATAAAAATAAGCGATGGCTACGAAAAAAAAGAAGTGGTTTATGAAGAAGGAAAAATACCACTTATATTAATTACTGAATTTTTGCCCTATGCTGTCGGAGCGGACAATGAAGAAGAATTCATTGAAATTTTTTCTCAAGAAAGCGCTCCTTTTGATTTAAGCGGCTATAAATTGGATGATCAGGAAGGCCAAAGCAAGCCATTTATTTTTCCGGAAGGAACAATTATTAAGCCCGGAGAATATAAAGCTTTTTTCAGCAAAGAAACCAAAATCGCCTTAAATAACAACGGCGACGAAGTAAGATTTTTGACTCCGGATGATAAAATAATTGATCAAGCAGAATATCAAAAAAGCAAAAAGGGCGTAAGCTATGTACTGGACGAAAATTTTAATTGGCAAGAATCAAAAAATCCTACTCCGGGACAAGAAAATATTTTAGATGAAGATTTTTTCTTCCAAATCCATAATGACAGTTTGGAAAATAATACCCTAAATATCAATTATATCCCTTTTATTTTTATTACTGAATTTTTGCCCTATGCTGTCGGAGCGGACAATGAAGAAGAATTCATTGAAATTTTTTCTCAAGAAAGCGCTCCTTTTGATTTAAGCGGCTATAAATTGGATGATCAGGAAGGCCAAAGCAAGCCATTTATTTTTCCGGAAGGAACAATTATTAAGCCCGGAGAGTATAAAGCTTTTTTCAGCAAAGAAACTAAAATCGCCCTGAATAACAACGGCGACGAAGTAAGGCTTTTGACTCCGGATGATAAAATAATTGACCAAGCAGAATATCAAAAAAGCAAAAAAGGCGTAAGCTATGTACTGGACGAAAATTTTAATTGGCAGCAAAGTAATACTCCCACGCCGGGTGAAATTAATGTTTTAAATCAAATAGAAGAAATTAACGACCAAAAATCAGAAGCGGCAAAAGAGCCAAAAGTTTTGGGGGCACAAACTGAGGAAATAAGACAAAATGATAGCACAAAAAATAAGGGTAAATATATTTTTGCCGGAGTTTCGGCCTTGGTAATTTTTGCTGCTTTTGGCATTTCTAAGTTAAAAAGCATAAAGTATAAATCATAAAATATATACCATGAAGAATATTACCACGACTAGTCATCTTTACCGACAACCCAGCTAGGTTTATAATAGAAGTGGAAACCTACCTACCCCGCAAAAGACGCTTGTCCGCCGCTTCTTTTTCCATGTCCGTATCTTAGGGCGGTCAGAAGATATGAAGAATTATAAAATTTCTCCCCTTATGACATCACAAAATCAAGGATCGGTCGAAATGACTAAGTCTATTGTTTTATATTATGTGTTATGTGCTATGTAATATTAAATATAAAAAAACGCAACCTAATTTAAGATCGCGCCATTAGACTAAATCCTCAAACAATAATGTATTTTTTATTCCGCCTGACTATCGGCGGTAAAATCGCACCCAAAATTATCTTCGTTATCAGGTTTTATCACTTCTGCTTTATCAAATTCCAGCCGGCATTCCACAAAAGGTGGTTCATCAGAAATTTTACCAGAAACCAATTCCCGCCATAAAGCAAAATAAAAATAACCTTTACTACTGCAGCCAAGAATAACAGCAATGACACGCTTTTTATTAAGAAAATTAGCATCAATACTTTCTTGCCAACCGGAAAGAAATCCAGTTGAATCTAAAAATATTTCAGCCACTTTTCTGCAAATAACTTCAACCTGTTCATCAGTTGTCAAAAAATCGGGCAAATTTCTTTTTAAATATCCGATTATGACATTTCTTCCTTCAAACGATTTAAATTGTTTTGTAAAATCATTTAAATCAAGTTTGGTAAAAGACATATCAATTTGTCCCATGGTTATTCTCCTTTTTGTAAAGATCAAAATTAGCTGCGAAACACTTTTAAACCTATGAAGTATCTTATTGCAAATGAAAATCTTTTGTCAAATAAAAAAAGCGTGGCTCAAGCTGAGACACGCTGTGTGTTAAAAAAAATTCCTCCAAATTACTTAGGCGTAAAGTGCCCTGGCTTCTTTAAGCGTCATTGGCTCATAATCGCCGGCGTGTCCGGCTTGGCCAAAGGCAATCATCCGGCTTGCCACCAATTCGTCATTGCTGTCTCGGGCGGGTCTAAGATAATCGCGGGGGTCAAATTTACCGGGCTGACGCGCAAAAACTCGGCCGATAATTCCGGTAATGACAAGCCGGCTGTCGGTGTCAACATTAATTTTGCGAACACCGTTCTGGATTCCAATCTTAATTTGATCAAGCGGAATTCCTTGAGCACCGGGCATGCGATCTTTTTTGATAATCGCTCGCAATAATGCCATTTCAGCAAACTTTTCGCGAAGATCATAAATCTCACCCATAAACAAAATTTTCCACGGATCATTGTCAACGCGCTCAATGACATGAAAAGCGTTAACCAAATCAATCAATACCTTGGGCAGAGAGCTTGACCCATGCATTACCATATGGCAATTGGGCATTCGCCTGTGAATCTCAACGATTCGTTCCATTGCCAAGGCCGGCGGCAAAACTTCGCCGGTTTCCGGATCCTTGCGGGTCGACTTGAAAGCGCCATGGCTGGTTCCGATTGCAACTGCCAAAGCATCAACTCCGGTTTTTTCCACAAAATCTTCGGCTTGAGCCGGATCGGTCAAATGTGCCTGAACTTCTTTGTCAGTCATTCCGGCACCATGTCCGTCTTCAATGCCACCAAGGCAACCAAGTTCTCCTTCAACAGTAACACCCAAAGGATGAGCATATTCAACAACTGCTTTGGTCACTGCCATATTCTCTTCATACGAACGAGGCCTCTTGCCATCTTCGGTAAGCGAACCGTCAATCATGACTGAAGTAAAACCAAGCGCAATCGCTTCCTTACATGTATCAAGACTGTTGCCGTGATCCAAATGCATGGCAACCGGAATTCCTGAGTTGTCTTCAACAGCCGCCTCCATCAGCTTTTTGAGATAAATCATTTTACTGTATTTCAAAGCCCCACGGCTGGCCTGGATAATTACCGGGCTATCGGTTATACTGGCGGCATCCATAATTGCCTGAATCTGTTCCATATTGTTGACGTTAAAAGCACCAACTCCATAGTCGCCTTTTGCGGCTTCATCCAAAATCTGTCTCATTGGTACAAGTGGCATAACAAGTCTCCTTTTTAAGTTGAATTGCCAAATAGCAACCAGATTAACTATTTATCTGGATTTTTAACCTTACAGCCAAGCCAAAAAAATGTCAAATTAAATAATTTAAACTTGACAATAAAAATAATTGTAATAATATTAAAATGTTCAGTTTAGTTGACAGCTTGAGAATAAAAATAAAAAAGGAAAAAGTAAATGAGCCAAATCCTTGTTGAATGCCGCTTATGCGGACAAATTGTACCCGGAATTGCCTCTGGATCCGGAATTCTCGCCGCGATACATAATCAACCAGACAATGAGACTCGCTGCCCCGGATCAAATTGTCCTACTAAAAACAGCGAGCCTAAAAAACAGACTTTAACCGCGTGAATCACAAAATTACGCGGTTTTTTTATATAATGCAAAAATATATTTATACCAAAAGTCAAAAGTTTTACTTCGTCATTTCAGCCGAGATTGAACATATCAGAATCGTCAGTCGAGATGACCATAAAAGATTACTCCCACTCAATGGTTGCCGGAGGCTTATTAGTCACATCATACATCACCATGTCTACTCCTTTTATTCTCATTATCTTGCTGGTAATACTATTTAAAATGGATTTCTTTATTTGATAAAAATTAACCGTCATCGCTTCTTTTGATTCAATCGGCCGTAAAATAATTGTTTCTCCGCCATTCAAGCCAAGTGGTGCCAAAACAATAGGGAACTGCCAAATCCGACTGTCTATTTTATATTTTTTAATTTCTTTATTTACTATTTCATCCACTGTCCTTAGCAGATCAAGACGTTCTTTAGTTAAATACGCTTTTTTAAGTTTTATTTTTTTAAAATTAACTTTTTTAGGCTGGACCAAATAAACTACTCTATTAACCCCCAAGATTTCGTTTGTAATTTTAACCGATAACTTATGAATTTTTTCCCAATTGATATTTCCCGAAATTAAAGCCGGGTTTTTATATGTTCTATTATCACCCTGCACCCCAACACTTTTTAAAGGCAATATCATTGTCTTCAACTCGTCGCCGACAATTTTTCTTATCTTTCCTATCTCGCTTATCTTGCTTATCTTGCTTTCCTGACCATTAACACAAAGCACTCTTATCGAAAGACCGGGACCAGGAAAGGGATGACGATTAATAAGTGCCGCAGACAAACCCAATTTTTTGGCAACTTGCCGGACTTCATCCTTGTAAAGATCCGCCAGCGGTTCAACCAAAGCGCCCATTTTCATTAATTTTAAAATTGCTTTGACACGGTTATGATGAGTTTTAATTTTATCGGCATGTTTTGTTCCGCCAGTTTCAATGGTGTCGGGATAAATTGTCCCTTGTCCTAAAACCCAATCTTTTTGTTTCATTTTTTTAAATTTCATTAATTGGTCTTTAACTTTCAAAAAAGTATCACCAATTACCTCTCGTTTTTCCTCAGGATCAATTAAATTTTTTGTCGCTTCTAAAAACTTATCTGAAGCATCAATCACTGTTAAATCACAAAAGCCTGCTTTGGCCAAAAAGTCTTTAACCCGCCTTGATTCATTAAGCCTCATAAAGCCATTGTCAATATGCAAACCAAACACTCTGTTTTTTCCTAAAATCTTTTCTAATAAAGCAAAACAAACTGTTGAATCTACACCGCCGGATACTAACAAAAAAACATTACGATTGCCAACTTTAGTTTTCACTTCTTCAACAATCTGATTCCAATATTTATCTAAAGACCAGTCTTTTTTGCATTTACAAATTTTAAAAATAAAATTACTTAAAATCTTCATCCCTTCTTTAGTGTGTGCTACTTCCGGATGAAACTGCAGACCATAAATATTTTTCTTTTCATTGACCATTGAAGCAACAGGGCAATCAAAAGTTTTTGCAATAGCTAAAAAATCTTTTGGCAATTTAAAAACACTGTCACCATGACTCATCCAAATTCTTGTATTGTTGGAAATTCCGGTGAATAACTGGCTATTTTCAGTGACTTGCAGGGTGGCAAAACCGTATTCTTTGGTTTTCCCCGATTTAACTTGTCCGCCAAAATGCTGAGCGATTAATTGATGTCCATAACAAAGTCCTAAAATCGGAATTTGAAGTTTAAACAAACTTTTATCATATTTAACTGCAGTTTTGTCCCAGACGCTGTTTGGTCCGCCGGAAAGAATTAAACCCTTAACTCCTTTTAAACTTGATGCTTTGATTTCCGACGAATAAATATTAGCTAAAACACCCAGCTGTCTGATGCGCCGGGTAATTAGATGTGTATATTGGGAACCAAAATCAATAATGGCAATTTGTGGTATATTATTCATAAATTGATTATATCGTAAATTTGGGTTAAAATAAAGTATACAAGAAGTAAGAATTAAGAATTAAGGGAATCTAAGCGACCTTAATTCTTAATTCTTGATTCTTAATCCTAAAATATGCGAGAAGCTCTAACCTTTGACGACGTTTTACTCGTCCCTCAAAAATCCACTAATTCACCGAGTGAAGTAAACACCACGGTTTTTTTAGGTAAAAATCTGAAACTGGAAATTCCTCTACTTTCAGCGGCCATGGATACCGTTACTGAAGCAAAAATGGCAATTACTTTAGCCCAAGCCGGCGGACTGGGCATAATTCATAAAAATATGCCTGCACAAAACCAAGCCGGAGAAGTTAAAACTGTAAAAGCGAAAAAATTGCTTTGCGGCGCCTCTGTTTCGGTCGGAGAAGAAGCAATCAAGCGGGCAAAAATTTTAGCCGAAGCCAAGGTTGATGCAATTGTCATTGATGTTGCCCACGGCCATTATTACAAAGTAGCAGAAACAATCAAAAAGTTAAAGAAAATTTTACCCAAAAACATAACCATTATTGGCGGTAATGTCGCAACTGGTCAAGCAGCTGCGGATTTGATAAGAGCCGGAGCCGATGTCATTAAAGTCGGAGTCGGACCAGGTTCAATCTGTACAACCAGAATAGTCGCCGGCATCGGCATACCCCAGCTAACTGCAGTAATGGATGCGTTTAAATCCGCCAAAAAAAGCAAAATTCCGATTATTGCAGACGGCGGAATTAAATATTCCGGCGATATTGTAAAAGCTTTGGCCGCCGGTGCATCAGCCGTTATGCTTGGCAGCTTATTTGCCGGTACTGATGAATCTCCGGGAAAAGTAATTACTACCAATGGCGGTAAATTCAAAGTTTACCGTGGTATGGGCTCAATTGATGCAATGCAAAAAGGAAGCAAAGACCGCTATTTGCAGGGCGGAAAAAATAATAAGGAACTAATCGCCGAAGGCGTAGTCGGCCATGTGCCTTATAAAGGTTCAGTCAAAACCATAATTACCCAAATGATCGGCGGATTACATCAAGGGTTAGGCTACTGCGGCTCAAAAAATATTGCGGAGCTTTGGCAGAAAGCCAAATTTGTAAAAATTTCTCCGGCCGGCCTGCGCGAAAGTCACCCTCACAGTTTGCAAAAAATTAAGCAAGCACCAAATTACCATACTGAATTTATATGAAAAAAATTTCAATAAAAATAAATAATAAAAAATATTTAGCCAATGAAGGAAAAACTATTTTAGATGTTGCTTTGGAAAATGGAATTGACATACCAAATATTTGTTACCACCCCGATCTTAAACCTAAAGCAAATTGCGGAATGTGCATTGTTGAAATTAAAAATCACAAAGGCTTTTTGAAAGCTTGCGAAACAAAAATCCAAAATGGAATGGAGATCTCAACCGAATCGGAGAAACTATACAAAACCAGAAAGAAAAATCTGAAATCTATCATGAAAAAGCATCTTTTAGAATGTGATGACTGTGTTTGGTTTCTGCATTGCAAACTATTGCAGTTGGCTAAAAAGTACAATTTAACCCCAAAGAGCAAAAAAAATAAAAAAGATAAAATTTTTCAAGTTGGAACAATTGTTTTTGACCAAACTAAATGTATTGGATGCCAAAACTGCCTTGAAGTTTGTCCTATTAATTACCTTAAAATAAATAGCAATGGTAGAATTCACTTATCTAAAACTAAAGATTGTATAAACTGCGGCCAATGCATTATTCACTGCCCGGCAGGTGCTATTGAAGGAGTGGGTGAATTTGAAGTGCTAAAAGATTTTAACAAAGACAAAAATAAAATAAAAATTGCTCAATTTGCCCCTTCAATTAGAACCAGTATAGGCGAAGAATTTGGCATGGAAAAAGGCGAAATTGTTACCGGCAAACTGGTTGCCGCTTTAAAAAAAGCCGGTTTTGATTATGTTTTTGATACTGCTTTAGGCGCTGATTTTACAACAATGGAAGAATCCGACGAATTAATTGAAAGACTAAAAACCGGCAAAAACTTGCCGGCAATGTCTTCTTGTTGTCCGGCTTGGGTCAAATTTTTAGAATTCAATTACCCTGAATTAACCGATAACTTATGTACCTCACGTTCACCTCAGATAATGCTTGGAGGAATAATTAAAAATTATTGGTGCCAAAAAAATAAAATTGATCCAAAAAACGTCTTTGTGGTTTCAATCATGCCCTGCGTAGCCAAAAAATTTGAAATCAAAAGATCGGAGCTGAAAATTAATGGACAAAAACCGGTTGATTGTGTTTTAACAACCAGGGAATTGTTCCGCCTTTTTAAATCAAAAGGAATTGATCTAAAAAATATTGAGACTCAAAAAGCCGATGATCCTTTAGGTGATCCGTCCGGCGCTGGCGTAATTTATGGTTCAAGCGGTGGGGTTTTTGAATCAGCTTTCCGCACAGCCTATTTTAAAATGACTGGTAAAAAATTAGAAAATAATGCCATAAAAGAAATAAGAGGAATAAACGGCATTAAACGTAAAGAAATTACAGTTGGAGAAAAATTAGTTAAAGTTTGTGTGGTTAATGGCATTAAAAATGCTCAAAAAATTATTGGAGAAATTAAAAAAAATCCCAAGGCCTACGATGCCGTGGAAGTAATGGCTTGTCCCGGAGGCTGTGTAGGCGGCGGTGGTCAACCTTTGCCTACAACTCAAAAAATTATTAAAAACAGATCTGAATCTTTATACTCAATTGACGAATCAAATGATATAAAATGCGCTCATCAAAATAAAAAAGTTAAAAAAGTTTATGATGAATTTTTTATTAACAAAAAAATAAGAAAAAAGATTTTACATACCAGCTTCTCACCTAGAAAAAAAACTGAGATAAAAGAGTTAAAAAATTCAAGGGAAACATACGGTTAGATTAAACCAATCTGGATAAAAATATCATTAATGACATTAAAAATAAAGGATATTAACCGCGGAATCCCGCACCTTAATTAAGATATACAAGACGGGATCCTCGATTTTTCACTCCGCCAAAGGCGGAGGAAAAATCGGGACGAGGTATTAACCCTTTTTGGCTTTTCGGCTCGGCCCAGCACCTATTTTACTAATACCATATATAAATTAAAAAAACTATTTAATTTTTTAAAAAATTATTTAACGCTTTTATTCATTGATACGTAAAATAGGTGCTGGGCACTCGCTCTACGTCGCCAATAAAAATGGAGTCTTTCTGCTCCATTTTTATTAGTCTATAATATTTTCCAATTAACTTATTTGCTTATTCTTCGGTTTTCTCATTCAATGTCTGAGTGATTTCAATCTTCCCTTTATTGACCGAAATTCCAACTGTTGAAGATAAATCATCTTTTTCAAAACCAAGCAATGAACTATCACCGGTAGTCATATCTAAAACTGTTTTAAATCCCTGCTTTTCAAATTCATCTTTGAAATAAGAAACAACTTCACCAAAACTATCATCGGTATAAACAAGCAATGAAAAAGTTTTTCCGCCCGGAAGCGCTAAAACTGAAGCACTCTCAATTACCCCTTTTTTATAATAAGTAACATTGTTTGGCCAACTTTCAGGAATTTCCTGTTCTTGTGTAAGAGAAAATTCATTCCCTTCTCCATCTTTGATTGTAAAACCTTCGTCTTTGACATTAACATTCATACCGGTTTGACTCTCAATATATTTTTCTGCGCTTCTCTGCTCCCAGCTTTTTACACAACCGGAAAAAACGGCCGCCAAAGCAAAAATTAGCACAAAAAACAATAAAAATCTTTTGTTGTTCATAATTTTTAATAAATTATTAATTATTTAATCTTTTAGACGCCTGCGCAGCTTCATGTGAGAATCCTGCAAATTAATCAAAAGCTGAGTTTCATTTATTAAATTGTGAATCCGGTTGGAAACAACAAATTCTCCATTAATCATCAAATCCCGAACATTCCTTCCGCCATGGGTAATCATATTTCCAATCAGGCTGATTGGCTTTCTTTTATTATAAGGCAAAAATCCCCTGTCTCTAAGTTTCCAAAAAGCCAAATCTGCCCTGAATCCCGGCAAAATTTTTCCCACCTTGCCGAGCTTCAAAATCTCAGCCGACTGGGAAGTAATCATTTTAAACAGATCTTCATATAAAACACGATGCTTATCAATATGAGTAATTCTTGTCTGCAAAGCCTCAGAAAGCAAATCCAAACTATTTTTAGAAATTACACTGTCTGTTCCAAGACAAATCCTTGAATTGGCTTTATATTTAAAAAAATCAGGATAACGAAAATCTCCGCTTTTATGCAGACGATTTGAAGTCGGCAAATGAACAATTCCAATCTTATATTTTTTTATAAGTTTTATCTCATCATCGGTCACATGAACAGCATGAGAAAGTATCAAATTTGAATTGGCAAAACCCAAATCAACCAAAACTTCAATGGTTCGTTTGCCATATTTGCTTACGCATTCCTGCACCCATTCTTCATTTTCCGCGCAGTGCATAGTAAAAAGAACTCTATGCTTTTTTATCAAATCTTTTATTTTCTTCAGCTGTTTTTGATCAGCTTTATGAATGTAATGAATGGCAATCGCCGGTTTGGAAAAATATTTTTTTCTATTTTTTAATATCTTTTCAACCATTTCCGGCGAATTATTAGGATGAGAATTAGAAACAGCGGAAACAGCATTTATAACATTTTGTTTGGTAATTTTCGCAGCCTGGTCAATCGGTTCAAAAATACCATAATGGCTGAAAGTGGTAGTAATGCCATTTTTTTGTTCTTCGGTAAAATCACCAATTGCCCCAAGAAAAAAATCATGATAATTCATTTCATACTCAAGTTTCGCCATTTTTAAGACTTGCTCCCTGATGTCTCCTTTATCTAAAGTCATTGATGACCGAAGCATATACATCGGCGGATGAGCATGTCCATTTATGAAACCCGGGGTCACCACAATTCCTCCCCTTGTTCCGGCATTATAAACCAAGTCAATTTTATTAGTTGGAATAAGTTTTTTTCCTGCAGGAAAAACCGCCTTAATTTTACCGTCAATTATATATATGGAGTAATTTCGTAAAACAGACAAACGATTATCAGCATTAACGGTAATTACAAAGGTGGCATCTTGAATCAATATTCTTTTTGCCTTACCCTCCTTATTTAAAAAATAATAGCGGGTATGATCCTGCTTAGTATTTTCTGAACACTGCTCAGCTTTAAGCATACCAAGTAAATTATTATTCTTTCGGATTATTTCTTCCATAAAGTTATTAATTTAATTATAAATCAAGCTGCGACTTTGGGCAAATAAAAATACGAAACTGCCATAAAACCTGAAAATAACCAATAAATGACAAAAACCACTTAGCTAAGAATTTAAAATTAAAAATTTCCCTTTATAAGAAATTCCTGCTAAAATTATTGTATGAATATAAAATTTTCCAAAATCTTTGAAAAAAAAGATATAATAAAAGTGACAGTTTTTTTGGTCATTTCAATAATCTGCCTGTTTTGGGTTTGGCTTGAGTTTCAAAAACCAATAATCCCACCTGAGTGGGAGCAAGGATTTGTCGAACAAAAAAATCTCTTACCTTGACACGTCTTAACAATTAAATTATGATAATAAACAAAGGAGGTATTATGCCTTCTTTTTTGCACCCTACAACTATACTTTATAGAAAAGGAGAATTTAGATTATGCCAATGGACAAAGAATTTGAGCTAGATTTGCTTAGGTTTATTCCTCAGCTACTTAAGGTTTTTCCTTCGCCATTTCATATTCTGTATGAACGCGGAATTATAGAAACGGCAAACCGCCTGAATACCGCCATGCGTCAAGCAGATTCGCAATACCGCAACTTTTTTGCAGTAAAGGCCAATTCTAATCCTGAAATTTTAAAGCTACTTCATTCCCTTGGCATGGGTTTTGATTGCAGCTCTGCAGTTGAATTAGAGTTAGCCCGAAGATCAGGAGCCAAGCCCGAAGATATCTTTTTCAGTTCCAACAATACTTCAGATAGTGATTTTAAAGCAGCTCAAACAGGTGGTGGCTGCCTGTTAAATTTAGACGATGTTAGCCTTATAGAAAAAGTGCCGAACCCATTTCCTGAATTCATTTGCTTTCGCTATAATCCAGGGCCACAGCGCAAATTACAAAGTGTCATCGGCAACCCTGAAACCTGCAAATATGGCGTGCCTCATGAACAAATTGTTGAAGCCTACAGACTGGTCCAACAGCGAGGCGCCAAACGTTTCGGTTTACACACCATGGTTATTTCCAACGAACGGAAATGGGAATGCCACGCCGAAACGACAAAAATGTTGCTAGATGTCGTCGGATTACTGGCAGACGAACTCAATATCCGAATTGAAATTATTAATATCGGCGGCGGACTAGGCATTCCCTACCGGCCAGAAGAAGAACCGGTTAATCTAGAAAGTTTAAGTCTCTCCATTGGCCGATTGCTGAAAGAATTTGAAGCTAATCGCGGCTGGCGACCTCGTTTATGTTCGGAGAATGGACGTTATATTACAGGACCACATGGCGTTTTTATCGCCAAATGCATTAATGAAAAACATGGATACCGCGAATTTCGCGGGGTAGATGCTTCGGCGATGGCTGCAATTATGAGGCCGCCAATGTATTATCCCGGCGGCGGTTATCACCATATCACAGTTTTTGAAAAACCTCAGGGTAAACCAATAGTCTGCAGTGTAGTCGGACCAGCCTGCGAAGATTCTGACCGTTTCGGCTGGGATCGCCTGCTTTCTCTCCATGAAGGTCAACACGTTATTGTTCATGACACCGGTGCTCATGCCATTGAGATGGGCAATAATTATAATAACCGACCAAAACCGGCAACATTAATACTGCGCGTTAACAATCAAGTTGATCTCATTCAACCGGCTGAAACCGCAGAAGAATTGGTAGCCCGACGCTACTACTACCAAAAAAACCCGTGGTCTTTTTGTCCACAAAATCAGTAAATTTGACTATTCAACAACACAAAAGGAGAAAAATGATGCCACAATCACGGTTACCTCAAGGAGGCACAAACCTGTTTCAACAAATCAAGGAAGTCTGCACTAATGCTGAAGCAGGCGGCCAAAAGCTCTATCGGCTGTCAATTGGCCAACCGACTGGCCCGGCATTAATGTCAGCGCGCCAAGCTGCAGCCGATGCTTTGTTGTCTGGAAAACAAGAAATGCACGAATACCAAGACAATGCCTGTCTACTATGCCCGGATTTTGCCAGCCGTTTTGTTCAATGCCACGTCAAAACCGACTTGTCAACATTAGAAATTGCCTATTTGCCAATTCCCGGCATCAAGCCTATGCTCGGATTAATTCCGCTGGCTTGCGGAGTTGGTACGGGTTGCCTTGCTGTTTTGACAACAACAAAGCCCGGATATCCAACACCCGCAGATTGGTGTCGTTATTTTGGCAAATCATCCGTTTTTCATACGCACATTGTATTAAACCGACAAAATCAATTTCGGTTTCCGCCGGTAATACTTAATGCAAATGAAGATGTAAAACCTGATTTGGTGATGATGAATTACCCTCACAACCCATCAGGCCAAGTTGCCAGCCGGCAATGGTTAGAAGAACTTTGCGCTTTGGCTGAAAAATTAAATATCCGGCTATTCAATGACGCCGCTTATGCCATTCTGGCACATGATGATGAACACTGTGCGTTAACCGATGTTGCAACTAATTTTCCAAAACTGTCATGGGCTGAAGCCTTTTCAGCGTCAAAAGCCGGTAACTTTACTGGCTGGAGGGTTGGCGCCATGGTTGGTTCTCCGGATTTCATCGGTGACATCGCCAAAATAAAAGGCAATACTGATAGCGGCTTTAATGCTGCATTGGCTATTGGCGTTCTTCATGCTTTTGAGCATGATCGCCAAAGTATTGAGGCCGTGCGTCTAATATATGAAAACCGGTTAAAAAATCTAATCGGCACGCTCTTACAATGCGGCATGCGCTTAGCGGTTGAACCAAAAGCCGGCTTTTTCACTTTTTGGCAAAGGCCCAGTCGGGCTTTCGGTCAAAATATTGAAAGCGCCGAGCAATTCAACTTTCTAATGATTGAACGCACCGGCTTAGTCGGGGTACATTTTGAACCCTATATCAGGTATGCGGTTTGTGGTCAAGACTCTGAATGCGTAGAGGAAATCCGTTCTGCATTTTCAGCGGCCCAAATTGCCTATTAACCTAAAATTCCTGCTTTCAGTATTAACCACTGGGGGCAGTTTTTTTAATTCTTTATATTATTATTATTTTAAAAGTAATAAAGGGTATTAACCGCGGAGCAAGCTCCGCCGACTTCTTCCGCAGTCCCGACGTAAAGTCGGGACGGGGTATTAACCCTTTTTGGCTCCTCGGCTCGGAAACAAAAAGTTGTTAACTTTTTGTTTCACTCGCTCTACGTCGCCAATAAAAATTCACCGTTCAAAGCGGGTGACCGGATTCGAACCGGCGATCTTCTCCTTGGCAAGGAGACATTCTACCACTGAACTACACCCGCTCTAAAAGGTGAATTTAATAATTTTTATCTTAATGAAAATTACAGAAATTATTATAACAAAATTAGAAAAAATTGCAAGGTCTTTAACTTCTCAGCCGGTATAATGCAACTGACGCAGCAACAGCAACATTCAATGAAGCTTTTTTACCATACATTGGAATTTCTACTATTTCATCTGCCAAAGCTATTACTCCTCGGCTTACTCCTTTTATTTCATTGCCTACAATCAAAACCATTGGAAATTTGGGCTTAAATTTAGGTAAGAGTGTCGCTTTTTTCCCTGTTTCCAAAACTATAATTTTAAATCCTTCTTTTTTAAGTTTTCTAATAAGAGGTAGAATATGTTTTCTTTTCTCCCAATTAATCCATTCTTCCGCTCCCAGGGCGGTTTTAGAAATTTGATCTCTGGGCGGAAAACCGGTATAGCCGCAAAGATAAATTTTAGAAACGCCAAAAACATCAGCACATCTAAAAATCGCCCCGACGTTATATAAACTTCTGACATTTTGAACAACTAAGTAGATGTCTTTTGTTGGCGTTGACATAACACTATTTTTAGCATATTATAATTAAAGTTTAAAGGCAATATGAAAATAAATAATTGCAGAAGGTAGCTTCCAAATTTTTCCGATATTAGATTTAAGATTTAAGATATACAACATGCCGCGGTGGTGGAATTGGTAGACACGCAGGACTTAAAATCCTGTGGCTGAATAAGCCGTGTGGGTTCGATTCCCACCCGCGGCACCAAAATTAAAAAGTATGAAACAAAAAATACTGCTACTAACAATGATTTTATTTATTTCCGTTTTTACGGCTTCTGGTTGCCTTAACAATCCGGACAATGCCGATAAACCACAAAAAAACGATAATGGCAAAATTATTGAAAACGGCATATTAAACGATTTTGAGAATACGGAAAAAAACGACGTAATTCAAAATTACAAAATTTTCAGAAGCCGGGAAGAATGTGAAGAAGAAACCGGCCGTGAATGCGGCTTTATAATGTGTGATTATATACCTGAAGGAAAAACTTTTGAAGAAGTTTGCGGAGAGAATTTTGAACCGGGTTGGACTCCTATCCGATAACTAAAAAACAATATTTTTTTATAAAGAATGTTGTTTTTTTTATTTTAAAAAGGTAAAATGGTAATAGTTTACTAGCATTATTAACCAGCAACTGTCTACTATTTCATAACAAAATGACTATACTGAAAAACGAAAAAGACCGGATAATTGACCCAAACGAACTTAAAAGCGAAACTGCTTTTGATTTATCTTTAAGGCCAAAAAGCCTAAATGAATTTGTTGGGCAAGAAAGAATTAAAGATAATCTCCATATTTTCATGCAGGCGGCAAAAGGTAGAAAAGAACCAATAGAACACGTTCTGCTTTATGGTCCTCCTGGACTGGGTAAAACAACACTTGCCCACATAATTGCCCAGGAAATGAAAGTCAATATCCGCGTAACTTCAGGTCCGGCCTTGGAACGAAGCGGCGATTTGGCCGCAATTCTGACCAACCTGGAAAATGGAGATATTCTATTTATTGATGAAATCCATCGGCTAAACAAAGTAATCGAAGAAATTCTTTATCCGGCAATGGAAGACTACGCTTTAGACATTGTAATCGGTAAAGGCCCGTCAGCCAGAACATTAAGACTGGATTTGCCCCATTTTACAATAGTCGGAGCAACAACCAAAATAAGCATGATTTCCTCGCCTCTTCGCGACCGCTTCGGCAATATTTATCACCTTAATTTTTATGAAAATAATGAAATTGAAGAAATACTAAATCGTTCAGCGAAAATCCTGGAAATTGCGGCTGAAAATTCCGCTTTGGAAAAAATTGCTGGCCGCTGTCGAAAAACCCCAAGAATAGCCAATCGCCTGCTAAAACGTGTAAGGGACTTCGCCCAAGTTAAAGGCAGAGGAGAAATAGACGAAATTTCCGCTCTGTCGGCGTTGGAAATGCTTGATATTGATGATTTGGGTCTTGATGAAACTGACCGGCTGATAATAAAAACAATAATCAATAAATTCAGCGGCGGTCCGGTCGGCCTTAACACCATTGCCGCTGCTACTGGTGAAGAAATGGCAACCATTGAAGACGTCTATGAACCGTTTCTAATCCAAATAGGCATGTTAAAAAGAACTCCCAGAGGCAGGGTGGCAACCGGAAACGCTTACAAACATCTTGGAATTGAAAATCAAGAAAGTGGCATTGATTCTTTATTTTAATATATTCGGTTTAAACGGATAACAAACCACTTTGCCCGACTAAAACAAAATGGTATAATAAAAATATGGAAATATCAATATCAATTTTTTATTTCATTTACCTGCTGTTTGTGCTGGTTTTTATTTTTTTTACTTTTTTCAATGTTTATCATTTGATTCGTTTCGGATTTTTAACATTCAGCAATATTATATTAATAAGTTTTTATATAATTGTTTCTGTTCTGATTCTTTTAATCTCGTGGAGATATATAGGGGAAATTGACTGGCAACAGACAATCAACCTAATGCCTGATTCAATATATTAATATTATGTTTGAATTCTATATACCACATCACCAAAAAGATGAAAAAATAATACTGTTGCTTAGACGGCATTACATCATAATTCTGGCAAAAATAATATTTTGGTCTTTGACCGCAATTTTGCCTCCCCTGTTTTATTTAATTTTCCAAAATGTTTTAGGCCAAATTTTTAGTGGAGAAATATCTTATCCAATTTTAGTATTATTCACCAGCACCTATTATCTTTACATCTGGCTTTTTGCCTTTCACAGTTTTGTTGACTATTATCTGGATGTCTGGATAATAACAAACAAAAGAATAATAAACATTGAACAACACGGACTTTTTGTAAGAACAGTATCAGAACAAAAACTTTACCGCATCCAGGACGTAACTTCAAAATTAAAAGGATTTTTTTCAACTGTTTTCAATTTTGGCGAAGTTTATATCCAAACTGCCGGAAAGGAACCAAGATTTGTTTTCAAACAGATCCCCGAACCATATAAAGTAGCAAAAAAAATAAATCATTTCGCCGAAGAAAGTAAAAGATTTCAAGGCATTATCTCCGGCAAAGATAAAATATCTGTAAATAATTAAAAAAATTTTTATTATAAAAAAATATGGCACAACAGGCCATATTTTTGTTTTTGTTTTTCAAAAATCTGAAATAATAAATTGTAGCTTATAAAAGAACAAATATTATACTGCCCTGATTTCAAAGCCGCAATTAAAAATTAAGGCGACAAAAAGGCAAAAATTATCATAATTAATATTTTTAGTTGAAAATCTGATTTGGCTACAAAAAAAGAGTATTACTCCAAACTCTCTAAATACAGTATAGCATACCTAAAAAAAATTGTCAATTAAAAAATTGAAAAATGAGTTGAAATTTGCTAAAATGAAATCAATATTTGATTAATTGCATTTACTATAAAATCAACGACAATGAATGAGGCAAAAAAAATCGCTCACAATACCGCCATTCAAGTTTTTGGCAAAGGCATAAGCATCGCCATTGCCCTGATAAGTTTCGGTTTAATGACCCGCTATCTGGGACAAGAAGGGTATGGTTATTTTTCAACAGTATATGCTTTCTTGATGATCTTTGGAATACTGGTTGATTTGGGCCTGCAAATGACAACAACAAAATTGATTTCAGATCCAAAGGAAGACGAAAGCCTGATTTTAAGCAATGCGCTGACAATCAGGTTTGCCACTTCAGTTCTTTTTCTCGGTTTGGCTTCAGTCGTTGTTTTATTTTTCCCTTACCCAAAAATCGTAAAACTAGGAGTAAGCCTTGCCGCTTTCGGCTTCGTGGCCAACAACATGCTTACCACTTTGACCAGCCTCTTTCAAAAGCACTTAACCATACATAAAACTGTTTCCGCTGAAGTCGCCGGAAAAATAATCCAACTAATGATTCTCGTTGCAGTCATTTATTTTAACAAAGGCCTTATAGGCGTAATTAGCGCTGTTGTAATTGACAACATATTCGCCTTGTTAATCGCTTTCTGGCTTGCTTCAAAACAGACAAGCCTTAAACCGGCCTTCCAAAAAGAAATTTGGAAAAAAATAATGATTACAGCCTGGCCGATCGCTTTGACTATTGCCTTAAATCTCGTTTATTTCAAAGGCGATATTTTCATAATGTCTTTGATTAGAAGCCAGCAGGAAGTCGGGATTTATTCCGCCCCTTACCGGATGCTTGAAGTTTTAATAAATATAAGCTACCTTTTTATGGGACTAATTTTGCCGATAATGGCACAGACTGTTTCAATAAAAGATTTCACTAAATTAAAAATCATCATTCAATCCACTTTTGATTTTTTAATAATAATGACAATTCCGATGATTGTCGGCGGATATTTTTTAAGCCGGCCTTTAATGGTATTGATGGCCGGATCGGAATTTATAATTTCCGGCGATATTTTAAAAATCCTGCTTTTGGCAACCGGAGCCATATTTATTGCAGGCAGTTTCGGCTACGTCGTAGTGGCGATAAACAAACAAAAACAAATGATAAAATTCTATTTGCTTAATGCAATAATTTCAATGATCGGCTATTTGATTTTTATTCCAAAATACGGCTACTGGGGCGCGGCATGGATGACTGTATTTACCGAGGTTTTCATTTTAGCCACTGCCAGCTGGATAATGTATAAAAATATAAAATTTTTCCCAAATCTTAAAATTTTTGTAAAATCAATTTTGGCAAGCGGTATTATGGCAATTTGTCTTTATTTTTTTTCCGGTGCAAATTTTGTTTTTTCTTTAGGTATGGGAGTTTTGGTTTATTTCACAACTCTCTACTTGCTAAAAGGCTTTGATAAAAATGTTGTTTTGGAAATGATAAATATTAAAAATAATGAAAAAATTGATAATTAAAGATAAAATATACGGCCAATTTAAAATAAGCGAACCGGTTCTTATTGATTTATTAAACTCAAAAGCCATGGACAGGCTCAAGGGAGTAAGTCAAAAAGGCGCTTGGGATTTGCACCAAAACTGCAAGTCGTCTTTCAGCAGATATGAACATTCTCTGGGTGTAATGCTACTTTTAAAAAAATTCAATGCACCGCTTGAAGAGCAAATCGCCGGGCTTCTGCATGACATATCTCATACCGCCTTTTCTCATGTTGCTGATTTTGTTTTTAATTCCAACTACTTAAAGCACGACTACCAAGACAATAAAATGACTAAAGCTTTTGAAATACAAGGAATAAACAAGATATTGAAAAAACATTCCTTCAATCCTTCATATATTTTAGACAAAGATAATTTTCCCCTGCTGGAAAATGATTTGCCTAATTTATGCGCTGACAGAATTGACTACACTTTGCGCGAATTCCCTTTGGAAAAAATTTCCAAAATAAGCCCCAAAAAAATAATTGACAATTTGGTTGTTTTTAAAAAACAATTTGTTTTTACTGAAAAAATCTGGGCTAAGCGATTTGCTTCAATATATCTAAAGCTTAACATAAAAACTTGGTGCAACCCGATGCAGTCTTCATTGTACAAAATTCTGGCTGACACGATAAAAATTGCCCTGCAAAAAAATATTATTACCACAAAAAACCTTTTTTCAACCGATGATGAATTAATAAAAAGATTAAAAAATTCAAAAGATAAAAAAATTCTGGGAAACTTGAAAATTTTGAAGAAATTAAAAGTCAAACTCGTTTCCAAAAATCAAGCCGATTTTTTCACCCGCTCTAAACCAAGAGTTGTTGATCCTTATTTTTTAAAAAACAAAAAACTCGTCCGCCTGACTGACCTAGACAAAACCTATAAAAAACAAACTGATAAATGGTTAAAGCAAGCTAAAAAAGGTTTTTATATTAAAATTATTGGAAATTAATAATTACTGATCCAATTATGTTTCTCTTTGATTTTCACTGGCAAATTCAAAATATTTTGAATCAATTCTGGCATCAGATAAATTTTTTACTCTTGATACTTTTAGTAATCTTGGGCTATCTGTCTTGGAAAAAACCGATTTACGCGGCAGGGCTGGTGATAATTTTACTGCCGACATATCTTTTCCGCTCTAAAATTTGGTTTCTGCCTTTTACTTATCTTGAACTTTGCATCTGGACCATATTTATAATAACTTTCACAAAATCTCTGCTAGCTAAAAACTATAGACTGGGAGCTGCAGACTACAAATTAAAATGGCCTATTCTTGTAATTCTTTTTGCTTCAACAATTTCCGTTTTCATCTCACAAAACATATCTGCCGCTGCCGGTATTTGGAAGGCTTACTTTATTGAGCCAATAATGTTTTATCTGATATTGATTAATGTTATAAAAAATTCAAAAGATAAAAAAATTATTTTATGGTCTTTGGGAATTTCAACTCTTGTTATTTCATTTCTGGCAATTTTCCAAAAATTTACCGGCTTTGCCATTGCCGAGCCGGGCTGGACCGGACAGACAAGCCGGCGCGTCACATCCATTTTTACTTCGCCAAATGCCGTTGGTCTTTATCTGGGACCAATTATAATAATCTACTTTGGTTGGATTATACAAGAAATTAAAAATTACAAAGCAACAATTTTAAAATTATTAATATTCATTCCGGCAATTTTGGCAATTATTTTTACCATTTCTCAAGGAACCTGGCTTGGGCTTTTAGCCGGAATTTTGTTCTTTGTTTTTTTCTTGCAGCCTGGAAATAAAAAGATTGGCTGGAATAAAAAATTAATAGTCTTTACGTTTTTACTGTTATTAATTACTTCTTTGATATTACCAATAACGCGAGAAAAAATCTGGCCAATAATCACTTTTCAAAATCACTCCGGCCAAAATCGTTTGACTCTTTGGCAAATGAGCACTGACTATCTTTTATCATCGCCAAAAAATTTCATATTAGGCGCCGGACTTACCGGCTTTTCTGTGATTCAAAATCAACTAAGAGAGCCCTTAAAAATGGAACCGCTGCTTTATCCACATAACATATTTTTGAATTTTTGGCTTGAAATCGGTCTACTTGGCCTAATTGGTTTTATCTGGCTTTCGACAAAATTCTTCAAACACGGCTTTACCGGCTGCAAACTAACAGCTTCAAGGTATAAACTAATAGCCCTTGGTATTTTATCCGCTATGTTCTGTCTGCTTATTCACGGCTTAATTGATGTTCCATATTTTAAAAATGATTTGGCAATTTTATTTTGGATTTTAATTGCTTTAATATAAATATTTATCTCAAACTTCTTGACTTATCTCACATAGTCTGTTAATTTAAATGGGTTTTAAGTATCGCTCATTACAATCCAACCCTGGCAGAAAAAAGAAAGAAAAGAAAGGTTAAAAAATGAAAATACTCTTTATTGGACCGACTGCTTATAAATATCATGTCTTGTGTCTTGAACAAGAAGATTTCCAGGTTGTCTCAACCAATTTTCACTCTGAAATTATTGATGCGCTAAAAAATAATAAATTTGATTTAATAATTTTAGAGCCGTTGAAAGTTCAACAAGATCCATCCAATTTAGTGATTTTAGATGGTGAAGAGGAATTGTTATGCCCGGGAATTAATATCCTAAGACAAATCAAAAGCGCCAAACTTGGTGCTGACCCGCAAACTCCGGTTATCATCCTTACAAATAGTGCAAATGAAGAAAATAATAAAATCATTTTAGGTTTGGGAGTTTTAAGCATTCATGATGCTTTGAAAACCGGTCCTAAAGAATTTGTTGAAATTGTAAAATCATTCTTTGCAAGTTCACAAACAACTGTTTAATCAAAAGGAGACTTAAAATGGAAATTTCAACTATTGTTCTTTCATTGCTGCTAGCTCATTTCATTGGCTGCTGGATTGTGTGCCTTATAAGGATATACAAATCTAATAATCTAATTATAGTAATAATTTCTGATTCTCCAATTTTTCGTTCTTTTAAACTGCCAATAATAGCTTATTCTTTCTTTTGGGAAATACTAATATTTATTAATCTTATTGGTTTTATTGTTCTTTTTTTTGTAATATTAGGACTGGATTTTTATGAATTTATACACAAACCTTCCACCGAATCCTAAAATTGATTCGGTTTTTTTCTTCAATTTAATATATTTTACTTAATTGACATTTTTAAAATATTATAGTAAGTTGAATAAACTTCAAATATCGTTCATTACAAATCCGAAAATTTTAGAAACATCTCCTGTTTGAAAATTTCGGTATTTACGATACTCTTAAAAATAGTCCTGTCAAATTTACTGAAATTGCAGAATTATTTCTGGCTTATTTAGTAAAATGAAAAAAACTTAACCCAAAAAACAAGGAGCGTTAAAAATGGAAACCTCAATTATTGTTCTTTCATTGCTGCTAGCTCATTTCATCGGCAGCTTCATTTATCTTGCTTTATTTGTCTTGCTCCACAAAAAACAAAATGCGTTAATTGAAATAGTTTTTGGAATACAAGCTGAAGAAAAGCACCCGATATTAAAATCGGCATTTTGGGAAATAATGTTTATATTCAATACCCCTAACTTTATTTTTGCCACTACTCTTGGCATAGCCCTTTTCACAGGCTTGCTGCATGATAGTATGGTTTCAAAAAATACCACCGAATCGTGATTGATTCGGTTTTTTTATTATGTAAATTTAATAAAAATCCCGCAGCTTGCTGCGGGGGATGCAAAAAAAATCAACAATGAAGATTATCAACTCCAATATGAACTCTAGGCTCAAAAAAATACTTGATTTATTTAAAAAAAATTATTTATTCTTTTTCCCTAAAATTCTTAAAGCTTCCCTTAATTTTTTAGAAGATTCAATAATTTTATCATTAACTTGACTTAAAGCTTTTCTTGATTCAGCCGCGGAGTAGCCGAAACTTACCAAAGCATCAAATGCATCCGAATCAGCAGAATTTTTATCTTCTGTTTTTTTCCCTTTGCTGCCGGAAGTAAGCTTTTCAACTTTACTTTTTAAAGTGACTATTATTTTATCTGCTGTTTTTTCGCCTAAACCCGACATTTTGGTTAATACTGTTGAATCATCATTTAGAATTGCCTGTTGTACTTCTGACATTGTTGTTTTATCCAAAATACTGATTGCTGATTTCGGGCCGATTCCCGGGACTTCAAGCAAAAGGATAAAAAAAGTTTTGTCTGCCGGATCCAAAAAGCCGTATAAATCCATGGCGCGCTCGGAAACTGAAAGATATGTATAAATAATTATTTCATCTTCTTCTTTTATTTTTTTTAAATTACTCTGCGGCATATAGACCTTATAGCCGACTCCGCCTACATCAATTACTAAATAAGAGTCTTTGCGCAACTCCGGACTTTTGTATGTAATTTTTCCTGAAAGAGAAGCAATCATATTTTTATTCTAGACGTAAGCGACTTTTAATAAAAAGTTATTTACATAATTCGCTATTTATTTCTAAATATATTTTACCTTAAAATTTGATTATAATAAAGGCTACTGGTCGCTAAATAATTAATATTTTTGCTTGTTTTATTTATAAATTTTAATTATTTAATTTTTAACTAACAAATTAGATATGTGGATAAGTATTATAAATAGGTTCTTGACATCATTTTTAGATATGTTAAAATATAAATATAAAGATTGAGAGAGAAAGAAGTTTACAGGGAAAAGGTATGAAATTATGGATGGAGTTTTGCATCTTTGCAAAGGGATTCAAAATTCCATCCCATAATTTCTCCCCAAACTCCCCAAAAACAACACCAACCAACTTCTTTCTAAGCATGTATTCATGCACTCTCAATCTTTTCCCTTATAGCCGAAAATTTATTCGGTTTTTTTATTTGACAATCTGCCTATATAGTAATAATCTAAAATGACAGAAATGATTGGAATTTGTTATTTGTGATTTGAAATTAATAAAAATGGAGGATTGAACCTTGAAAACCAAAAATCACATTAGAGCCGGTGACCGACTTAGAATTAGCTATCATCCAAAAGGACAAAAAGCAAAAAGGATTCCAACAAAAGTAGTGACAACCGTTGATGGACATGATTTAGTGGTTGTTGACAGCGAAGGTAAAATTTACACTACCTGGTGGACTGACAAGGCTGAATTATACCAGTATTTCCATCCCGTTCACCGCCGCTGGCGTTGCTATGATCTGGGTATTTTTGCCCTTCAAAGATCATTGCTATATGCCCTGACAGACAATGAACAAATAAAAATTCCCACTATCGGACAGCTTCAAACTTTCTGTCGGATTAAAAATGTCGAGATTTCCCTTCTGGAAGGAAATACACTGATTCAGCTTGAAAAAATTGCCGGGCAGTTTGAACAGCTTTGGAAATTTCTCAAAGCAAAAAGAAACCAGCCTCTGGTTAAAAGCAAAATTCAGCTTTCATTTTTCTTGCTTTTGCATGATAGCCTCGGCAGAGTCAATATAGGAGTTCTGCGGGTTCGTCTAGCAGCAATTGATTTTAACTTTATGAAAGAACTTAAACATATTTGCGGCTGGATGCCACATTATGCTGCCAGACTGCAGGCAGTACGAAATTTCCAAATTCAGTTAAAACAAAATATAACTGATGCCAAATCCCGACTTTCGGCAATGGTTTCTGCTCACGAGGCAATGACCAAGGGTATAACATCTGAAAAACAAATAAAAGGGATAAGCGCTGTCATCAAATCAGTAATTGAAACTATTGGCCAGCTGAAAGAAATTCAGCCCTTTTGCCACTGGGCAGAACATTGCCTTGATGATCTAAAAGGATCGCTTGAATCAATAAATGCCAATAATTTAAAAGGAGCAAAGGTCCAGCTAAAAAAAGCAATTGAATCAATAAACCTTAGAATAATAGCTTTTGATCTGGAAAAGCTTATTGAACAAATAGGATTGGATCTTCTTTTAGGCCGTACGGACAAAAATGCTTATCAACAACAATTGGCCGACATCTGCAAAGCTCTTAAAAAAATTGACGAAAGCGGTTTTTCCGAACCGGTCTGCCAAAAAGCCATTGATTTGCTTTCTAAAGGAATTGAAGCACTAAACAGCTTAAAAGTTGCTGATGCCAAAAAATTCTTAAAAGAAGCAGCTAAGCTTATTTAAATCAAATTAATAAACCCCTAAAGGGTTTTTTTTTGACAAAAAAAAGAATTGGGTGGTAAAATAAACTCCGCACCTTTCAACAACTAGCTACCATAAAAAGGAGAAATAATTATGTCAAAAAGAAGGCCAATTCTTATTTATCTGCCGGGAGCCGAAATGCTTTCAAGAAAAATCCACCAACAACTCGGAAAAAATTGGCAACTAATTGCTGCAGAAGTAAAATATTTTGCCGATGGCGAACTCAAAGTGGTACTTCCTCGCGGCGAAAAAAACAGTGTCCGTGGCGCAGAAACTTATCTGGTGCAGGCAATATCTTCAGGCTATCCAAAAAGCCGCCAGGACTTATTTTTTGAACTTTGCTCGTCAATTGCCGCTCTGACCGAATGTGATGCTTTCTATCGGAACGTGGTAATCCCTTGGTATCCATATGCTTGTCAAGACAAGCCCCGCGAACGCGAACCTCTTACTGCAAAGCTTACCGCGGACATGCTTACAGTTTCTGGCGCAACAAGAGTAATTGCCGTTGATGTCCACAATGATGCAATAAAAGGATTTTTTGACCGCCGAACTTGCGGATTTTTCGGTATTTATGCTTCAGGCACCCTGCTTCGCCACCTCCAATCACTCTATGGCATTATGGAAGAAAAAAACAGAGACAACTTTGCAATCTCCGGAGTGGATCAAGGTAGCGGCAACAGAATAAAAAGACTTGCCAAACACACCAAAATCATGCCGGTTCTACCGACAAAAATCAAAGATTACCAAACCAACGAAACAACGGAGGTAATAATCCGCGAACCGGTTGAAGGCAAAACCATTATTATTTGGGATGATATGATCAGAAGCGCAAGCACAATAGTTGAAACTGCCAGAGCTTTGCAAAAACGCAATGCAACAAAAGTAATTATGGTCGCCACTCATGCAGATTTTTGCAATGATTCGGTTCAAAAACTTTCCGATCTTTTTAAAGAAGGTTTTTTGGAAAAAGTAATATGTTCAGACAGCTTTCATTTCGCTGATGATTTTTTTCAATCACATCCATGGTTTGAACAAGTAAGTCTTGCTGATATTTTGGCTGAAACTATATATAATCTCCATGCGGAAAAATCCGTTGCCAGAGTATATGCTGACGACCGGTCTATTTTATGATTTTTTTTAGGCGCACTGCAAAGCAGAGCGCCTTTTTTTAATTAAAAAAAATTGATACATAAAATAGGTGCTGGAAATAGGTGCTGGTTCACAAATAAAACCGAGGCAGTTATGCCCCGGCCGAAAACAAAAAAAATATCCTACCTTAATTTATTAATTTTTTAATTTATTACTCCTTTTCTTTATTTACTACTTATCTTATCTAGAATTATTTCTTGTTACTTTTTTCCTCCTACTTACCCTAATCAGTCCAGAGCACGGAACAATTCCAATCCCTTTCTTTTCCAACTCATCTAAAAAATGATTAACACCGAGCGAATCTGAAGAAATGTGTCCGGCAATAACAACATTGACATGATATTTTTGCGCTTCTTTTTTTCGCTCTTCGTCCATATGCATACCTATAATCGTACCGATTCCGGCTTGAGCCATTTTTTCATAAATGCCAACTGCCCCCTCTGTTCCGCCGGTAATTTCAGTAACTACGATTTTTCCGGCTGATGAATCTTCAGATCCAACAAAAATTTTCGGACCAGATTTACGCCTAATTGCTTCTTGATATTCAGGCACGGTTTTTAAAATTTTAATAATTTCACCAACAGTTTCCGGTTTGGCTTTTTTGATTAAATTATCCAAAAAAATAGCCGCCATATTGTCACAAGGAGTATGAATACAGATTAAATTCACGTCCATCAACTCTGCCGCATCAACTGTACGGTAATGGTTTGAGGCGGAAACTCCACGGGCGACTTCGGAAATCCTTTCTTTGGTCAAAGCTTCGGCAATATTGATTGGTACACCATACATTGCCAATACGTCTGACTGCAAATTCATCACATCTCCCAAATCAGCCAACGCCGACCCCAACGGATGATGAGAAATTATGGTATCAATTCCAAGCTCTTTAGCCATTAAAATCTCGGCCGGCTGTATATCAATTCCAACCATAATCTTTTTAACTTCTTTCTTATTATCATACAAAATTCTAGTATCGGAATAGGGGTTAAAAAGCCTCTCTTGATCAAACTCTTTTTTTGATTCAGAGTCCAACTTCTCATATTTTTCTTTTGTTTTTTTTAAAATTTTTTCAACCTTGGATTTTCCCCGTAGGTCATTTTGAATTCCCAGTTTGATGGCTAAGTCGTAGATTTGTTTTAAGTTCATATGTTTTTTTCGGTTTGACAGCTTTAGGCTGTTATTCGTTAATATAGTTAATTACTGGATAATTCTCAAAGCAATCATCTAACCAATCTCGGCCTAATTCCTTCAGATAATCTTTATAACTGCAGAATTTATAATTTGCTAATTCATCAAAATTTTTTACCAAACCATGTTTAATAGGATTTTGATGAATATAATTAAGATGAATATAAAAATCTTTTTTATCCCGGATAATTTTATCTCGGTATTGAAACCAAATTTTTCTTCCTCTTATATTTTCCAATTTGTTAAATAAATACGAACTTTTGCCGTTGACCTGACTTATTAATTTGATTAAATCTGTTCCGTTATCTGCTTTCAGCAATAAATGATAATGATTATTTAAAACCGCCCAACCGAAAAAAAATATTTTAAAAATCTTAGCTTTGTCAAAAATAATTTTTGACAACACCTCTTTTCTCGTTTCACTATCAAAATAATGAACTCCCTTATATGTCCTGCAGCTAATAAAATAGCAACTAGTTTCTGGTAAATATAAATGCAGTGGCCGATGGATATTTCTGTTTTTTGGATAACTCAACATAACGTTTTGCAGATACGACACCATTTAACAGCCTAAAGGCTGTTAAATGGTGTCGTATCTAGTTATGCGCTATGTTGATTGTATATACTTTTAAATTCCTAACTTCCAATCCCCACTTTCCCATTTTCAATTTCCTTCATCTCCTCAACAAACCCTTTTTCAATCCTCTCCGCCAAAGTCGCTTTTTGAATTTCTGTTCCAAATTTAACAAAAACTTCATCTAAACCTTCGTAATATATTATCACTTTATCATTAATAGTCAAACCGGCATTTTTCCTCAATTGATTAATTTGCCTGATTAATTCACGCACCAAACCTTCCTGTTTGAGTTCCTCACTGATATTCAAATTTAATTTTACATCCTCATCAATTCTTTTATCTATCAAAATTTCTTTAATATTAATCTCATCTTTTATTAAATCCAAAAGATCTTCTTTACCGGTTAATTCTTTATTCTTAATTATTAATTCTGAAAGAGGCTGTCTGATCTTGATGTTTGCCTCAGCCCTGGCGGCTAAACCTTTTTCCACAATCTGCCTTGTCAAATCCATATCATTAATCAACTTTTCATCAATCAATTTTTTATTTACTTTCGGCCAATCTTCCAAATGAACTGACTCTTTTTCTCCTCCGACTTGCTGATGAATAATTTCAGCGGTAAAAGGAATAAAGGGTCCGGAAATTTTTGCAAATTCAAGCAGTACAAATCCCAAAATATTAATGCCCACCTGATCACCCTCTTTAAAACGATCCCGAGAACGGCGCAGATACCAAGTTGAAAGTTCATTGACAAAAGCGCCAATCGGCCGAGTGGCTTTGACCAAATCATATTTTTCCATGGCCGCTGTCACTTCTAAATTCAACAAATTTAATTTTGCCAAAATCCATTTATCCAAAACATTGCTTGTTTTAATGTTTTCTTGTTTTTGAGCCATAGGCGCATCCGCCTCTGGCGGACTTGTTTTCTTGTCTTCATACATCAGATAAAAACTTAGAACGTTTGAGATAAGCATAATAACCTTCTGCAAAGACTCTTTTACTCCGGCCTCGGAGAAATTCAAAGTTTCAGCCTGCATAACCGGAGAAGTTAAAAGATAATAGCGCAAGGCATCTGAACCATATTGATCAACTATTAAATCCGGCTCCGGATAATTTTTCAAACGTTTTGCCATCTTTTGTCCATCTTCGGCTAAAACAATTCCATTAGCAATTACATTTTTAAAAGCCGGCTTATTGAACAACGCAGTTGACAAAACCATTAAAGTATAAAACCAGCCGCGGGTCTGATCCACGCCTTCAGCAATAAATTCGGCTGGGAAATTTTTTTCAAACCAATCTTTATTTTCAAAAGGATAGTGAATTTGGGCATAAGGCATTGAACCTGATTCAAACCAGCAATCCAAAACATCGGGAATTCTTTTTATTACAGACCGGCATTTACTGCAGGGAAAAACGATTTCGTCAACAATATGCTTGTGCAAATCAGAGACTTTCTGCCCTGATACTTTTTCTAACTCTTCAATACTGCCAAAAACCTTAATTTCAGAACAATCTTTATTGGTGCATTTCCAAACCGGAATAGTTGAGCCCCAATAGCGCTGGCGCGATATTGCCCAATCCTGCGAGCCTTCAAGCCATTTTCCGAATCGGCCTTCTTTAAGATGGGAAGGAACCCAATTTATCTTTTTATTATTCTTAATCAAATCTTTTTTAATATCAATAACTTTGACAAACCAAGAACTGGTTGAATAATTAAGAAGCGGGGTATCGCAGCGCCAGCAAAAAGGATAACTATGGCTGAATTCCTCAGCTTTTAAAACCAAGCCTTTGTCTTTTAAATATTCAATTATTTTCCTATCGGTTTTTTGTCCGTCTTCAATCGGCTTGACTAGCTGATCGGCAAAATCTTTAACTTCAACGGTAAATTTGCCTTCCTGATTTACATGAATAATCGTTGGCAATTTTTTTTCTTTGCCTAAATTCATATCATCTTGGCCAAAACCAGGCGCAATATGCACAACACCGGTGCCATCTTCAGTGGTGACAAAATCTGCCAACTGAATGGTATATAGATTTTCTTTATTTGTTAAATCCGCTCCTTGATAATAATCAAACAACGGCTTGTATTTTTTGCCGACCAAATCTTTGGCTTTTATTTCTTTTATAACCTCATATTCTTGCCCGGTAAAAATATCCTCTAAATTGGCTTTGGCGAGAATATATTTGAAATTTTGCGCCAAAGGCGCATCCGCCTTTGACTGAGAAGCTTTAAATTTAAGATTTACCAAGACATAATCAATCTTTTTTCCCATTGCCAGTGCTACATTACCAGGCAATGTCCACGGTGTTGTTGTCCAAGCCAAAACAAACGTTCCCGGCTCACCAACCAATTCAAACTTGGCTATTACTGACAAATCCTTAACATCTTTATAATTTTGGGTTACTTCAAAATTGGAAAGAGTGGTGTTACACCGAGGGCAGATATGCATTGACTTATAGCCTTCATAAATCAGGCCTTTATCAAACAAAGTTTTAAATACCCACCATATTGATTCCATATAACTGGCATCCAGAGTTTTATAATCATCATCCATATCAACCCAGCGACCCATTTTGGGAATAAATTTTTTCCAAACATCAGCATACTTCATTACACTATTTTTACAGGCATCATTGAATCCACAAATTCCAACTTTTTCTTCAATGTCTTTTTTGGTTTCTAAATTTAATTCTTTTTCCACTAAATTTTCCACCGGCAAGCCGTGGCAATCCCAGCCCCAGCGGCGGGAAACATGAAAACCTTTCATTGTCCAAAACCTGGGTACAACGTCTTTCATTAAAGAAGCAACAATATGACCATAATGAGGTGTACCAGTAGCAAAAGGCGGACCATCATAAAAAACATAGTCGCCTTTAGGCGCTTCTTTTTTCAGACTTTTTTCAAATATTTTATTTTCCAACCAAAATTTTAGAATTTCAGCTTCTCGACCAGAGGCCGATCCGCCTTTGGCGGACTTTTCAGTAAATTTTGAATTCATAATATATAAATTGTAACGAAAAACAAGGTTTTCGTCAATCCTTGACTTAAACTTTTTTTTAATCTAAAATTTAACTACTAATAATTTAATTATAATTGTATGACTCAAAACACTGACAAATTAGTGAGGAGTCAACATAGCGCAAACAAAGAAATTTTATCAGCTATCAAAAACTTATCTGATAAAACAGACAAGAAATTTAAAGATCTTTATGAAGTCGTTACTTTTATTAAAGACAACGTCCCAATGAAAGATGAAGTAGTATTAAAATCTGAATTTGAAGAAAAAATGGCCAAAATGGCAACTAAAAAAGATTTGGAAAAATTTGCAACTAAAGAAGATTTGGCAAAATTTGCAACTAAAGAAGATTTGGCAAAAACCGAATGCCGTTTGGTTACTAAATCATACCTTGATGACAAGCTGGCTGATGCTATCTCCGAAATCGGCAAACGGATAAACGGCGTGAAGGAAAAAGGCAAAGTGTTTAATCAAAAACTGGTGGCATTTCTAGACAAACATACGGTTTTTGAAACCGGCGAAATAAACGAGCTCAAGGAATTAATTTAATTTCAAATACAAAACCCCCAAGGCACCATACCTTGAGGGTTTTGAATTTGACAAAAAAACTTAACGCGTTAAGAATATAAGATACTTATAAGCTTTATAAAACCGGCAATTATAACCGAATTTGAAAGGAGGCGTAATAATGTTAGACATAAGTATTTTACAAGGCTTTTTAAGAACCTTAAGAGAAGTCCGCGGCGATATTAATACCCGCATAAGGTTAGCTAGCGCAATAAAAAAAGTGCGAAAGAAGATCCGTCAATTTTGGAAAAGCTTGGGCTGACCCAACTAGAACTGGACCGCTTTCCCCACCATTGATCTTTTTGCAAACAAAAAAGAGCAAAAAAATTTCTGCTCTTTTTTTTAACTTCCTTTTCTGCCTGCCCAAATCAATTCTGGCTAAAAATAATTTTAGACAAAAATGGAGGAGAGATTTTTGGGTAGGCGGAAAAGGAAGGCGGCAGCTTGACAAAAGCCAAATTACCGCCTGAAAGGTTCATCTAGTGTGGCGGCTAAATCGCCAGCCAAAATAACAGGCCAGCAAAAAACCGTAGAAGCCGGTAACAACCGGGATTATTTGCAAACATCCCGATTCATTTACCAGTTCAACCACGACATTTTTTCCGTCCGGCTCGCACATAATCATGGACACACCCATGATCAATAGGCCGGAAATGCCGAAGAAAAAAAGAACCAGGGCTTCAAAAAGCCAAATCAAAAAATTTCTCATTTTTTCTACCTTTCTTTTTTTGATCCTTCCTTAAACCCCACCATCTAAAAGCTATTAACTTTTAGCTAACAGCTGATGATAAAGTCAGTTGGAAGGAGGAACATAAGCTTGGCTTACATTCCTCCAAAAATTACACAAGCCATACTCGCCGGCTTTCTTCCTCAATAATTTGAGGGGCAATAGGCAGGCCAAGTTTGTTGGCAGCTTTTTGCACCGAATCCAACAAAGCCACCACATCTAATTCCTTTTGGAAAGTCAGACGCGGTAAAACTTCATAGAACTGGCGCATCCGGCTGACGGTTTTTTGGCCGTCACGGCTTAGGCAACCAAGGATTTTGGAAAAGTCCTGTTTTACCAAGCCAAACCTTTTGGTTTCAGCTAAATGGACAGCCAATGCCAACAGGTGTTGCGGCGCTTCAAGCCCGGCCAATGTTTTTTTGTCCAAACTAGCAATGCCGCTGACGCTTTGAAAAAAGCTGTCATGATCGGCAAGGGTCAGTTCGGGAAAAAGCGAATGCCTCAGCTCATCTACCCAAATATCGACATGAGACCAGGCTAGATAAAGCATTTGGTATTTTTTGGCAAATTCTTTTTCCGCCTTTTCGGACTGCCGGGCATAACGGCGGGAAAAATAAATTGTGGCAAATGCCAAATCAATCCTTTCCGCCAAGCTGGCGTGGCACAACTCATGCACTAAGTCACAAAGGTAAGCTTCGGGGTTTTTTATTACACCAGAGTGTACCGAGACTTCGTGCCGACAAGCAATCGGGTCGCTGGTTATCCGGCAGGTATTTTCCGTTGGTACGAAAAAATACTCAACCGGCCAGGCAAGCCCAAGGGCTTGGGCATACGGCAAAAGGCCGTTAATTTCTACAAAGTACTTTTCCATTTTCGTATCTCTCCTTTTGTGGTTTACCCAGCACCTATTTTACTTTCTTCTCATTAAATAAATCAATCTTAGCTATTTATAAAAAAGATTTAATTAATAAAATTTGATGTGTAAAATAGGTGCTGGATTTTTGTTTTTTTGTTTTCTTGTTTTTTTGATAATATACTCCTTTCTTTATTTATTAACTCTCCTTCCAAAGCCGACTATTTGTCATCCTAAATTTATTTCAGGATCTAATAAACTTTGGAAGGAGGGGAAAAAGTCAACCACGACGTTTCCCCTCTCAACCTTATAACCTACCAGCCAGTTGCTAGTTTGGCGCAATGCTTTGACAAGTCAAAGACTGACGAGCAACCAACCAGCATCCGGGTGGCTTAGGAGCAAAAAAGCTCCAAGACCCCATTTTTATTACGCGCCTAGGGTAGACAGCGCGGCGGACTCTGCTTTCCGCGGCGGCTCTCCATCTGTTTACAAGGTACAGACGGGGACAAAAACCAAAGCTCGTGCTTTTACACGGATAGTTCACCCTGCCGGGTGATTTACCGCAACTCCGATTGCTCGGAGGCTATTTCGCCGAAGGGGCGGGGAAGGGCTAAACTAGCAGCCCTTCTCGCCCGCCGCCTTCACGAATTCCAGTTCGTCCCCATCCTGGAGGATGTAACTGGCGTCCGCGTCGGCGCCGTTGACCAGGGGGCGGGCCTGCGGATCAATGTTAAGCGCCTGGCTCAACATCGTCCGAACGTCCACCACCGACTTGCCGACCAGGTTGGCCGACAACGTATTTACGCCATTGATAATCTGATTCATTTCTTTTCTCCCGCGCCGATCCTGCCTTCGGCACTCTGTTGCTGGAAATCCAGGTGGCGGGCAGGCGCCACACTTGTTACACGAAATTAACGTCGGACACGGGGCGTTGCCGCACATGCGACAACGTCAAAATACACTTCGGGTTTTTCCAGGTCGTACTTACCCTGCTCCAGCGAGTAAAACGCTGAAAGCATGATGGTAGCGGCCTGGAGATTGGCGACAATGAGCTGGGGCGCCGACGCCGCCAACTCCTCACAGCTCAACTCCCACGGCGCCTTGTCGCGCGGCGCCGCGAGTTCGGGGTGGTGCTTGTCTGGACGCACCGTTGCGTCCTGCCCATTGCAGCGAACGAAGATTTGGACGTTGCCATCCGTATAATCGTTCCCGCCCGAGATGAGCACCGCATCTCGGAGTTTGGCGCAGTGGTCGAGTACCATTTTTCGTGATTTGTGGTTGTCCACACACACGAAAACAGTATCGCCACTGCGAATGGCTTCGGACACGGGGCAAGTCCCATCGGCGCCGTCTGCCGACAGGTACTCGGTAATCGGCCGCACCGCCAGGCGCGGGAAACGCTTGGAAACCCACTGGGCCTGTATATCGGCCTTGGATCCCAGCATTTCAAAACACTGGCGATTGCGATTCTTCTCCTCGTACTCGTCCCCATCAACGAGTACGAGGGTCCAGCTTTCAGCGTCATACTGCAACAGCGGCGCCAGGCCCTGGACAAGCCATGAACCAATTCCGCCGAGGCCGATGACTACGGCCCGGCGTGAGGAGGATGAGCTGGGGTTCATGTTTTAGTCCCCCAGCTCTTCCCACCCCTTGGCGGCTTGGCTTTCGCCTTGCCAAAAAAAGGGTGGTTGCGGTCCTCCCAGGGCCGCGAGTTAATAGCCAGCACGGTTGCCCGTGCGGCCCGTTGGCGCTCTTCGAGCGCCCCGAGCTGGACTTCATAGTCCGCTTCGGGGAGCTCTCCGGCGTAGTACTGCCGGTAGAGCGCCTGGGCCTCCGTGGCCAGCGCACCATCGAAACCCACGGGTGCGGATTTCTTAATGGCGTCCAGCCACTCGGCCGGCACATCGCACGGCGCGACGCCGGCGACAAGGTCACTCAACTCAACTTTCACCCGGACGCCCTGCACCACGAGGGAGCAGGAATACTCCGGGATCGAGTCGAGCCGTCCGACGGTGATGTGAACACCGTCGAACGAGGCCTCGTCAGCGTCGTCAACGCCACTATGAAACGCCCCCATGGCCGCGTGGCTATGGACAGTGCCGGCGCACTGCCATCCTTCGCGGCGGGGAGCGGCGTCGTACTTGGCGTGGGCCGAGCCCACGGCCTGGGACGGAACGACAAAGTCCCAGGCGCCGTCGGCCAGCCTGTAATACAGGTAGCCGACGGCCTCTGACCGATGTTTTTGGTACACGGCGGAAAACCACGCCGTAACCCGCCGGAACAAATCCGCCGGGATTTTGGAGGCGGTGAACGTTATGCCTGTCTCGGCCACCGCCAGGCCGGACACGGTTTCCACGGGGATCAGCGCACGGGAAATCCCATTGCGCTTCCAGATCTTCCACCCCGCGCCGTCGATGACGTAGGCCAGATTCTCCGGAATCGCTTCGGGATTAAACCCGTCGCCGATCCCCAGGTACACGGGAATGCACCCGTGCACCATTGAAATTATTTCCATTTCTTCTCCTTCAGGCGGTCGCCTATGGCACCGCCGGTTGGTTGCGGTTTATTTTTGGGGTGGCTAACGCCGACCCCTGCCTCTACCGCCCCGGCCTTCTTCAGCCGAGGCGGCATCATCTTCAGATTCAGCCGACTTAATTGCCGGCGCCCGGTAAGCGGCATTAACGAGCTGCAAAAACCGGGCGTCGCAAAGCTCGTGTTCCTCGATAACCCCGCGTTTGCGGAGGATGGCCACAGCTTTCGCCGTGATCACCTCCGTAAACCGGCCTGACCACTGATCAAGCTGGTCCGGCGAAGCGGTGAGGAACCTGACTAGCCAGGCCGCCAGCCGTTGCCCTTTTATGGGCTTCAGCTGGCGCGTGGTTTTCAGGAGGTCCATGGTTAGGCCCTCCCTTCCACGACGTCGGTCAGCGACCCGAACTCAAGCCACTGCACCCCGAGGGGGAACAGCGGATTCTGTTCGGTGGCCGCTTGCCAGGCGGCCAGGTTTGCAACCTGGGGAAAGATCGCGGCGGCGGGGCGAAAGTTGTTGTCCCAGAGGTCAGTGTTAAACACCGACCCCCAGAACCCCGCCACAAAGCTCTCAGCTTTCTGGGCCGCCGAGTGGCCCTCGACACGCATATTGCCCGTGCAAATATGCGCGTCTGTGTACACGTTGCACAGGTTGGTCCTACACAACGCGTCGTCGCCGTTCCCCAAAGGCGACGTGCGGTAAAAAACGTGGGCGGTACTCACCGCCCCTCCGGAAAAAGAAATGACAAAAATGACGTAGGGGAAGCCGAGCTTCCACTTGTCACCTTCGCCCATCCCTCTCCAGTTAAGGGTGCGCACTGCTGGCATCTGCTCAATCACGAAGACCGAACGTTCCCCCTGCTGCCTGTATAGCCGGCAGCCCGCCGGGAGAATCGGGGTTGTGAACCCCGCCTCCCGTGTCACTTCGGCGAGCAGGTCGTGCAGGCTCACGGTGCGCTCAACGCGCTCCGTCACCAGCTCGACCGCGTCGCCTGTAATCCGGAAAAATTGTTTGGCCATGTTTTTCTCCTTTCACCGCCCGCGGCCATGGCTAACCGCGGGGTGAGGGTTTTTATCACAAGTCGTTGGGTGGCGGAAATCTCGCCTTTGACATACCACCCTTCGTCTTACCCCGCCCTAAGGCAGAGTCGGCAAGACTTTGCGGCCACGAACCTCGGCCGCCGAAAACTGCACCCTTTTGCGCTTAAAGACGATTCCTTACCTAGGAAGAAATCGTGCGCCCGGCGTGTCCCCGGACCTGCTAACCTTACAACTACCGAGTACGAACTCGATTAGTAGTTAGCAATGAGGCATGTTTTTTTGCACCCGCGATACCGGGTGCCGACTTCCCTTAATAAATGACACTTACGATAGGGCATCGTAACTGCCGCATAGCTTCATGCGCGGAAAAACGCAACGCTATACTAGCCTTGGCCTTTAACGTGCCGACCCTGCACGGTGTACTTGCCGCCGGCTTCCATCTCGGCGACAGGAAGTAAAAAATATTAACGTGGTTTTAGGCGGGTGGATAAAACTAGTACGAATTTTTATCCAGAGCCGTCAAGCGCCCCCTCCCTGGGGCGGTGTTAAACCACAAAGCTTTAACCCGGGGGCATCTTTTGCCTCCTAATGGTTCACCGCGTTGCGCGGTGTTGCCAATCAGTTGGAGCTACCCACCTGAATTGGCATCTTGTGCTTTCTGCGGGAAGCACTTTCCCGTCCGGACGCGCCTTGGTAGCTACTCCAAGCTGCGCCGCTGATTCAACCGAATTTGGAAGCTTCGGCCAACCAGCTTTTGATCGTTTTGGCAACCTTGCAAAATGTTTTCGCTTTTCAGGTCCAACAACCAGAAGTGATCAACTTCTGCCGCTCAAACGGTTGCCGTGGCATGTGTTAGCGGTTCCAACGCCAGCAAGAGGAATTTTTCCCTCAGTTTCCGGCTTTCAGGCATCGGGAGCTTGCCAAGCACCCATGGTCCTACCCTTATCCTCTATTAGGGTGGTCTTAGCCGGTTTTTTCAATCAGGTGGCATCTTTTGCCTCCTCTTTTTTGGAGCCATCCAATACGGCTCCCCGATTCATAGCGCCTACAATAAGGTAAGCGCCACTATCGAAAAGCCGTAAATGTATTAGTCGTATTTAACAACTGTCTGAATTTCTTCGGTATTTCTTGACTGACAATTCGGACACATCGGCTTAAGCGTTTGATGTGTCAGTTTCCCGCCGCATTTTTCGCAAGCTTTAACACTATCCGAGCTAAAATCATTTCTAGGAAAAGATTTAATGTTATCACAGTCAAGGCAATGAAAATTATAGAATAAGGCTCCATCTCCCAAATTGGTCCTAAACTCATTTTGGCAATCATTGCACTTGCACATCACAATACTACCCATAATTAATATTATTAATTTCTTAATTCCTATATTCGTATATTCGTAAAATTCGTATTCGTAGTCAATTGTCAAAGTCCCTCCTGTCTTAGCTCCTCACTATATGCTCCTTTCACTTGGATTAACTTTTGCCTCTCCTTGCAAAAGCCAACTAATCAGGAAATTTTTTCTGGCAAACAGGTGGTTAATCCGCTTGTCAGAAACGTTTCCCGATTAAAGAAAACGTCTGGCAAAACAATTAAAATTTAGGATTGCTTCCGCTTCAAAGGATGCGAAATAATCGATCAAAATAATAATTGCAACAACTGCTCATGCAAGCAGTGATTTATTGCCATTTGCATGACTTCCTTGAAATCTATGCTGAAGACTAATTCTCTCCTTCATCCAGCACTAACTACTATTTAAAATAAGTTAATTTTTTGCCACGGTCGCCGGCTTGTGCCAGAGACACATCAGCCTTTGGCGGAAAAACCAGCTCCCCTTTTTGGAAGCGGGGTTTTAACCCCGCTTATGGCTTTTTTAAACAAAACTTTTTAAATATAATTCTGCTGGGTTAGCTCAGACTTCAATTTAGACTATAAAGAACAATTTTTCCTTTTGGCTGATTTATTCAGCACCAATTTTACTTTTCAATCATTAAACTGATAATTTTTTAATAAAATTTTAATCGCTTAAAAGATTAATGCGTAAAATTGGTGCTGAATTAACCAGAAGGATTATGCAGAGGACTATTTTTTAAATAAGACTTTTTGGCCTAATTAATTTCTAATTTTATAAGTTATTGCCTGTCTTATTTTTATTTTTTCAATCATTTCCGACTGGGCGTATAAACGCACCTGCCAGAAATAATCGCCTCTCCTCTACATAATTCTTCCGCTTACTAAAAAACTCCGCTTTGAACGGAGAGTTTCTTTGACTTTGTTTCATAATTCATGATACATGATATATGATTAATGATATATGATTCATGATACATGATTAAGCATGCTCTCCACTTCATACTTTATTTTGTTATTTAATGTGCTATCTGATTCTAACCACTGTTTTCCCGCCTAAGCGGGAATTACACTGATTACAATCAATTTTGCCCTGGAAAGATTTTTCAAGGGATAATTCTCTCCTTTCTCTCACTCCTTGGAAAACCTTATTCCTCCTTGGGCTTTTTGACTAACCCCTCTTGCTGGTTGTCATTCTCCTCAAATGGCTTCCAGACTTGTTGGGGAAGTGCTGTAATGAACCTTTTGTAAGCTTTAAATTTTTTAGTTTTTCAGCTTAACGAATCATTATAGCATAGTTAACAAATCTTGTCAAGAATATATGGCAATTGTTTATCAATATTATATTATTTTGCTAAACTCATTACTAAATTTTGACTAATTTATATATAATTATTGTCATTATATCTTGACAAAAATTAATATTAGGTGTATAGTGATAATAGATTTAAATTTATTAACCAACAAACTTAACAACTAATTATGTACGAACAACACCTCCAACAAGCCGGCTTAAATAAGGAACAATCAGAAATTTACGAAATATTAATAAAAAACGGCCCTTTAAAAGCCGGTAAAATTAGCCAAAAAACCCCGCTAAAACGAGGCTTGGTCTATAAAATTTTGGATCAACTGGTAGATTTTGGCTTAATTGAGAAAAAAGAAGAACCAAATAAACCAACTGTGTTTATCCCGGCTCATCCTCTAAAGCTTAAGGAGTTAGTTGAAAAACAAGAACAACAAGCCAAAGACGCCCAGCTGGTTTTAAACGGAATTCTGCCTTCTATTATTTCTGATTTTAATCTATCTTCAGGCCAGCCTAACATTAGGTTCTATGAAGGTAAAAAAGGAATTATAAAAATTTATGAGGAATTATTGGCCGAAAAAAAACCAATTGACAGCATAGAGGATAAAGGTGAAATGGCTAAATTCATTCCTGAATATTTCCCTCAATTCATCCAAAAAAGAGTTAAAAATCAAATTTTTAACCGAGTAATTGCACCTAGCGAAAACCCAATAAATAAATCTAATCCAAAAGAATTAAGGGAAACTAAATTTATACCAGTTGAAAAATATCCTTTGTCAATGGATGTTAAAATTGTTGGCAATAAAATATCATTAATAACATTTAAAAAAGATGCTGCTATTGGCATCTTAATTGACAATCCGGAAATTGCCCAAAATTTTAAATTAATTTTTAATTTTTTTTGGGATTCACTTGATAAAAATTAAGCAACCAATTCTTAATCTTCTTTGGTTTCCACCCGTTGTGCAGTTAATCCGCTTGAATCCAGGGTTTTTAAATAATTTTGATCCGAAGACAGTTCAAAAAAATTAACCAAGCGACAACCTGCGTTAAGATATTTGGAAATCTGATCATTATAAGAAATATTTTTAGATATTACCAATGCCAACGGAACCAAGTCTTGCCGATAATCTTCTCCGGGAAAACCCGGACCAAGAACCACTGATACTTCAAGATTATATTTGATTTGTCCTTTTTCTTTTTTTGCCGCATTTTCAGCTAAAAATTTTTGAATTTCGCTGAGTCGATAATACCAACCATCATTGTCGCGGATACTATCGTCAATATATATTCCTTCATCACTTAAAGCTTTGGCAACATCTCCTAAAAAATCAACATATTTATCTTCCTTTAAATAAACCGTTGAGCGAACTGCCAAAGCCACATCAATACTTTCGTCCGGTTTTACCTTTTTTATATCAGAAAAATCACCAATCATGGTACCGGCAGGAAATGCATCAATCAGATCATATACATCTGCTTCTTGATAACCATTAATTAAATAGTGGGCAGGGTTTTCTGCGAATGTTCTTATTGCCTTTTGAACTGCCGACGATTGTGAATTAATATCCAATTTATTGGGATATATAACCCGGCCTTGTTCATCTCGACTGCTGATAGTCTGGGGAACAATTTCAGCATTAACTAAAGCTGGGCCGCAAGAAATTAAAATATTTTTTAGGTTATTCGGATCCTGGTTGATTTGATCAATATTTTCCTGATTATAATCAAACTGATCTAAACTTGTCTGGTCTTTTTTAATATAAACGCTCTTATAAATAAACTCAATCAAAACTTGTTTTTCCTGGTCAGCTAAATCTTGCCCAATATCTTTTTTTATCTTTTCAAAATCAATCAAGCGGGCAATTACCGAATCAACCGGATAATATAAACGGTCAGCCATGGCAAAATCATCATACTTTTTGCCTAATGTTCCGGCGGTACGCTCTCTTTTGCTCAATCCGCTACCAGGGCCGAATTCCAATAAAATTTTTTTTTCTTCGGCCAAAGCCAATTCTTCCAATAAACCGGCCAAATCCAAACCAAACCGACGGTCATATTCTGCCAAACTCCGATCTACCCGCCAATGAATCTCCGGAATGGGAGATAATTTATCCATTCTTTTCAAAGTTTTTAAAAGCAATCCTGAACTTTGCCCTCGCTTTAAGCTATTTAAAACAACCCCTTGGGATTTCTTCAATGACTCAAGATTAATTTCCTTTTGATTAAAAATTTCAGCAACTTTTTTAAAATTTGAACGTACCGCTTTTTGTTCAGACGTTTCTTCTTTTATTTCTCGGATAAAATTTTGAATGACTAATTCTTCTAAAATCTCCCCTTTCTTCTTTGACTGAAGCTGCTGATGTATCTCCACCAATAAATCCTTGCCTCGTGACAACAGACTTTCTAAAATTTCATCACGAATAATCGGAATATCAGGATTAAAAGTTCTAATTTCTTCAAATATCTGATCAGCTTCTTGATTCATGGAAAAAATAACTTCTACATAAGCGGCAAAAACCATATTAGCCTGATCAGTCGGTAATTTTTCTCCCAATTCTAAAATAATATTGCCAATATTCATGCCATATTCACAAGCCAGAAAAGCTTTTAAACCTTTTTCGCCAAACTTTTTTGAGAAATCAATTAGTTGTCTATAGTTTTCATTAGATTCAAAGGCAAAGGATGCCAAGGCATTCTGCTCATTCAATTCAAGATTATGAATTCCAATACCTGCTTTTTTGCTCAAATCAGAAGAAATTTGTTGCAATTTATTATATTCTCTGACTGCATTGAAAGTGGCTATTCTTTCAGCATATTCTTCCGGGGTTTCATCTTCACGCTTAGGACTTAAATTGGTTGCTTCAAACAAAACCGGTTTAGGGGAATTTGGATCTCGTTTACCGAAATGAACACTGGCGACACTCGGTTCTTTATGATGTTTTTTTCGATATTCCTCTTGTTTTTGTCTAATCAATTCGATCTCAGCTGGTTTTATAATGTGGGTAATTCTTTTAATACCTTCAACTTCATCAACAATACCATATAAATTTTCTTGTAGTTTAACCAATCTCTTACCTTCAAACTCTGTTCCTAAAGTATATTGTGCATGAGCAAATCTTTTTTCGCCATACTCATCAACATAGAAAGTACCAAAATTAGTACCACCTTTTATGCCAATGGTTTTCTCAACACGAAAAAGACCACTGGTTTTTGTGTTTTCACTTTGGCCAAAATCTTTTTCAGTCAGAAGTCTATTTTCTCTAAGATTTTTAAAATCTTTATCCAAGATGCCAATTTTTGGAGTATGTAATAAGATCTCTTTACGTACCAGTCCACTATAATAACCATAATTAAACCTACTATATAACCAGTCCATACTTATTTTAATAAACTTGCTGTTTTTGTCTCTAACATCTCTTTTAACAAAAAGCGAGCCATTTTCATCTCTATAACCAGCTCCGTATTTTGGATGATAAATCCTAACTGCAAATTCAGTTTCAAGAGCTCCAACTCCAAATTTTTCCTGAAAAAATGGATCAATTTTATTTACTTCTGTTACCAAAAAATCAGAAATTGTTAAATAAAAATCGGCTTGACTAATTTTTTCTAAATTAAAAGCTTCTTCTTTATTTTTTGGTAAATAAAATAAAGATTTTTCTTCAATATCTCTATCACCTTCCAATCTTTTTTTATAATCTTCTGTGGACACTACTTTTTTATCAGCAAAAATCTCCAATAACATTTTTTGCCAAGAGGGTTTGATTGTTCCTTTTTTAAGCTCAAATCTTCTAGCACCTTCAAAAATACTGCCTTCAAGATTTTTGATTCTTTCTAAATCACAAATAATTTCTCCGTCTGCTCCATATGTAATAATTTCATTCCTTTCCAACGCTTCAATCATTTTAGCTTTAATTTTTTGAAGTTCTTTTTCTTCTGTTTTCTCAGAAACAAGCTCAACCTCATAACCGGCTCTTAATTTTTCCTCAAGCTGATCAATTGCATCTCTTAAAGTTTTCGAACGTGATTTTGCTTCTGCTATTTCAATTCTTTCTGAAGACTTTTGACCTTTTTCATTTTGGCCTAATTCAAAAATTGCTTCAATTTCAAATTTTCCATTATTATCTTTTACAACCGCCACTAAATTATCCGGCAATTCAACTACTTTCTGGCCGCTAAATTCTTTTGCAAGATAAATATTCCTTTGCTCTCCCATTGAAATTTTACCGGTAGAATGAATCTTTTTTGCATTGCCGATTATCGGAACGTTTTTTTCTTCTTCCATTAACTCCCTGCCGGTTTTTGCCCGGTTTTTTTGTTGTTCTATGGCTTCAAATTCTGAATTGTCTGATTCCATTGTTGCTTCTTCTGGCACAAAGCCGGTTTCAGGTCTTTTCATATAAAATTATTCATTAATTATTTCTCCAATTTTACCCGAATTTACCAAAAAAATCAAGGGTAAAATAATTTATACCATGAAAAAATTTTTAAATTATTAAATAAAAAACAAAATAAATTTTATAATATTACTCCTCACTCTTTCCTGATACAAAGTCGGGTGCCGAGTTTGCCTCGGCATAAAAAGATTTCAAATTCATTTTGTTTTTTATTACTTAAGGTATATAATATAAAAAGACGGCTTTAAATTTTAGACGGCGCAATATTTATTAAAAATTATGAATAAAATTTATTTTTTAGTCAATAATATAAATACTAATTTTAGCATCAGTAATTTATACTTATGTTTTTAGCAAATAAAAAAATTTATTTGATGGTACTGAACCGTTTGATTGGCTTAAAAGAAAAAGATTTGCTTTCTATTATACCCGAACTTGACATTATCGCTAACGTTGAGCCGATTTTTATTTTTACCAAACCTTCAGCTGATATTACACCCGATGTCTGGCTAAAACTTGCCAATGAAATTAATAATCGTTTTGATGAGGCAGCAGGCTTTGTTATTTTGCACGGCATTGATAATCTACTATATACCAGCGCCGCACTTTCATTTTTACTACAAAATCTTACTAAACCAATTATTTTTACTGGCAGTCAGAATCTGCCTGATACCAAAAAACCAGAAACCCGAGCAAATTTAATTAATGCGGTTTCTGCAGCAACTTGCGGACTTAATGAAATAGCATTGATGTTTGGTAATCGTCTACTTCGCGCTAATCAATCGGTTTGTGCGATAGAAAAATCGCTAAATATCTTCAGCGCACCGCCTAGCGCAACCTTAGGACGGATTGATTTTAGTATTAGAATTTTTGAAAAATCAATCCTTAAAAATAAAGGTAAAATCAAACTATTCAAGAATCTATACACTAATATCGGAATTATTGAAGCTGGTTCTATTAGCTGGTTGAATCCAACTCAGTTATTCAAGGACAAAAAAGGAATTATCATAAATGCCGGCACTTACCAAAACTTGCCTTCTGGTTTTATGACTTGGATAAAAAAAGTTTCTTCTACTACCCCTGTTTTGGTTTGGACTAAACAAGTCAATACTAAAATTTTTGATTCAGAAAGTATATTATTAATAAATAACATGACTTGGGAAACAACTGTTGCCAAATTTATGTGGGCATTAGCCCAAAATAAGCAAATCAAAAAAATTAAGAAATTAATGATTACCAACATCGCTGGTGAAATAATGAAATAAAAATTATGCGTATCTATTTTACCGCCGACAATCAAGCTGAAGAAAAATTACAAAAAAAATTTTCAAAAATTATTTCTATTTTGAGCAATGGCGGAGTTTCGGTAATGAGTAATTTAGCTAATGAAAACCTGAGTGGTTTTTCCCACCAAGATTTGGAAAGGATTGATCAGGCTGGCGAAATACTTTTGGAAAAAATGGATGCTTTAATTATTGAAGGTACTAACTCAACTCCAGAAAACGCTTATCTTATTGCAATTGCCCTTGCCCACCAAAAACCAATTCTTTATCTGTCAGATAGAGGAAAACCAACTAGCAAAAATCTAATCCATCTGCAAAAAGATAAAAATACTTCAAAATTTTTATATTTAAAATATTATACTGAAAAAACATTAGAAAAAGATATTTTGGACTTTTTAGGAATAATTGAAAAAGGCCAAGGATATGAATCCCCAACAATTAAATTTACTTTGCGCATTACATCGCGAATTGAACGATACTTACATTGGAAAACCCATAATACCAAAATTTCTAAAGCTGACTTTTTGCGCGAGTTGGTGGAAGAATTGATTAATAGAGATGAGAATTATAAAAAATTTACCAGCAAAAAATAAGTTACGGACATATACTGATTAAATAAGTTATTTTTAATTAATTTATAAAATTGGTTGTGTCGGTTTTTTTATAATTTTTTATTTGACATGTTTTTAAAATATGCTAAAATAATAATAAGAATAAAGCCGTCGCACATAGTTGAGCCGTCGCAATAAATTAAAAAAATAGAAAGAACATTAAAAATATTTAATCTGAATCCAATATAGCTGAATTATTTAATAAATTTAATTACGCCGTCGTTTCTCTGCGCCGTCGCATTAAGCTGGGGATAAATTAGCTGTTTATGGTAATTTAAATTTAAACTTATGTTTTTTTAAATATTTGAAGTGCTTTTCGCGCTATGTTGGTTTAGACACTAAAAGGACTAAACTAATCTTGATTACTAATTTCTTTCGGATCTCTAAGAGCTTTTCGCGCTATGTTGAGCCTAGAGATTCG
>CAZCCC010000004.1:37824-49655 GCA_964497245.1 uncultured Gammaproteobacteria bacterium | reverse complement strand
TTTCCTCGGCTTATCTCCTTTCTTTTTTTGGCAAAACATTGCCGGTTGTTTGTTTGAACAAAGAGGCAAACACCTTATCCAACCCTTCCCTTAGATGTCTGGGATAAAGAGAAATAATCGGAATTTGGTGCCTGCTGTAGAGAGCTAGTTTGCTATGATGATTTCTGTTGTATACAGGGTCTGAATCAGCCAAGCCCCAATATTCAAGATAGACACCATAGTCAGTTAGATAGAAGTCGGGATGAAGCAAAACTCCGCCACACTGTTTAACCAACTGCTTAAAAAGCCACTGATTGCAAACCGGAGCCAAAAGCTCCAGCATAAACCGAGAAGCGGAATTTTCGACACCGAGCACTAAAGGCTTTTCGTATTTAAACTTAAAGCCATTTTCTGTAAGCCAATTTGCGACCATTTTCTCCGACTTACTTCGAACCCGGCAAACTTTGGCCTGATATGGCCTGCCGGGAAAAACAAACATAGTGTCAAGTTTATCTAGCTTTTGGCAAAGATAATACCATATAGCGCTCAGCTTATCTAACCAAACCAAACCTGTACGTTTTTTTACCAACTCTTTACTTCCTCCGTTCCAAACCGTTGTTTTCAGAAATGAAAACTTTTTTTTGTCGCTTCTCCAATTTTGATTTGACCATTGGTCAAGTTTTCTAAGCGACTTCCATATTATGGAAAAGCGTTTAAAATTACGCTTATCCAACTCGTTTAACCATTGATGAATCTGGGCAAACATGTTTATTTCCTTTCTGATTTTTAGTTTCCCAGCCTTCAGTTTCCTTGTTATTTTATTTTTTGACTAAATAAAGCCAAATAAATGTAAAGATCATACTCTATATTTTTATATTACTCTTGGGTTAAAATGATGTCAAATTAAAAAAAGTCCAAATTATTTTTTTGGACTATATAAAAAATATGACTACTCCATTGGAATATTATATTTTTTACAATATTTGATAAAACAATCAAGATCCTGTGAAGCTATACTTGGCTTAACTTGAGTATAAGCTAAATCCAAATCATCTTGATTAATCGGTTTTGTCTCTTTTGACCGGCTAAAGGCATTTTGAGCAGCCTGCTGAATAAACATCGCCAAATCGGCACCAGAATATCCCTTCAATTTTTCTGCCCAAAATATCCAATCAATACCCTCAGCAGTTAATCTTTTTTTAGATTCTATCTCTAAAATCTTCAACCTTGCAGCAAAATCAGGTAATCCAACATAAACCCTTATATCACATCTGCCCGGACGGCACATTGCTTTGCTGATATTCCAAGGCTGATTTGTTGCCGCTATAAGTAAAAGAGTATGATCAGACATTTCTGACTCAAAACCGTCAAGCTCCCTCTGAAATTGCCCTCTTATTTGGTCAACTATCGCTGAACCTGAACGATTGGCAACAATGTCATCTGCTTCATCTAAAAATAATACCGCCAGATTATATTTCCGCAAAGCTGAAAAAAGTTCTGATACCCTTTCAAGGCTTTTCCCGACTCCGGTCCTAATTAAATCTCCCGGCTGAACATGAAAAAAAGCCGCCTTAAGCTCACCTGCAACCGCTCTGGCCAACAAAGTCTTGCCTGTTCCGGGCGGACCAAAAAGTAAAACTCCACCACCTTTAGGAATTCCTAAAGCCTCGGCTTTATCTGGATATTGGAAAGGCATTATCATTCTCTGAACTATCTGCTCTTTTACAAATTCAAGTCCCGCTATTTCACAAAAATTAACATAGCCTTTTATACTAACCGGCCTAAATATCTGATCTTTGTTTGGTAATTCATTGTCTGCATCGTCCATTCTTTTCTTTGGATTTTTTCGTGAAAAATTACTACGGGAATTCCAAATTTTTAAAAAAATGGAAATAATTGCTGCCAGCAAAAAAGAGGATAAAATATAAAGCAACGAGGCAACAAAATAAGCAAGGTTGCGACCCACAATTGCCCATTTATTCCGAGAGGCTAAAGGATTAGAAACAAACGCCAAACTTCTATGACAGTTTAACTTTCTTACAACTTTTCTTGACATAGGATTTATCTCCCTTTATTTTTAATTTACATTTAAAGATCAAAAAAGCTTAAAGACTTCTGTTAACTTACAAAAATAACAATTTTTTGTCAAATAAAAGCATTGACCTCAAAACAAACTCTATTCACTTCTTACAGTCTTACACCTATTTTATTGATTATTATATAAATAAAAAAACCTATTTAATTTTTAAGAAATAATTTAAAACTTTTACTTATGTTAAAATAAGTGCGGGGCTCTCATTATGCGTCACCATTAAAAAATTTCATTAGAAAAAAGCAGGATCTTTGTATCCTGCCACTGAAAGTACTTTGGTGGTTTATTTTCTGTTCCTAACAAAATTAGCATAAAAAGAATCTATCTCGGTTTGACTAATTTCATTGGCTGCGATCCCTTCTAATCTATCTCTTCGCGACAAAGAGATATTGCCAAATTGATCATCAATCATTAAAAAATACAATCTGATTATCCTAGATTTTGATTCTGAATGAACCATATTCTTGCTGGATAAAGCTATTTCAATTACTTGCTTATCTTTTGAAATATCCAAAAGCAAACCATAAAGACAAGCAGCCGTCAACCAATCTTGACGTATAGTAAAAGATTCTGTTGTGCATCCTCTCTTTTTTCTTTCTATTCGGAATTGATTTCTAAACATTAAAGTATGGGCTTTCGCTAAAATAGCCTCTTGATTATCCTTATTTATATTCAAGGCTTTATCGAACAAGCTTAAAGCTTCCTGATAATTTCCAAGAAAAACCAGACAAATCCCTTTTTTGACCATAGCCGAACAATTAATTTCCAATTCCAAAGATTGATTAAAACACCAAACTGCTTCCTCATATTTTTTGTTCTTCCATGAATTCATCCCCTTCCTTATCCAAACCAAGCTGATATAAAAAACTGCTTGTTCATTTTCAGAATCAATCTCCAAAGCTTTTTTAAACAAATCAAGCGATTTGCTGAATTCATCTTTCTCTAAAGCTTCAATCCCCAACCGAATTAATTTTTTAGCTTCTTCCTGGTTAAAAAAAGGCTCCAACCAATAAATATCGGGAATAACCACAGGATTAAAACTAAAAGCCTTTCTGTAAAAGAAATCCATAAAACAAAATCTTTCCAGCTTTTCAATTTTAGCATGGAATTCTTTCTCAGCTGATGAAAGCCTATACCAAAATGGAAGAAAAAAATAATTTTTAACCTTGCTTGAAATTTCAGTATCGGAAAGCAAGGCAGCTAATTGTGCCTTTACTATTTCGCCCTTCCGGTTAAGATCAAGCATTTCTTCTTCCAAAAAATCAATAATCTCCAAAAAGCTAGCAAGACTGCTTTCAAAAACACCAATCAAATGTTCATCTTCTCTAATATGAGAAATTAAAATTTGACAGTGAATTTCTCTAATGGTTATATCATTCATAATCTGCTGCACTTCATATTCTGCCGGCCCAATTTTTACAAAATCGCCATAATTGGCTTTAGCAACAATATTATTAGCCTGTTGGATAATTTGTTCCTGAAAACCAAGCTGTCTTCTTCTAATCTTTGAAAAAAGTCTGAGTTTTTGGATTTGAATATTGGATTCATTTACCCTACGATAATAATCCGAAATCTCTTTCGTTTTTTCAGACATTATAATTTCTGAAGACAACCAATCATCAACCCTGCTTAAATCTGATGAAAAAAAACCTAGAGTAAAGCCTATTACAATCAATGCGACTAATTTTCCAAAGCTTAACAAGAATTTTCGGACTTTCATGTTCTATCTCCTAGATATTTCTTGGTAAAAACCATTTGAATTGACAAAGGACATTAATACTAATATATAACAAACTGCTTTATTTATGTCAAATAAAAAAACCAGCACCTTACGATGCTGGATAATTGCTATTCGGTTTTTGAAATGCCCATAAACTCATCAGGATCTTCCTCTTCTGTCGTACTATAATCCAAAAAGGAAGGACTTTGCATAAATTCTTGGGCATTTACCCTTGAACGAATTTCGCTTATCAGCTGACTATTTTCTGGGGTTGAATTTATCAACCCTTCCAGCCTGAATTCTTGAAGCATAAATTGAAGCTTCTGATGCCACTGAAATCTTTCTTCTATTGATAAGGTAATCTTATCGACAGCGGTTTTAAGCTGCCTGGCTTCATTAAAATGCCGTTGGCAATCCGGATCTGTTTCCGGCAAGCCCTTGACATTGCGCTTTATTGCGTACGCACGCTGAGTATTGGTTAAATTTGAATCAAACTTCGCGAGTTGAATACGCAATTGCTGAAGCTCAATTTCAATTTCCGCCAACCATTTCCTAATATCGCTTTCGGTGATTTCAATCTGCAAAAGCTCACTATCTTCACCTTCATCAGCTAAATAAAAGGTAGGTGCGAAAATTGATATGATTAGCCCGGTAAAAATCCCTGCTAAATAAATCGGAAGATACTTTCTCACAAGAACATACTTCATTTTTAATCTCCTTATTGGTCCTTGTTACCAAATGCTTCGGAAATTGGGGTTAAATAAACAAAAACTACAGAAACCCATATTCCGACAAAACAAAAAATAAACACCACTACCAATACCATAATATGAACCCAGATAAACTGAGGGCTAAATAAATGGTAGCGGACTACTTCGTCTATCGGAAATGTTGATACCGACTTAATAAGAGTTTTTATCAGCTCAACAATAAAAAATGAACCGATCATCGCCAATGTATAAGAAGTTAAACCCAGAATTAAAGCATAAATGCTGAAAATTCTGAAAATCAATGACCTACTTCCTCCAAGTGAAGGAAGAATCCCGGCTGTTTCATATAAATTCTTCTTAGTATTCATCAGTGTAGTAATAGTCACACTGACAAAGGCTCCAATAATACAACCGGCCACAAGCATCGTAACCAATAAAGTCAAAGCTCTGCCCAAACGGTTTACACCCTGTTGAACACCGAGAAAATCTTCCGTTAAATATCCTCTGCTACGAAGCTTCTTTACTACCGGTTCAAGATAATCAAGCTTATTGATGAATATTTTGCAGGAATTTCTTCCGCTTAGAGACTCTATTTCCAAGGCACTTACAAAACCTTGGCGGTTTGTATATTTTATCCTGCCACTTTGCCAAAGTGAAATATTTTCACAAAGATTTATTGGCAAATAACCTGTTTGTCCTTCTATGATTCCCGAAACGCGGCAATTAATTTCCATTGTTAAATCAACATTGGATTGCCGTGCCGGCTTTTCAAAACGTATCAGCACTTTGGTTCCAATAACTGATTTAGGATCAAGTGTTCCAATTGCTGAAATAGGCAAAACTACCTCTTCTTTGCCGTCCTTAAACCATTCTCCCGCCAGAAAAGGAACATACAAATATCGTTGCCAATCATTTTCATGGCTGGCAAAAAATACTGTTTCATTCTCTTCACTGGGAAAAATAACTTTGGCTTTAGCTGAAATTTTGGGGAAAACATCCAAAAATGTCTTGTCTGCTCTCAGAGAATTAACAAGTTGCCTGTTAAGTTTTTTTCCGGCAACACCTCTGGACTCATAACAAACAACGATTTCCTTGCTTGGCTCAATCAGGCAAGAAACTTCAAAACCTGAATTAATGAATAAATCTTGAATCACTTTATAATGCCAAGGATTATCTAGTAGTATATCAATGGCATTATAATCAAAACTGAATCGCTTTGACTTTTCCAGTCCAAAAAATATATCACGTTTGCTAAGCGACGTAGCTGCAATAAAAACCAAATTGTCGGGAAATGGGTCACCTTTAATCTCAATAATGCTAAAGTTGATATTATTTATATCCAAATGATCCAAATTAAACATACTGGATATAAAATAATTATACCTAATCATTGCTTGGTCATCTCCAAGATTTTGGTATTGAGAAACCCAACCAAGATTAAATCTTGCAAGCAGTTTTGGATCAGCGATCGCTACATCTCGGATATCAAGTCCGGGAATTGAAGTCTTTCCTACAATACTTATAGGAACTGCTATAAAATCAGTAACTCCCGATTTTTGGCAAAAATCCAAAACTTCGTCCAGTTCTGCAAAACAAGATATAAAAGCAAAATAATTATCACTCCTGCTAGAAAAAAATGCTGTAAGAGGCTCATGAATCCGATAAATAAGGTTCTGCCTGTTTAGTTTGAATGCCGAAGAAACATTCCTTGATCTGGTAAACAATAAAGTTGCTTGTTTTACCTCAACTTCATACTGGATGTATTGAAAAGTTTCGTTGCTACACAAAATATCAAATCCTGTAAGCAAAGATTCTTCATTCAATATTCCTCTGGCAAAAAGTTTGGTCTCCCATGGTCCATCTTTAAGACTGAAAATCGGTCTGGAAGAAATTTCGGTAAGCCCAAACGAATCAAGAAATTTAGGTGTAACTATAACACTTGCCAAATCTCTAATTAATTCGGCTACATTTTCACCTGATTCTGTTTGGAGTCCCCCTAAGCGAGAATCATTGGAATTCACCACTAAAACCGTGGCACTTTTACCGGATTTTAAATCCAAATACTTAATGCTTACTGGTTCAAATCTAAAACTAAAGCCAGTAGCGGGAATATCTTCAAAACCAAATGTGCTTCCTTCTGGCTTGGATATCCTTAGCTGAGAAATAACTTTATCAGAGAAATATTCAATCCTTGATTTCTCAAACATTTCAATTCCAAAATGATTCTGGATTGTTTGAAGCCTGGATTGACTTACATTTTCGGTAACAAAAGCAAAAACAGAATCAACCTCGCCTCTCGGGTCCATTACCCTTAAACTATCTTCCTCGGTTGATGGAAAATTATCAATCTGATTTGAAGTCCACATATCAATGTACTGCGCTTGTTTAAAAGGCAAATAAGCGTAGTAGGACGGACTTTCCAGAATGCCGACAAAACGGTAATCTCGTTTTAAAGTTTGATGATCACCGTCAATGGTTCTTGAAACTTCCAAAGAAACAAACTCCGGAAATTCTGAATCAGGAGATATTGACAGATCCTGTCCTGTTTGACGATAAAGCATATTAAACAACGTTTCCGTCAAAACTATTTCCTGACAATCCAATGAACTTATTTTTCTACCCCAAATCATCCTTCTTGAAGAAAACTCAGGGTCTTCAAGAACAGCTCCTTCAAATTGCGCATTGAAAGAATTTCTGTTTTCAATTTGAAAAGTCGCTCCCTGAGAAATTACAGGTACGGCTTTATCTATCATTGGATCAAGCTCAAGCTCTTCTGCCAAGCTGGCGGTAAAACGCATGCTTTCTTCAAGAATACTGGAGACAGGGCAACTGGCAATAATCCGCCTACCCAGATTTGAGCTTTCAATTGTCTTAAGAGAATCCTGATATATGGAAGCGGCAATATAACTCATTACATCAAGTTGCAAAGCGGCAATTCCAAGAATCAAAACGTTAAGAACAAAAAGCAGTTTATTAAACCAAATGGAAGAAAAAACATACCAAAAAATTTGGGATAAATGAGGAGAACCTTTTTTATTCACTCTTCTGTAAAACATGGCTTACTTCTCCTATTGTTAATATAATATGTCAATTTAATTGACAATATTACCATCTGATTCTTTGCTGCAAGTAATAGCATAATGGCAATATGTCCTAACCAATTCTCTGTCATGAGTGGCTATTATTACCGACGTTTCCCTTTTTGCAGAAAGCATACTTAATATACCCATTAGCTGTTTAGTACTTTCGCCGTCAAGCCTGGCTGTCGGCTCATCTGCCAAAATAACCCTTGAATTAGTAACTAATGTTCTGCAGATAGCAACTCTTTGCTGTTGACCACCGCTTAGCTGATTTGGTCTATCTTGAGCTTTTTCCTCAAGTCCAAATAAACTTAAAAAATGCATTGCTTGTGGATTTGCCTTACGCCAAGAACTGCCATTTAAAACCAACGGCAAAGCGACGTTTTGCCAAACTTTCAAATGGGAAACCAAATTTAATCCTTGGAAGATCATACTTAAATGATTTCTACGGATTGTCTGTAAATCAATAGCGGATAAAGTATTCAAAGCAATTGCTTTGTTTTGGTTGCAAAAACAAATCTGTCCGGAATCCGGTGAAATTAATCCGCCGAGAAGCGCCAACAAAGTACTTTTACCACTGCCATTAGGACCCAGAATGGCGGTTATTTTCCCTTTGGGAAAAATAACATTTGCATTATTCAAAGCCACTACCGTCTCTCTGCCTGAAGTAAAGGTTTTTCTGACATTGCTAACAATAAAAATCGGACCTTCTACTACTTGCTTATTACTACTCATAACTTAATCCTCCATAGCCAAAGGCTTTTTTAACCAAAGAACACTTAAGTTAATTGTCAAAGTACATCATTAAAAATTATAATTAAAGCCGGTTTTTGTCAAGTTAAAAAAAATATATAAATATCATAATTTGAATTATACAAATTTAAAAAATATTATTTTAGCTAATTAAAAAATAAATTGGCTAAATTAAGATAAAAATACTCAATAAAGGGTATTAACCGCGGAGTCCCACACCTTTATTAAGATAATATAAGATGGGATCCTCGATTTTCACTCCGCCAAAGGCGGACACTCGCTCTACGTCGCAAATAAAAAAAGCTCCTAAGTCCTACCGATTCCGGTAAAGCCTAGAAGCGAATTGCACTAGGGCAAAAAACGTTCCCTTACCCAGCCAAAGCTTATTGGACCAGGCTCGGAAAACCGATTATTGTCATTTCCATCCACCGTTAAGGCGGGAATATAAACGCCTTGAATTTTCTCAGCGATTGTCATGCGCTGTGCCTCAGGCATACTTTTGATTTCATCCTTGGAAAAATTCAGGATGCTGTGTTTTCCGACTGGTACTATTTGAAGCATTAACCAGACATCCATTTTTTCCATAGTGTCTGCGCTAAAATAATTCTGAAAAACTTCAGAGGTTCCCTCTATTCTGGTAAAAGCCGAACCTAAAACTAAGCTCTGCATCATCTCTGGTTTATCCAAAAAATTAACCAGAGAATAAAGATTAGACATTAAGGTGTTCAACTCGCTTCTGGCAAGATACACTTCCTTTTCCAGAAGCTCCATACCCACGTCCATTGATTCGGTCAAAACCCAGCCGGTAGAAAAAAGCGTTTGGCCAGGAGCAAGTTTCCGATAATCAACTCCGGCACCTTCCAAAAACTCCAAAACCTCAACGATCTTCCTGTCGTCAATATCAAATGATACTCCCCTTTTTGGCGCTTTAGTTTCAGGATCAAGTCTCCCTTCGCTTATTTCCCTAATCACTTCCAGATAATCAACTCTGTCATCTACCCTCAAGGTAATGACTTCTTCAACAGCTGGAACCAATTCGGTCGCATTTTCCAAAGGAAAACTTTTCCCACCTGTCTTTACGGCAAGCTCAGTAAACTGAAACTCGTGTCTCTTTCTTTCTTCCTCATTACCACGGTTTTTGACCCTGAGTGAAAAAATCCTTATTTTGTTATTGCCGCTGGTTGCTCTGACAATCAAATCATTTAAAGAAATATTTTTGGGATTTTGTTTGGCCCCTGGTTCATGTCCGGAAAAATCGCCAACTAAAATCAAGATCCTTTCTGACAAATCGCCTCGCCAGGCAGGTAGTATCAATCCGGCTAAAACACCGTCAAAAACCGCCTCCTGATCATCGCCTCCGGCTATTGCAGAAATGTCATCAATTATTTTTTCAAAGTCTTTCTGACTTTCTGTAAGCCGATGAAACTTGAATGGTTCTTCAATATCAGGATAGCCATCGTCATAGTCGCGATATTCCACTACACCAAAAGCAATGTCAGGCTTAAAAGCAAGATTGCCAAGATTGGTGCCGATTTTTTTAACCGCTTCCTTGACTTCCTTGATATAAGGACCCATTGAGCCAGTGGCATCAATGACAAAAATAACATCCATTTTTGACGTGCCAGCTTCAACGCTTCTGACAAAATCCTGATGCTCTTCTTTTGACGGAGATTCAATTGGAGCTGTTGCTGATGGATCCTTGCTAATATCAGATCCTTCTTGATATGCTCCGAGAAAAGCAATTTGATGAATCTCATAAGTCCGGCCGCCATGCTTGAAATATTCTTTATGGATAACCGGCCAAGGCATCAAAGTTTGATGCTCGTATTTATAAGAGGTTTGAGCAATTGGTTGTATATTTTCGCCTTTTATTACATTTCTTACATTTTCGGCGGAATTATATACAAAAAGAGGGGGTAGCGGGACGTCGTCTGGGCCAGCATTACGCTTTAATCTATTTCCCATTCTCGTGTTCCATTCTTGGACGTCATTTGGTGAAATAACCCACCCTAAAATATTTGCCCGCCGCGGAGTTGAGCCTACCAACAAGTAAGTCAAATCTCCTCTTTTTTCTTCCTCAAAAACAAAATAGGGATGAAAGTACCTAAGTTCTTCCCTATCTTTTGGTCCGCCGGGATTAGAACTACAACGAATTCCTCGGCTGCGAGTAACCACTTTTCGCCGTATGCCAAATTCGTTTATCAAAGGTTCAGACAAAACTCCTTCGGCAGAAACTTTTTCTGAGAGTTCTCTTATTAATTTTGATTTATCAGACTCTCTTTCTTTTCCTGCTTTTTCTTGGCTGCTAAAAAAACAACCTGCCAGTAAAAATACCATTACCGCTGCTGCAAAAAATAATCTCAGGTTCTTCATAATATATCTCCTTTGCCAAAGGCATTGAAACCAATAACTTAACCCTGAAAACGACAGAAAACACTAAATTTAGCTTTTATTATAATTTCAAAGAACTTATCAAATTATATTACTATTATTTAATATTTATTGTCAATTAATTGACGTCCTCCCCGCGCTCAAAAAGCCACCCTTCGGGTTGGCTTTTTTCATACGGGGTTTCCTGTTAGGAAATAAAAAGAGCCAACCACTTTCTTCGCTTGCGCGAATTAGTGATTAGCTCTTATAAATTTTGGCTTCGCGTCGTCCTATTCGGACGGCGGCGAAACACCGGGTTCTGTTTCGGGTTCAGGTTCGGGTTCGGGTTCGGATTCGGGTTCGGGCGAAATGCCAAGCCTTCGCAGTATCTGCTGCTGACCGGCGTGAATCTGTTCGACTTCTTGTTGGATCTGCCCAACTTCCTGCCGGAGCTGTCCGACTTCCTGTTCAATTTCCCCAAATCTGGTACCTAGAGCCAACCAATCAGACGATATGCTCGTCGGTGGATTTGATGACTCAAAGTAAACCGGCGACCCCAGCCGATCGGCAATTGTTTGACGGTCGGTTCTCACCCCGACTGTACCCAGGTTTACGCGTTCAACACGCATACCTTCCCCCGGGTAATACCATTCCTGCACACTATACTTCACATTTACAGGAACGTTCACATCAACACCCCTGGCATCAACTCTGACACCTCCCGAAGCTGGAGAAGATCCATCTTCAACAATCGGTACCGGTGGCGTCGACGGTGGCTGTTCAGGATTCACGGGTTTTCTGGCAACAAAATAAACCAACGCTGCCAGTAAGACTATAATGGCAATTGCCACAATAGCCTTGAAACCCGTAAAAAAAATACTTCCTACCATACTTCTCCAGCCTGACACCGGAGGCGCAGGAGCCGGAGCTGAAGCAGGTGCCGAGGCAGGAGCCGGAGCTGAAGCAGGGGCCGAGGCAGGAGCCGGAGCTGAAGCAGGTGCCGAGGCAGGAGCCGGAGCTGAAGCAGGTGCCGAGGCAGGAGCCGAAGCTGAAGCAGGTGCCGAGGCAGGAGCCGGAGCTGAAGCAGGGGCCGAGGCAGGAGCCGGAGCTGAAGCAGGGGCCGAGGC
>CAZCCC010000004.1:0-37724 GCA_964497245.1 uncultured Gammaproteobacteria bacterium | reverse complement strand
CCGGAGCTGAAGCAGGGGCCGAGGCAGGAGCCGGAGCTGAAGCAGGGGCCGAGGCAGGAACTGAATCCGAAGTGAAAACAGTGGGATCAATCTCCAAATCCAAATTCTGAGTGCATATTGCGGCATTAATTTCTTTTTGGGTTGGGAAATGCCCCCACAAAATTCTCCCAACAAGGCTACGAACCTCATCGTTACTAATCACTTGGGGATCGGTCAACCAACAGAGATTAACCACACCGAGCATGGCATCAAACCCTATATCATCCAACCCCTCTGTCAACAACGCGTGTGAGCAATCAATGCTCCTCACAAGTTCTTCAATTTCTTTCCTTAACATAAAATTCTCCTTTTCTGTTTTCAGCCTATAGACTGATTGTTTTTGGGAGTGCCCGATAATACACAAACTCCACCGGTACTTCCCTGTGTTTACTATTCCGGCAAAGAATTACTCTTAGCCGGATACTGCCATCAACGTTCTCTGATTCTTGAGTGTTGACGTCGGTATTGCTTTTGACAACATACCAATCGTCATTCACAAGCAATCTAATAGTTGCTTCAGGATCCTTGCACCGGATGCGCCAACTCCGGTAGTAACCACCTTCTTTTTCCCAGTCAGCCAAGGGCTCGGGAACATAGTTAAGATAGTCACTACCTTGACCGCGAGTCAAAACAACGCCGTAGCGGTCAATAATCTCGCGTTGACCCATATCCTCGGAAGAATTCCGCAGCTTAATGCGGTCCCAATTTGCCAGAGACACTGCTTCGCCCGGCCAAAAAACATCTTCGCGATAAGCAAAGCGTCTCGTAATATAGGCCTGACCATTACTGGTCCGCTGGGAAATTGGTACCAACTCGGTAGGTAGACTGTCATCACGAATGACAGTCGTATAGTCTGCCCTGGTTTCTGCGGTTACATCCCAATAAAGGAGTTTCCACCCATGAGGCAGCTGTGCGAATAAATCATGCAACTGAGGATTTCCTTCGTGATCAACTGCTTCCACCTTAAGACTACCGCCGGAAAGAATCAAAATACTTGAACCGGAGCCATCACTGGTCTGGTCCATAATAATATCAGGTCCTTCGTAGCGGATAACCGGTGAAAGATTAGTCTGCCACTCTGCCTCGGGCCAAGTTGTGGCCTTTGACCAAATGGCGGTGTAAGACGTTCTAGCTTGTCCTAAAGCCCTGAGGCGATCTGCCTCATTTTGAAGCTGGTCCACTTCAGGCCAGCTTGATGTCGGCGCACTCGGAGTAATCCGAGACTTAGCCGCATAGACCAACTGAACTGCCGGGGATTGTGACTGTTCTTCTTTTTGGGGTTGAAATACCGGCCATATAAAGCCGACAATGGTAATCAACCCAACAAGAGCCAAAACTCTCATTCCCCAAATCTTCATTCCATTCTTCATTGTCTCATCCTTTCTTTCTTGTTGTTATTCAGTTTTCTCCTGATTGACAGGAGGATTGCTTTTTGCCCGTTTACCACCAAAGAGAAACTCCATAGTATCCCTAATGGTTGGAACTAATGCCGCTACTGCTGTTAGGACCGTTGAGTTTGGCTGTCCAGCAGCCATAACCGTCAACGCCCTGTTCAACACTTCCGGAGGCGTGTTCGGCTCCGCTATGAGCTCAGTGAGACGAGCCTGAACTTCAGGCGACAAAGTCCTTACCGCATCCTGAATTTGCGTCAGCATGTCGGCATAGCCTGCAGCCTGTGTCCTGACTTCATCTGCCTGTAAACCGGCTGCTTCTTTCGCTTCCTGAGCCGCCGCAAACTTTTCTGGTGGAAGTAAAGCAGTTATCTTAATCTTAACCCTATATCCAAAAGACTGCTCTTGTTCTCCACCGTTCATCCAGTGATTAACTAAACCACTGGCAAATTTACCCATCCGGCTTTGAACTGTATCGTTGGCTTTCGTCAGCTGGTCGGTGCTACATTTCCACCGTGCCACAAACTGCCGGACAAGTCCTCCAACTCCTTCAACTTCAACTCCTTCAACTCCTTCAACTTGAACTTTCTCAGGAACCAAAATTGGAAGATAAAGTCTCAAATTAGGCGGCGGCATCCCTTTTTTAGCTTTGATCTCCTCAGGCATCCCCTCAATAAGTTCTTGTCCTCTCCAAACGCTGGTCATCCGCTGAAGTGCCGTATGAAGATATTCAAACAAGATTATCTTCATTCTGGATATATCGTTTCCGGCATTCAAAAAAAACAATACCGGATCAGTCACTTCACCGGTAACCTGACTGTCAACGGCAACCAACTGACCATCCTCGGCATTTACCTCAATCGGATCATGAGGAATAACCTGCGGTTGCAGGTCAACTAATCCCTCCCGATTGTAGAACAACGGCGAGTAGACACACAAACCAGAGGGAAAAGCCCTATACATCTCCGAATCACTTCTGGGATTGTAATCTGATGCGACTTGTTTTTCTCCGGGAAAACGCCAGCGTAAAATTAAAGCTTTCATATTCTCAACATCTTCCACTGCTAAGAATCGGTAGGTCTGCCCACCAATCCTTATTGATGATCTAAGAAAAAATACTGCTAAAGCCGCAATTATCAACCCCACTAGAATTACCAACCCTATCGGAATTAAAACTAGCCAGGGATTGAGGAAAAAAAACAACACTGATACCTCAATCAAGATTATGGCCCCAAAACAAATTTTAAATATCATGGACCATGACTTAAGACGTTCTACCCAATTGTTTTTAATGCTAAAAGCCAGATGATCTTTCACCCAATTCTCATTCATTTGTCGTTTCCTTTTTTTGTTATTTTATAGCGACAATTCGCTTCCCTATTGTCAATATACACAATATAGCATCCCACATAAGACACTATACCTTAACTTGATATAATAGCATATATTAATAAATTTGTCAATTAAAATTACCTAAAAAAAGCTTAAATCAAACAAAAAACTGCTAAAAAGCAGTTTACTTACAATTGTAAATAATATTAATTAACTTCCGGTCAAAGCAGTCAAAACAAAAGTAACTAAAGCATAACTTAAAAAAACCACTGCTAAGCCTAAAGTCGCCCATATTATCATATCTTTGCCTTTTTTGATTTTTTCTTCGCTTCCCGCTGAAGTAATCCAAGTTAAACCCCCAAAAATAAATATTGCCAAAGCAAGCGAACCGGTTATGCCTAAAATTGCTTTAATTACATTTCCAATAATCTCTCTTGGGTCATTCACTCCTAAAGGATTTCCAAGAGTGACTGTTGAACCGCCTGAACCCGATGGTGTTCCACCAGTATCAGGTCCGGCTGTTGTAGCATAAGTAATAGGTAAGAAGCTAAATAAAAAAACACCAAAAAACATTATTATTAATGCTATTAAAATGGTGGTTCGTTTCATAGGTTAATTATAAAATAGTAAATTATTTGTGTCAAACTCCCAAACCCCTCTCCGAGGGCCCTCAAACTACTCTGTGGGTGAGGGGGCCTTTAACTTATTCCCCCGCCACCTATAAGCAAATAATGCTATACAAATAATTATCACTCCCAAGCTCACTAAAACCGGCAGGCGGATACCAAAAACCAACGACGTTTCATCAAGACGCAAAAATTCCATCGCTATTCTAATTAAGGAATAATTAATTAAATAAACCAAAAAAACAAACCCCTGATTCTTAATTCTTAATTCTTGATTTCTCTTTTTTATCAAAAAAAACAACGCTAAAAGTAAAATAAAATTAATCAAATTTAAAACAGACTCATATAAAAATGTTGGATGGAAATACTGCTGATTAAAATACTGGGCGGGGCGATTTTGCGACTGAATCAAAATTCCCCAGGGCAGATTGGTTGGCTTTCCAAAAATTTCTTGATTAAAATAATTTCCCCACCGTCCTATTGACTGACCCAAAGCAAGTGTTGGCGCCGCCAAATCGGCATAAAGCCAAAAAGATTTTCTTTTAAAATAACAATATAAAAAAACAGCTATTACTCCGCCGATAATGGCTCCGTGAATTGCCAATCCGCCATTCCAAACTGCAATTATTTGAAAAGGATTTTTTAAATAAAAATCAATTTCCAAAAAAACCGCATAAATCCTGGCGCCGATTAAAGAAAAAATAATCGCATAAAATCCAAGATCAAAAACTTCATCTTGGCTGACTAAGGATTTTTTTGCCAGCCTTGAAACAAAAAAAAGCCCGGCCAAGATAGCCAAAACCATAAAAAGCCCATACCAATGAATTTTTAAAAAGCCTATTTGAAACAATATGGGCTGAGGATTAAAAGTGTGTAAAAAATTAATCATTATTTCTATTATTAATTTTTTAAATTTGCATTATTTTTTCTAACTTAATATTAGCATAGTTTAGCTTATAAAAAAACGCCCTTCATCATTGCTGAATCAGGGCTAAATTCTTTAAAATGTCGTTGTATTACCGACTGAAAGCCATCCTTACCGGATGCTGTCTGCCTTTATGGCCTTTACACCTTCCATTGCCGTTGCCGTTAATACTGGCAGCTTTTGTTCGGAAATGAATCCGGGAAACTCTGAGGCCATCTTGTACTTGGCGCAATTGCTTTTTGTCTTGGCAGACAACTTCCCGCTGTTGGCCATCTTCGTCGGTATACATAACGACTAGTTTCTTCATAAAAAACTCTCCTTCATTTGTTAAATCCCTTGCCCTTTTCCGCACCTTGCGAAAAATAACTAAAAAGCAAAAGGATTAATCCAAAGAGCGATAAAATATCATGATGCCATATTTTTTATAAATTGTCAAATTAGAAATTAAATGCTAAATATTTTATTCTGAAAATATTTCTTTATAAAAAAACAAACCCTGCCTAGATTGGGTCTGTTTAAATTAAATTAAAAATTGACAATTGAAAATTGTAAATATTTTCTATTTTTTTAACTTTTTTTCTTCAGATATAATTGCCAAAGTCGTTTTCATTACGGTATCAGGAGTCAGTGAGATACTGTCAATTTTTTGCCTGACTAAAAATCTGGCAAAATCAGGAAAATCAGAAGGCGCTTGACCGCAAATTCCGATTTTTTTGCGATTTTTTTTGGCTGTTTTTATAACTTGAATAATCATTTTTTTAACCGCTTCATTGCGCTCATCGGAAATATTGGCTACCAACTCTGAATCGCGGTCAACTCCGAGAACCAACTGGGTTAAGTCATTGGAACCAATTGAAAACCCATCAAAAATTTTGGCAAATTCCTCGGCTAAAATTACATTTGAAGGAATCTCACACATTACATAAACTTCAAGACCATCAACTCCCCTTTTCAAACCGGCTCTCTCCATTACTTCAATGACTTTTTTTCCTTCTTCCACTGTCCGACAAAAAGGAATCATCACTTTTATATTTTTTAGCCCCATGTCATCACGTGCCTTTTGTATCGCTTTGCATTCTAAAATAAACGCCGGTTTATATTTTTCCGAATAGTAGCGGGAGGCTCCGCGCCAGCCAATCATTGGATTTGATTCTTTTGGTTCAAATTCTTGTCCTCCTACCAAATTGGCATATTCGTTTGATTTGAAATCGGAAAGACGGACAATCACGTCTTTAGGATAAAAACCAGCGGCAATTTGACTGACCCCTTCCGCCATTTTGTCAACAAAATATTGTTTTTTGTCTTTATAACCAAAAGTAATTTCTGAAATTTTCTTCTTCGCTTTTTTATCTTTAAGTTTGTTAAAATTAATCAAGGCTAAAGGATGAACCTTAATTGCCTCAATAATCAAAAACTCAACTCTAGCCAAACCAACTCCATCATTGGGAATCATTGAAGAAGAAAATGCAATATCCGGTTGACCAATATTCATCATTACCTTTGTCTTTGGCCGCGTTAATTTTTTCAAGTTTGTTTTTTTTATCTCAAAAGGAAAGCTGCCTTCATAAACATAGCCGGTTTCACCTTCGCTGCAAGAAATAGTGACTGATTGCCCTTTTTTAATTTTCTGAGTGGCTTCTTCTGTTCCAACAATGCAGGCAATACCCATTTCTCTTGAAACAATTGCCGCATGGCAAGTTCTGCCTCCCTTGTTGGTAATAATGCCTGAAGCAATTTTCATAATCGGCTCCCAGTCCGGATCCGTCATATCAGTAACTAAAATTTCACCTTCTTTGAATTTATTAATTTCTGACGCGTCCTTAATTATATTTACTTTGCCGCTTGATATTTTATTGCCTACCGGAGAGCCGGTAACTATTACCTTGCCTCTTTTTTTTAAATAATATTCCTCTAAAACCGAAGTTTGTTTTGCCCCTTGAACCGTTTCAGGTCTTGCCTGAACGATATAAAGTTTATTGTTTATTCCGTCTTTAGCCCATTCTATATCCATTGGTCTTTTGTAATGCTTTTCAATTATCACAGCCCATTTGGCTAATTTTAAAACGTCTTTGTCGCTTATTGAAAATTTTTGCCTTTCTGATTTTGTAGTCTTAATATTCTTTACCGGGTTACCAACTTTTTTGGTATAAATCATCTTAAGCAGCTTGCTTCCTAATTTTTTGGATATTATAGACTTGTAGCCTTCACTTAAAGTCGGTTTGAAAACATAAAACTCATCTGGAGTCACTTTACCTTGGACAATATTTTCACCAAGTCCCCATGAACTGTCAATTAAAACCACATCATTGAATCCGGTTTCAGTATCAATAGTAAACATAACACCCGAACTTCCTTTATCAGATCTGACCATTTTTTGCACCCCGACCGAAAGGCCAACTTTAAAATGATCAAAACCTTTGTCTTGCCGGTAAGAAATTGCCCGGCTGGTAAAAAGCGAGGCCATACATTTGCGGCAAGCTTCTATAAGATCTTCTTTTCCCCTAATATTTAAAAAAGTTTCCTGCTGGCCGGCAAAAGAAGCATCGGGTAAATCTTCGGCAGTTGCCGAACTTCTGACAGCAACATCAACTCTTTTTCCATATTGAGTTTCCATTCTCTCGTAGGCTTTAACTATCTGCGAAGTTAATTCTTTTGGAAACTCGGCTTTCAAAATAAGCTCTCTGACTTTACTGCTTTTAGAAATCAATTTTTTAATATCTTTTGTGTCCAAGTCGGATAAAATATTTTTAATTGATCTTTGAATACCTGATTTTTCCAATAAATAAAAATAGGCTTGAGCGGTAATCGCAAAGCCATTTGGGACGCTGATACCTTGAGAAGAAAGCTTTTGATACATCTCCCCTAAAGAAGCATTTTTTCCACCCACTATTGGAACATCTTTATTGGTCAGTTCTTTAAACCAATAAATAAAATTTTTTTTGAACAGCATATTTTAGCCCTAAATCAAAATTAATAATATATTAAATAATTTCCACTTTAATTAAATTAGTCTTACCGTGATAGCTAAAAGGGTAGCTGGCGGAAATTAAAATTTTATCTCCTTGTTTAACCAACTTTTCCGATTTTAATATTTCCCTTATCTTTTTTATTAAATCATTAAAGCTTTTAAATGAGGGCAAACAATGTGATTTCACTCCCCAAGTCAAACAAAGCTGATTTTGGGTTTTTTGATAAAGAGTTACTGCAATTATCGGAATATTTGAACGGTATTTTGCAATTGCCCTTGCGGTAAAGCCCGAAGTTGTGGCACAGATTATGTATTTTGCTTTAATTTCTTCAGCAATATTTTGTGAAGCATAACTTATATTTTCAGTAATCCCGCTTTTCTTTGTTTTTAATTCATCTTCAATTTTTTCATGTTCATCCATTTCTGTTTCTTCCATTTCAGCGGCAATTTTACTCATCACCTGAACCGCTTTTAACGGGTATTTTCCGGTGGCAGTTTCACCCGAAAGCATTATCGCATCAGTTCCGTCCAAAATAGCATTTGCGACATCAGATACTTCCGCTCTGGTTGGCACCGGATAGCGAATCATTGAATCAAGCATCTGGGTTGCGACAATAACCGGCTTAGCTTCTTGGACACAGCGCCTGACTATCCGTTTTTGAATTAATGGAAGATCCTGCAAAGGTATTTCCAGCCCCAAATCGCCTCGGGCAACCATTATTCCGTCAGAAGCGCTTAAAATTTCTTCAAAATTGGAAACCGCTTTCGGCCTTTCAATTTTGGCAATAATTTTTGTCAAAGTTTTCGGGCCGACATTATAGCTGGTTTTTTCCTTAGAAACTTTAATCTTTCGGCCTAATTTTCTTTCAATCCTAAAAATCTCTTTTCTTAAATCAATAATATCTTTTGCACTTTTAACAAAAGACAAGGCAATAAAATCAACTTCCTGCCTTAAACCAAATTCCAAATCTTCTTTGTCTTTTTTAGTAATTGCAGGAGTACTTATTTCAGTTTTGGGAAAATTCATTCCCTTATTAGAATTTATTACGTCACCTATTATTACTTCGCATAAAATCGCCTTGCCGGTTATTTTTAAAACCTTTAGCTCAATTTTTGCGTCATCAATTAAAATCGGATCTCCCGGCCTTACATCTTTATAAAGTTCGGAATATTGAATTGGAATAAATGTTAACACATCTTTAAGCGACACTTTATAGCGCTCGGGAACAAGGGAAATTTTCTGATTTTTTTCAACCTTAATTCCCTCTTTTGCTAAATTGCCTATTCTTATTCTTGGTCCCTGAAGATCTTGCATAATTGCCACCGGACTTTTTAATTTTCTGGAAATATCTCTGATGTTTTTTATAAGCATTTCATGGTGTTTATAAGAACCATGAGAAAAATTAAGTCTAGCAACATTAAGACCTGACTTAATCATCTGTTCAATTTTAGTTTTAGTTTCCGAAGCCGGCCCAATCGTGCAAACGATTTTAGTACGTTTCATAAATATAACTAATCCAACATCCAGCCAATAAGCTGAATCTGTCAAATTTATTTATTAAAATCCTAGAGTTTAAGAGTTTTAATAACCCAGCTACCCAAATTTTTTGCCATTTGGCCGACTACAGGCAATTCCCATTTTTCACCCTGAATTGCCTTTATAATTCCAACTATTGCTACAACGCCAATTAAAATATTTAGCAACCAACCAATAACCGGAATGAACCAAAGGATTGTTGAGACGACAAAAAGGAAAAACCCTTGACTTGCATGAAATCTAACGAACTCATTGTCTTTTCTCGCTGCCAAAACCACTAAGCTTAAAATCCAAAGATAACCGACTGCGGCCCAAACTTTTTTCTCCGATGGATTAATTTGTTGTTTTGTTTCTGCCATAAATTTTATAGTTAGTAATTAATTCTTGAATTATTATAACATAAAAAACAATTTAAAACAAAACAAAAAACCCAGATAAATAATCTAGGCAGTTTTTATTTAAATGTAATATTATATACCTTAAATACTCCTATAAATTTTAATCTTTTTTTCTCTGCTGATATTGTTTATATAATTCCTCAAACTTCAATTCAATTAAACCGTCTGGCAAATCAAAGCGATCAACATAAAAAGGCGGAGTGCTACCTTTTATCCAATGAAATATCTCGCACTTTTCTAAATCATTTAACTCTCTTTTTTTATCTAAAAATATGCCTTGATCGGCCGATTCAGCTTCGGGTTTAATTCCCACCTCAGCCGGAAGATTTCTAATAAACTTCTCAAGCATGTCATAACCATCAAGATCAATATTATCTCCTTGAATACCTAAAATCTCAGCTCTGATCTGTCGAACTTTTTCTATTATTTCATTTTGTCTTTTTCTCTCCTCAATAGCTTGATTTTTCTGTTCTTGACTAAAATCATTATTAAAATCAGGGTAAATTTGCCTTAAAATTTCAGCCATTCTTTTTTCTTCAAAAGCGATTTGTTCTTTATTTGTTTCTTGTTCTGACATAAATTTATTTAACCTTCAATCAATATATTAACATTTACCCTAAAAAAGTCAAACTTAGAATAAAAGGGCCGGGGTAAAACCCCGGCTTCCTTTATTCGTATATTCGTAATAATTCGTATTTCGTAGATTTACATCATGCCCATTCCGCCCATTCCCGGCATTCCGCCACCATGATTATGCTTGTCTTCTTTTTCCGGCAAGTCAGTAATAACTGTTTCCATGGTAATTATAGTTGAAGCGATTGAAGAAGCATTTTCCAATGCAGTCCTTGTTACCTTCATCGGATCAACAATTCCGGCTTTAAGCATATCAACCTTTTGGGCTGTATTAAAATCATAACCCGAATTTGCATCATTAATATCTTTTATATCATTTAAAATTAATGATATATCTTTTATTCCGGCATTGGCGGCAATCTGGCGCAATGGTGCAGTTAAAGATTGTTGAACAATTTTTGCACCAACTTTTTCATCATCAGTTAATTCAACCCCCTGTTCCTTCAGTAGATCATTCAAAGCATTGGCAATTTTTACCAAAGCAGCGCCACCGCCGGGAACAATCCCTTCGGCAACTGCGGCTTTAGTGGCATTTAATGCATCTTCAATTTTAAATTTCTTTTCCTTCATCTCAGTCTCGGTTGCAGCACCAACTTTAATTACTCCTACCCCACCTGAGAGTTTGGCCAATCTTTCTTGAAGTTTTTCCCGATCAAATTCAGAATCAGTATTCTCCAGTTCTTTTCTTATTTGAGAAACTCTTGCTTCAATTTTATTTTGATCGCCTTTGCCATCAATAATTGTTGTATTTTCTTTTGTTGAGACAACTCTCCTGGCCTGACCCAGACTCTCAAATTCCGCTTTCTCAAGTTTTAATCCCAAATCTTCAGAAATGACTTGTCCACCGGTTAAGACTGCGATATCATTAAGCATCTCTTTCCTGCGGTCACCAAATCCAGGAGCTTTTATTCCTAAAACATTGAAAGTTCCGCGGAGTTTATTGACTACAAAAGTTGCCAAAGCTTCACCTTCAATTTCATCGGCAATAATCACCATTTCTTTTTTTCCACTTTGGGCCACCTTCTCTAAAAGCGGTAAAATATCTTGCACAGAAGAAATTTTCTGGTCGGTAATCAATATGTAAGGATCTTCAAATTCAGCCTCCATTCTTTCAGCATTGGTGATCATATAAGGTGAAACATAACCCTTATCAAAGCGCATTCCTTTTACAACTTCTTTTTCCAAACCAAATTTTTGACCCTCTTCAACTGTAACTACACCGTCCTTACCAACTTCTTCCATTACATCAGCAATCATTTGGCCGACCTGTGGATCTAATGAGGATATGGTGGCAACTTGAGCAACTTCTTTCTGGTCATTAACCGGCTTGGTAATTTTTTTCAACCCTAAAATTGCCACCTCAACGGTTTTTTGAATGCCACTCTTTAAAGCTACCGGATCAGTTCCGGCTGCTACATTTTTTAACCCTTCTTCTACAAATGCCTGGGCTAAAACAGTCGCCGTGGTTGTTCCGTCGCCGGCAACATCATTTGTTTTTTCGGCAACTTCTTTGATTAGTGAAGCTCCGACATTCTCAAATTTGTCTTCAAGTTCTATTTCTTTGGCAATAGTTACTCCGTCGTTAGTTACAACCGGAGAACCAAAACCCTTGTCCAAAACCACATTTCTGCCTTTTGGACCTAAGCTTACTTTTACCGCGTCAGCGACTTGATCAATTCCTTTTTTAACAGCCGCTCTCGCTTTTTCATTGAATAGTATTTGTTTAGCCATAAATTTAATTAATTTTAAATTTTAATTATTAATTTACATTAAATTTACAATAATTAAATTGTAAATTAAAAATTTATTCTATTACTGCTAAAACGTCTTCGTCTGATAAAATTTTGTATTCCACTTTATCGACCTTGACTTCTTCACCCGCATACTTGCCAAAAATTACTTTATCACCTACTTTTAATCCAAGTTTGGTAATTTTATCACCATCACCAATTGCCAAAATTTTGCCTTCGGCTTTTTTTTCTTTGTCTACAGTATCAGGTAAAACAATTCCTGATTTTGTGGTTTCCTCTTCAGTTAAAGGTTCAACCACTACTCGGTTTCCTAATGGTTTTAGTTTCATATTTTTTTATTTTTTCGCCTGATTTTTTTTGCTAATTAGTTAGCGGAAAATCAATGCAAAATTATTAATAATTAAGTCTTAATTAGCACTCTAATATTAAAAGTGCTAGTACATATTATAGGTTAAAATATTTTAAAACACCTGTCAAGAGGTGTCAAGAATAAGTGGTAAAAAAGAAAAATTCTAAATTATATTTTTTTCAAATATTTTAAATTTAAACCTAAAATTAGCCAAAATATAATCATTCCAAAATAAAGTGTCCAAAAATAATGATCAAAAAAACTTATTATTAAAGTTGAGATAAACATTAAAAATAAAATAAGCTGTTTAAACCTAAAATCAACGCTTTCTGCTCTTGTAAAATAAAAAAATTGGGCAAATAATAAAAAAATGATTAAAAGAAAAATTAAAAATCCAAAAACACCAACTTCAGCAAAAATCAAAAGATATATATTATGAACAGGTTGATAATAATAACCGGGCCAAGTGGCATTTATTTTTTGAAAAATCGCCAAGGTATAATTTCCAATCCCCTGTCCAATGAGCCAATTGTCTTTTATTAGATTAACTGACTGTCCTTGAAAAAGCATTCTTTCTTCAATGGAATGAGTTTCAAGAGGTTTATTACTTATAATCCTTGTTAAAACAGGATCAAGCATATTCCAGCTTAAAACAGAAACGACTAAAAAAATAATAATGGAAAGCTGAAAAAAGATTTTTTTATACTCTTTGTTATTTTGTCTAAAAATCCAAATTGCCAGAAAAACAAAAGATATTACTAAAGCAAGCATTGCCGAACGACAAAAACTAAAAAATAATCCCGGCACAATTGTTAAAGCTCCGACCAATACAAACTTTCGCTGAAAAGAAGTCCTTCCAAAAAATGCCAAATAAAACATAAAAAAAATTCCTATCGCCAAAAAGCCACCAAGCATATTGGGATGAGGCAAACTACCATATGACCTAAGCCAACGTTCGGAATATGTTTGCAAAATTATTGAACCTTTAACAATTGGCAAATGCTCGGCAAGCCCTAACCATTTATTTGCAAAAACATATTGCGAAAAAAACTGCCAAATCGCAAAAACGCCTTGAACAATACTTGAACCAACCCAAACTAAAGCTATATTTTCAAAACGAAAATCGAATATAACAACAAACGAAAAAAGGCTTATTCCAAAAAGAAGAACTATCCAATTATAATATGCCAGCTGAGCATTAAGCGCCCAAATTACTGAAAATCCTCCAATTAAAGTAAACAAAACCACAAGCCAATAAGTCAAAACATCCGGCTTTATAATTTTTTTACAAAAATTATTAAAATTAATTCGCCTGATTTTTTTTTCTCGAAAAAGCCAAATGACATAAAAAAACATTAATGTAAAAAAAATCAGCTGCGTTCCATATAAACTAAATCTCCCATATTCCCAAACATAATCATTCAAATAAGCATCCCACCAAATCAATCTGGTCTGCCATGGCAAAAAAAATATAAAAAGATAAAAAATATATTCAATTGTCTTTTCTAAACCTTTCATTTATTTTTTTCATATATCGCGGATTTTCCCGATAAAAATAAATTATCACTGCCGCTAAAATTGCTCCAATAGTATTAAAAAACAGATCAAAAGCATTGTTATAGTAATCTCCAACTTGTTCGCTTGCATCCAAAAATAAAACCGCTCCCAATTCAACTAATTCAACAATTACTCCCAAACCCATTCCCATTAAAATCAAAATTAATGAAAAAACCCAATAATTTCTCTGTATTTTCCTGCCAATAAAATCAACTAACAAACTGTAGAGAGCCAGTGTCCCAATAAAAGTTCCATATGTATGAATAAAATTATCATAACGAAAAATTCCGGGTATTAAGTAAAAATCATAAAGCCTTAAATCATCTATATAAAAATTTCCGGCAAAAAGATGCAAAAATCCCAAAATTGAAAGATTAAAAACTATAAAAAAAGACAGATGTAAAAATTTGTTGACATGAAGTACTAGAAAAATAAGAAAGACCATCAAAACCGTGTAATATAAAAATTCAAAATTTTCTCCCAGTATGGCACTTGCAGTAAAAATAGACAGATAAATAATAGTGAAGGTCAAAATTAAATTATTTTTGTCTTCAAAAAATTTTTTAAACATACTTAATATTTAATTCTTTAATTTTTTTCTCCCATTCTTGACGATAAAATTCTCGCCTGTCAGTTTTATGAAATTTAAACATTGAGCGGGAAATTACAACATTAGAACCCAAATCTGTCGGTGATTGACCAAAATATTTTCTCACTTTTCTTACCTGAACCAACCTTGCAATTTTTTCCATTATATCTCCAATCCACTTAAAAACAAAATTATTATATTTTCTGGATGAAGAAAAAAAGCCTGTGCAATTTTCACATCGCCTGCCATTTAACAGTGTCGGATAATGGTTTGGTAAATAATTAAAAATCCATTTATTAGCTTCAAAAAAACTTTGATAAATCCCATCATCATAAATAGTAGCCAAAGTAGCCAGCCAAAAAACTAAATAGATGTCATCGGGCTTTAAAGAAATATTGCTTAAATCAAGTTGGTCTTCGGCTATATAAAAGCTTAAACAAATCCGGTCAATAAATTTTTGATCATGCCTTCTGACACCTAGCAGAGTTGTAATAATAGTAACTAAAAATCTTGAAAGCCAAAGACGGTTTTTTTTAACAATAATAAAAAGATCTATATCACTTTTTTCTGTACCATTATTATAACCGACATTATTGCACACAGAAACCATTTTTACAGGAGCAAGCCGCTTAAACAGCCTTGTTGCCCTTAGGGCAATTTTGAATTTTTTTTCAGCAAGCTGGTAGCGATAAAGGCGGGTTCTAATAATATCTGCTCTGTCAGGCAGAAAATAAAAGCCATTTTTGCTTGAAATATCACCTTTCAAAACAATATTCTCCAACTCTTCATAAATTTTAGATAAAGAATACTTTTTATTTAGACGAATCGAATCTTGCTCTGAAGATTCATTTAACAACATAGTTTCCTTTTCTTTATTTTGGCAGTAAAGCCATTTATGGATTTCAACCAGAGTTAATGGATAATCAAAAATATTAAAAAAAGCCAAAGTTTTAATAATGGCTTGTTCAAGCTCGTTAAATTTTTCTTGATTAGGCATAATTGAAATTTCTAATTTCTAAATTTCTGCCTGCCACTTGACCCCGCCAGACAGACTAATTTCTAATTGATGCCAAACAAATAATGTCTAAAACCAATATCTGACATCAAAGATTAGTCATTTGAAATTTTACTAGGCGCTAGAAATTAGATATTAGTAATTTATAAAAATTATTCTTCGGCTTTGGGCTTGTCCAGCCATAAGGTATCAATACTACTATTGCTGCCGGTAATTTTTACCACGTCTTTATCAATCTTCTTGAGTTCAGCATAAGCAGTATTATATGAATTAACAGTCGTACCCAAATTATTGCCTAATTTCTTAAAATACTCATCATAAGCAATAATGTGCTTGCGTAAAAGCTCAACTCTTTTAATAATCTCTTTTGTCTGCTCTTCAATTTTCAAAGCCCTTAATCCCTGCAAAACAGTCTGCAAATAAGCGGCAAAAGTCGTAGGTGAAACAATAATCACTTTTTTCTTTTTAAATGCATAATCAATCAAACCGGCCGTATCTACTTTAACGGCTCCAACATCATTGACTAATAAATCATAATATATTCCTTCGGCGGGAATGAACATAAAAGCAAAATCTAATGTGCCCTGGCTTGGCTTGATATATTTACTGGTCTCATCAATTCGTTTTTTCAAATCATTCCGAAAATCTTTTTCCAGTAATTTTCTTTTTTCTTCATTGCTTTCATTAACAATACGCTGATAATTTTCGTAAGAAAATTTAGCATCAACTGGAATTATTCCGTCTTTGGTAAAAATGGCCGCATCCACGATGTCACCATCGGCAAAATGATATTGCAATTTAAAGGCGGTAGGCGGTAAAATATTTTCCAAAACCAATTGCAGTCCTGCTTCACCTAAATTGCCTCTTTTTTTTTGGGAAGTCAAAACTTTTTCTAAATTCTTTAACTGCTCAGAGAATCCCATTACCTGCTTATTGGTCTCATGTAATTGGGTCACCTTTTCGGTTACGCCCTGCATAACACTTAGACTTTGAGAAAACTGCGTTTGCATTTGTCTTGTTGATTCGGCTAATTTATAATCAACAGTTTGATTAAGCCCTTTAAGGCTGGCATCCATAGTCTGGTTAAGTTCTTTGATTCTTTCCTGAAGCATGAGAAATGCCTGATCCTCTTTTGGTCTTTCCTCTAAAGATTTGCTCCTTTTACTAAATAAAAAAATGATGACGGCAAATCCAGCAACAACGATAGCTAAAAGTAAAATTAATAAATAATTTACCATAATTTTAGAAGAAATTATTAACTATAATTTATCACATTCTACTAATTAAATCAATTGACATAGACACCTTAAAATGTTATTATTATTGATGTTAAAAAATAAATCAACATATATAAAAATAAAGGCAAAAATAATTCTAACAAAAATTTTTATCGGCTTTTTTCGGGGCCTGCTGTATCTAAAAGATAGCATTTCGAAAATCAGCAAAAAAACTATAACGCCCCTGGGAATGACCGGGCGTTTTTTGTTATGGATTATAGTTTTACCAAACTACAAAGTATATCTTTCAATAAAAAAATCAGTAAACAAATTTTATGCTCCGCGCTATATCAGAAATCATTTGATTCACCCTTTTTCTAGGCGCTATCTGACCCATATTATAATAATTATTGTATCAATTTTTACTGTTTCTTCAAATCTTAATGCTTATGAAAACCGCCGCGATGAACTTGAAAGTAAAAGCATAATCGGGCAGCTGGTTATTACTGAGGATTTGGGATCCATTAAAGAAGAAGGACCGATTACGCGCGGCTCAAAAATTACCCGTTATATCGGTGAAGCGGGAATTTCCAGTCAGCCACAGCCAAGTGAAGGTGAAGAAATATCACCCCCGACCACTGCTGGAGGGAGTGCTGTAGTCGGCAGGACAATGTCGCCAATTGAGGAAGAAATGAGACAAAGGGATAAAATCGTCTATTATAAAGTTCAAAGAGGAGACACTATATCTGAAATAGCTGAAAAATTTGGCATTACAACAAATACAATTTTATGGGAAAATAATCTTACCGCTTATAATTTAATCAGGCCAGGTGATACATTAAAAATCCTTCCTACCTCCGGGATTCAACATAAAGTAGTAAAAGGTGACACCTTGGCAAAAATCGCCAACACCTATAAAGTAGAGGTGGAAAAAATAATTGAACATAATAAACTCACATCGGCTGACGACATAAAAATCGGTGAATCTTTAATGATTCCGGGCGGAAGAAAAATTCAACCAGCGCCGGCGCCGGCCTATACATTCAGAACTCTTGTCCAGCCGACTGCTTCACCGGCGCCGGCGCCTATAATAACTGCTACCGGACAAATGCTTTGGCCGACAAGCTGCCGGACAATCAGCCAATATTTCGGCTGGCGTCATTCGGGATTAGACATCGCTTGCGGAAACAATGCGCCTATCTATGCCGCTGATTCAGGAATTGTAAACCGGGCGGAAATCGGTTATAACGGAGGTTATGGAAACGTTATTATAATTGACCATGGCGGAGGAAAACAAACTCTCTACGCCCATTTAAATAAGATTCACGTTTCTGTCGGCGAAAATATAACAAAAGGCTCTACAATCGGTCTAATGGGTTCAACCGGAAGATCTACTGGACCTCATCTCCATTTTGAAGTAAGAATCGGAGGATCAAGACAAAATCCGCTTAATTATATTAAATAAAGGGTATTAACCGCGGAGTGCCGCACCTTAATTAAGATATATAAGACGGAATCCTCGATTTTTCACTCCGCCAAAGGCGCCTTTACTCCTCTTCTAAAATAACCCGTCGGTTCGATTACTTTCCCTATTCGAGTATTGGGGTTTTAACCCCAACTGTTCTACAGTCACCTACTAAAAACATTTAGACATTAAAAAAAGGGGCCACCCGTTTTTTTTAATGTATTTCAACTTATTACTTACCCAAAACCTCTTTTATCTTTTTTACCACATCGGCAATTGCAATATTTGATTTTACCAAATAACCAGCTGCGCCTAAATCTTTCCCTCTTTTAATATCTTCTTCTTGTCCAAGATTAGACAGAATAACAACTGGAATATTTTTTAAAGATGGATCGCTTTTAATATCTGCCAAGGCATCAAAACCATCTTTTTTTGGCATAACCAAATCTAATAAAATTACATCTGGTTTTTCTTTTTTTGCCTTTTCAACCGCCTCTTCACCATTAACTGCCAATAATACATCAAAACCTTCTTTTTTTAATTTGGCTGCATAAGCCTTAATTAAAAATCGGTCATCTTCGGCAACTAATACTTTTATCATACTTAAATAATTTATTATTTAATATTCAAAACTTTTTTTATTTTTTTAACCACTTCCTCTAAAGAATAATCGGTCTTTATTAAATAATCATAGCTGCCCGAAACCAATGCTTCACTTAACTTATCATCGCCGGAAAGATTACTCAAAATAATTACTGGAGTTTTTTTATCAACTTTACGCATTTCTTTTAACATGGTAATACCATCCATCACTGGCATAATTATATCAAGTAAAATCAAATCTGGTTTTTTAGATTTTATATTTCTTAATCCTTCTTTTCCATTGTAGGCCAAAAAAACATCAAAGCCAACTTTTTTCAGCTTATCCCCTAACGCTTCTGCTAATTTTTTTTCATCTTCAACAACTAAAATCTTAGACATAAATTCTTATTTTTTAAGATTAAAAGAATCTTCTAAACTCTTTTCACCGGAAATTTTTTTACTTCCGCTAAAAGGCAAGATAAACCAAAAAGTTGTGCCTTTATTTTCAATTGAATTAAAACCAATTTGTCCTCCAGAAACTTCCATAACTTTTTTGGCAACATAAAGTCCTAAACCTGTTCCTTCAGTATCAGTAGTGGCAACATTATCGGCTCTAAAAAATTTTTCAAAAATTTTAGCTTGTTGATTTTGAGGAATACCAATTCCGCTATCTTTAACCGAAACTTTAATATTTTTATTATTGGTTTCAATTTTTAGTTCAACATCGCCTCCGCCATGAGTATATTTTATCGCATTTGAAAGAAAATTGGCAATCACCTGACCAATTAATTTTTGGTCTATATTAATTGACTGCAATTTTGCTGGTTTGATAAATTTAAATTTTAAATTATGAGCTTTTAATAAAGGAGTAAGTTCGCCAATTAAATCTTGGCAAAGTTTAACTAAATCAGTTGGCACTGGCGCAACCGCTAAACGACCCATCTCCAAGCGCGAAACATTCAGCAAATCATTAACTAATTTTACCATCCGCTCATTGCTTTCAAAAGCCTGCTGTAAATATTCTTTTTGTTCTTTATTAATTTTTCCAGCATCACCGTTAATTACCATTTCCAAAAACCACTTAATTGCCGACAATGGCGTCCTTAATTGGTGACTAGCCAAAGAAACAAACTCTGTCTTCATTTTATCAATTTCCCGCTCTTTTGTCACATCACGAAAAACCACAACACAGCCAATAATTTTACCCTTATTATCTTTTAGCGGGGCAGCGGAATCAGCCACTGCAACCTTTGTTTTGTCTTTCCTTATTAACAAAGTATGGTTAGCCATATCTTTTATCTGACCGGTTCTAATTGCTTCTTTGATAAATTGATCGTTAATTTTTTCGTCTTTTTCAAAAATAAAATTTAAAACTTGATCATATCTTTTACCTAAAGCCTCTTTAATGCTATAACCACTAATCTCTGAGGCTACTGGATTAAAAATTGTAATTTTTAAATTATTATCAACAACAAACACCCCATCACCAATGCTTTGTAAAATTGTATTAATTTTATCTTTTTCTTTTTTAACATTTTCTTTTTCTTCTTCAATATCTTCTAAAATATTTAAAACTGCTTTTTGTTGATCTTCTAAATATTTTTGTTTTTCAATAATTTCCTTGGTTTGTTCAGCCACTTTAAAATCAATTTCAGCCTGAGATTTTTTAATTGTTTCTGTCATTTTATCAAAAGACCGAGAAAGCTGACCAATTTCATCATTTGAATTAATCCCAACTTTATAGTCTAAATTTCCTTTTTCAATAATTTCTGTCCCATGATGCAATTTTTCAATTGATTTGGAAATAAAACTGGAAAATAAAATGGTAAAAAAATAATAAAAGATTATAAAAATTGTAGAGATTAAAGAAAAAATTAAAATTAAATAAAATATTTTACTTTCTATTTCTGATTTATCCATTTTTGCAATTAAAGCAAGATCAGCAATATCAATATATTTAGAAACTGCAACAACTTCTTTATTTCTATAATCATAAGTTTTTAAAAAAATATTTTCATCTTTAAAAAACGCTTCTTTCGTCGTAAAGGCGACATCAATATTTTCAGTATCAAAAATTACAGCTTCATGTTCAAAACGCCTTGCAACTGGATATTGACGGTTGCCATTTTCATCAAGAAAAGCAACAACAACTTCCCCAGTTTTACCAAGTCCAATTTTTGACTGAACAATATCTGATAATTTATCAAAAGAAACAACCGTTAAGCTAACTCCAATTATTTCATCTTCAAAAATAAAAGGTCCGGAAACAAAAATTTTATATATTTCATCTTCTTTAATAAAATTTACTGATTCATTTTGCATCCCTTGAACAAAAAAATTCTTGCCAAAAACATTTCTACCAATAAAGCTTTGATTAGTTGAAGCTATCACTTCCCCATCTAAACCAACAACACAAACCCTTTCAAAATCTTTAATTGGAGAAGCTGAATCAATGATAATGTCCAAAATAGTTTTTCTATCTTCATTATTTGGATTTTGATTATAACTATATATTGTGCTTCTTAATTTAGTTCTACTGGTAATTAATTGAAGTCTTTCAATATTACTTTTTAAATAAGTTTCAATATGGTTTGCCCGAGAATCTGCCATATCTTCTAAATTACTAATAATTTCCTGCCTTAATTGCCTAAAAGTAAACCAGCTTAAAAATAAAATAATAAAAATCAGAAAAAAAACAAACTGGATTAAAAATATTAAACTAATTTTATACTTAATTCTCATCTTTTTTCTCTAATAATCTTATTTTCTTTTTTAATTCAATCATCTTTAATTCTCGGTTAACCATATATCTATTAATTTTTTTTGATTTTTCCTCTTCAAATTTCAATTTGGAAATAATTTCTTTTTCTTTTGAAATATCAAAAATTACTCCATCTAAATAAATAGCTTTTCCACTCTTATTATAAATTGCTCTACCCTTTTCCTTGACCCAAATTATTTTTTTATTAGCAGAAACTAAGCGATACTCAATAACAAAATCTTTTTTCAATACAATACCTTCATTAATTTTTTCTCCAACTATTTTAATATCTTCGAAATGAATAATGCTCGCATAAGAACGAACGGAATTATTAATAAAATCAGAAATCGGAAATCCAGAAATATTAAATATTTGATCACTAATATAAACCATTGTCCAATTTTTATCTATCTTACAGCGATATACTGCTCCCGGAATATTTTCCACTAATGAAATGAATTTTCTGTCCTTATTAATAAGGATTATAAAAAAAATAAAAATTATAAAAACTAATACATAAATTACCAAAAAATCTAATGCTAATGCTATTGTAGAATTAATTGCTTGAGTATTCCATTTTTCTGCGGGATAATCCATTGCTAAAACTGCAAAGACTTCTCTGGTTTCTTTATTAATTATTGGGACTAAAACACTCATCCAATTTCCCCATCGATCTTTTACAGGTCCAATAATTATTGGTTCTTTGTTTAAAAAAGGTTTTTTATAATAATCTGCTGCTTCAAAATATTCTTGCCCCGGTGGTGAATAATCAGCTGAACTAGCCGGCTCCGAATCAACCATAAAATATAAATCATCACCTTTTTTTGTATAGAGATAGACAAAACGTAAATTTTTATCTGCTTTAAGATAAGATTCTAGTCTTTTCTTTATACTTTCATAAGCAATTGTCCTTTCATCCTCAGGAAGTGCTTTTAGCATTTTTATCATTTCACCATCTATTCCTGCTGCGGAGATTTTGGCAATCAATAAAGATTTTTCGGAAAAATATTTAACATTTTTCCGCCAATTATTAAAAATATATAAGATCCCAACTGGAATTAAAAAGATTAAAATAAATATCAGTATTAAATTTATTTTGAATTGCCTTTTTAATTTCATATTGATCTTAATTTTAATTTCTAGTATAGACCATGTTCATTAAAACATTTGGAATATTTTTTATCTTGACTTCCAAGATGGTCAATCAGCCAATCTTCCAAAAAATCAATCAATTCAACTGTAATATCTTTTTTACCGGCTAAAAAATCTTTCTGGAAATCCAAAACCTGTTTTTTAAGTTTTTTATGTTCTTCTTTGTGTTCAAATAAATTTTCATAATTGTACAAATCAAAATACTTTTCTTCAGCATTAAAATGGTTTACGGCATAGTCTATTAAATCTGCCAAAATATTTTTTAGATCTTTCTGACTGCCCTGAGAATGAATTAAATCATAAGACCGATTAAGTAAACTAATAAAAATCTTATGTTGATCGTCAAGTTCTTTGACGTTAACGCTGTGTTCTTCATTCCATTGTATAGGCATATTAAATATTTTTATTGGCAACGTAGGGCGATCCAATACCTATTTTACATAATCAATGAATAAAAGTGTTAAATAAATACTGAACCGATCCAATCCTGTCTACCGCCTGTCCCCGCCATAGGCGACAAACGTCTTTGACGGAGCAGACAGGGAGCCAAAAAGGATTAATACCCTTTATTTTGTTAATGATTGTTCTAATCTTTGGATTTTTTCTTTAAGTTTAATCATCTTTAATTCTCGTCCAACCATTAGGCGATTTATTTTTTCTAACTCCTCGAATTTTTCTTTTATACCATTTTCAATATTTTTTTGTGCAGTAATGTCGCGGGCAACACTTAAAATTGCCAACTTTCCTTGATAATCTATGACTTTGCTGCTTATCTCAACAGGAATAGTTTTGCCTGATTTTGTTATATGCTCGCTTTCAAAAACAACGCTTTTCTTCTCTTTTAATTCTTTAATTCGGGCAGGAACTAATTTGGCAAATTTGGGAGAATCAATTTTGGCCAGGCCAAACTTTAAAAGTTCTTCTTCTTTATATTCTAGTCGACTACAAGACTCAGCATTAACTAATAAAAAACGACCCTTAAGGTCGTGAATGAAAATAGCATCATTAATATTATTTAAAACACTTTTAAGTAAGCTTCTGCCAGAGTCTATTTGTGATTTTTTAATCTCTGTTTTCTTTGCCATAATTTATCTCAAACCTTCAACTAACTGCATTATCTCACGATAATGTTTTTTAATAATTTCGTCAGCACGAAAATTTCTGGCAAACTCCGCCAATTTATCACAAACTGCAATTAATGATTCCTTGGTTGGATTCTCAAAATTATCCCCTGTTTCATTAAAATAATTTTTAACCATTAACTTCACGCTAATATTTTTTATTTTTTCTACATCTTCAGAATTAATACCAGCTGCAAATTCATCAATATCTTTTTCTAGAATTTCTGAATGGGCTTCAGTAAAACAATCAATGATAGCATCTCGAACTTCAATTGGCCCATAAGATTTGGATGTATCTACTCCGTAAATAATTGCCATATTTTTAAATTATTAATAAATATGAATTATTTGATTTAGTTTAAAAATTTTGACTTTCTTTTCGTCATTTCAAATTCTGCACAAGCGGGATAAGAAATCGCGTAAAACTTGATTCTTCCATTTTTCTTGTTTAAGGGATTTATCCCTAGAGTTGAAATAGCTAAAGACGTTTCTTTTTTTTATCAATGATTTTTTTTGCCTGATTAACCTTTTTTGACAATTCTTTTAAATTTTCCGCCTCTCGCTGTTCTAAGGTTTTTGAAATTACTTTTTCTTCGCTATTAATTTTTTTTTCTATTGCCTTTTTTACTTCATAAAAATTCAACAAGGCAAATACAATTATTGAGGCAAATATTATCCCCGCTAAATTTATTACAAATAAACCCAATGATCCAATTACAACATTCCACTCCAAAAGAGATAAGGCAATACCGACCGAAGCCAACGGAGGAATCAAGGCAACTGTAACGGCAACTCCGGGCAAAGTTTCTGACATCTGCGGTCTTACAATAGCATATGAGACGGCCACACCGGAGAATATGGCAATTAATAAATAATAAAAATTTGGAAATGCCCTGGAAACAATTTCTTGATTTAAATCCCTACTTACTGCAAGCAAAGAACTAAAAAAAGAAATTACCACAATTAAAACTACTGAATTAAAAATTACTTGGGCTGATCTTTTCATTAATTTAAAATCACTTACAATAATTCCCATAGACATGCTCAAAATAGGAGACAAAATCGGCGCAACCATCATTCCTCCAATAATTACCGGTATATTGTTAAGCAAAAGTCCAAAAGTAATAATCATTCCTGAAAGAATCAGCATTAAATAAAAATCATAACAAGGCGCACTATCTTCAAATAATTTATGTACCGCCTCTTCTTTTTGAGTTTTTGTCAGTTTTTTTGAGTTAATAATCATATTTTGATATTTTAAAAGTGATAATCTCCGATAATATTAATTATAACACATAATTATCAGGAAACTAAAAAGCAACTACTACAAGTCCGATAGAAATTAAAACTATTGCCAAACCTTTCTGTAAAATTATCAAAGCAGTAATTTCTTCTTTTAAAATCTTTGGGAAAAAATTGGATATTGCCAAAGTAAAAATAAATAAAAAAGCATATTGAAGACCCTGTCCAGCCAAAACAATTGCCGGATTTTTAAGGGAAATGACATAATTTAAGATCAAAAAACCGACTGCTGAAGAAGCTTGCCCGCCAATTAAGATAAATTGATTTGACTTTTTTGAAATTAAAGATCCTTTTTGCAATTCTTTTTTAACTAACTGAAAATTTTTCCGACTGACTAAAAAAAGAAGCCCGGCAATGAAGGCAAAAATCCTAAGCCAGACGAAACCGGAAATAAATCCCTGTACGGTATAAATATGTTTGGCTGAAGTATAAGAAATAGCAAACATTAAAGCCGCCAGCAAAGAAAAAATTAGATATGATTTATTGAATTTTCTTTTGGCTTGAAAATCAAGGCTAATCAATATCCCGCCGATTATTAAAAAAACAAAACCAAAAATCTCACTGCTATTTAAAATTTCTTTCAAAAAAATTGCTGAAAATGTAAATGTTAAGACTGCACCAAGCGATCCAACAGTAGTAAAAACTCTGGAAGTTTCACCTATTTTTAATGATTTATATAAAAAAAACAAGGCAAAAGTAAAACTGAAACCGGCAATGAGACTGATTAACAATTGCCAATAACCCGGCCAAATTAAGCCGAAAGGTGCAAGTAATACGGCAACTAGCCCTAAGGCAGATACTAAAAAAGCATAAACAACAGGCTCGCCTAAAATATTATTCAAAAGAAACTTATCCGTCAAGGCGGTAAGAGAAATGAAAAAATAAGCAATTATTAAAAGCAATAACCAATCCATATAGTTTTAGTATATCAAAAAATCGCTTTAAAAGCGATATTTATTTTCTAAGTTAATGATGCTATTTTTTTGACTCAAGATATCCGGCAAAAAAAGCCGTAATTGGAACTGTTAAAATCAAGCCTATGCTTCCGGAAATTGCACCGATTATTTCCTCAGCGACAAAATCAAAATTAAAAAATTTCAAATAAGAATCGCCGAATTTTGTAAATAAAAGCAAAATAAAAAGCGAAGCACCAACATAGGCAAAAATTAAAGTATTGGACATTGTTCCAATAATATCTTTGCCGATTTCCATGCCGGATGAAATTAATTTTTTTCGAGATATCTCTGAATTGGCTTTTTTTACTTCAGCAATTCCCGAAGCCACTGAAATTGCAACATCCATTACCGCTCCCAATGCAGCGATAATAATGCTGGAAAAAAGCAATCCCTTAAAATCCAGAAAAAAACTTGACGCCAAAATCCTTGCTTCTTCCGAAGACAGCCCGCTTAATCTTGATAAATTTGTAAAAACAAAAGCTAAAATAGCCGCACTGATTAATCCCCCAATGGTTCCCAATATGGCGGCTATAGTTTTCTTTCTAAAACCAGCTATTATAAATAAGGTGGTTATGGATATAATACTAGCTATTACCAATGACAGCCAAACGGGATTAAAGCCTTTCAGAGCCATTGGAATAAAAACTTTGAATATCAAAAAAATTGAAAAAAGTAGACTGACAATTGATCTTAGTCCTTGGGCTTTACCAATTAAAATCATTAGCACAAAAAAAATAAAAACTAACAGGATAATCTGGGGCAAACGATAATAATCATGAATTTGAATAATTAACCGATCATCTTCAAACTTTTCCAAATAAATAATTACTTTGTCGCCTTTCATTATGTTTAAATCTGCCGGATTACCCAAAATTGAATTTTCCAAAACTTTTTCCTCTCCTTTATGTGCTCCTGATAAAATTTTTATCTTAATTTCTTGAACACTTTTCATTCCTTGACCAAAATCGGAAATTTCATTTATTGTTTCTTTTAATTCCAAAATTATCGCTTTTTCATAATAAACCACCGGCTGTGCTTCAACTGCCAAAGCCGAACTAACGGGTATTATAAAAAAAATAAAAAATGAAAAAAATAAAAATTTAAGCTTCATATTTTATTAACGATACTAGATAAATATAACGTAAAATTTTGTCCGTATTATTTTTTACATTATGTTCAACTCCCTGACTAATATAAACCAATTGTCCAGTTTTTGCCAAACTGGCTTTTAAATTTTTTTCATAGACTAGTATAGTAGCTTGCCCCTCAAGTACTATAATTACTTCTTCTCTGCTCTTGGTAATATGCTTTCCCACTTCTTGACCGGGTTGCAAAATAACAACCCCTGATTTTATATTTTTAGTTTGATCTAGACTTAATATCTTTCCCGCTTTGTCTAAATTTTTTAATATCATTATAGATTATTTTATTTATAAGTCGTCTTCAATTTTTAATGCCTTCCCTTTTATTAATGATTCTGCAATTTTCTTTCTGGTCGAAACTAAAATGCGCTGAAAAGTGCTTTGCGAAATATTCATTTTTTTTGCCGCATCAATTTGATCCAAGCCTAAATAATCTTTAAGCCTTACAGCTTCTATTTCTTCTTTAATTAAAATAACCTCCTCAAGCTGCTTCATCGGAATTCCGCGAGGCTTAAAATATGTAGCTTCGGCTCGCCATCTTATTCTTCTACATTTTCTCGGTCTTGTCATACTTAAAAATTATACCATAAAATAACAAACTATTAACAAGAAAGCTAAGTCAGCTTTTTTTAAAAAAGCTGACTTCAAAAAACTTTTTTTATTTCTGGTCTTTCTACAAATACTTAATTACAAGTAATACTCATCCGCATAATTGCGCCGAAATAAGACATATCTTGGTCTTTTCTGAATAATTGATTAATTCATTTACAAGCTTTTTTACTATTCTGGCTTTTAAGGTTTTTAGCCATTATCCCTAACTTGTCCTGCTCGCCCTCGTAAACCTTGCCCCACATTTCTGCGTCCACGGCCTTGTCCCATGCCTTTTCCACGACCATCAAATGGTCTGCCTAGAGGTTTAGCATCAGCACATTTTCCCATTTGCCCACCGGTTTTAGCACCAGCGCCGGCGGGTCCTGTTTTGTCAAAATTTGGCATACTTTTTCCTTTCCGGGTTTTATTAATTAATTATGAATATATACCCATAACTATGTTAGCATGACCAAAAAAATATGTCAAGGGCTAAAAATTTTTACCAAATATTGCCCCCGAGTATAAATGCAACTTCTTGCATAAAACTACTGCCCCGCCACATAACAAAACTTTTATGGTTTCGCTGAAAATCAAAATCTAATTTTTCTTAATCTTAAAGAATTGACAACAACGGAAAAAGAGCTAAAAGCCATGGCAGCGGCCGCAATAAGAGGGCCAACCATTGTAGCCAAAATTCCAAAAGCTGCTACTGGAATAGCAACGATATTATAGAAAAAAGCCCAAAAAAGATTTTGACGAATCACTTTAAAAGTAGTTTTACTCAACTTAACAGCTTCTAATAAAACCCCCAAATCACCCCTGACAAGAGTGATTTTTCCAGCTTCAATAGCGATATCCGTTCCTGTTCCAATTGCCAACCCAACATCAGCTTGAGTTAAGGCTGGCGCATCATTTATTCCATCGCCCACCATTGCCACTTTTATCTGCCCTTCTCTTTGAAGTTTTTTAATTTCATCAACTTTTTGATTTGGCAACACTTCGGCAATAACCTCGGTTATTCCTGCTATTTTAGCAATGGCTTTTGCCGTTCTCTGATTATCTCCGGTCAGCATAATAGTTTTAAATCCCATTTTATGAAGATCTTCAATCACTTTTTTTGTTTCGGTTTTTAAAGTGTCGGCAACAGCTATTACTCCTAATATTTCATTTTCTTCGGCTACAAACATGAGAGTTTTCCCTTCTTTCTGTAATTTTTCTAATTTTTCTTTGGTAAAAGAAAAATTGATATTATACTCTTCTAATAACTCCTCTTTTCCAACCAACACATTCTTGGAGTCAATTTTAGCAATTATTCCTTTACCAAACAGAGCTTTAAAATTTTCAGGGATTAAAACTTCAATTCCTTCTTTCTTTGCTTTGTTAATAATCGCTTTACCCAAAGGATGTTCGGATCCCATCTCTGCGGAAGCGGCTTTTTGTAAAATATAGCTTTCTTTAATACCTTCTTTAAAAACTATTATATCTGTCACATCGGGATTTCCTTTTGTCAGGGTCCCCGTTTTATCTAAGACTATTGTTTTTATTTTTCCCATTAATTCAATTGCTTCACCTTGCCGGATAAGAATCCCTTGTTTTGCTCCTCTGCCGATTCCAACAGTCAAAGCAGTGGGCGTAGCTAGCCCCAAGGCACAAGGGCAAGCAATAATTAAAACTGTGATTGTCCCAACAATCGCCACAAACCAATCTCCTACAATCAGCCAACCAATAATGGTTAATAAAGAAATTACCAAAACTGCCGGAACAAAATATGAAGTTACTTTATCGGCAAACTCCTGAATAGGAATTCGGGATCTTTGAGCTTCTTCCACTAATTTAACAATTTGAGAGAAAAAAGTGTCTTTACCGATTTTCAGCGCCTGAATCTTTAATACTCCTTCCTGATTAATTGTTGCACCAATCACTTCATCATTTTTCCTTTTTTCCACCGGCAGTGATTCACCGGTTGCCATTGATTCATCAATTGACGACTGTCCCTCTACTACTTTTCCGTCTGTTGGAATTTTTTCTCCAGGTCTAACAATCATAATATCCCCAACTTTCAATTCTTCAATTGAAATCTCCATTTCTTTTTCATTCACTAAAATTTTAGCTGTTTTTGCTCCTAATTTTAATAGCTCTCTCAGAGCCTCAGAAGTTTTTCCTTTAGCACGCATTTCTAGGTATCGTCCCAATAACTGAAAAGTCATGATAAAAGCGGCAATTTCAAAAAAAACCGGCACATCAATAAAAAAACTGGCTATTCCAAAAAAGAAAGCGGCTGTAGTGCCAAGCGAAATCAAAACATCCATATTGGCGTAAAACCGACGAACGGCCCTGAGGGCGGAAACGTGAGTTTGGAAGCCAATTATATAAACAACAATAAAAGCCAAAAGCGCTTCCAGCATGGACTGTAAAAACATTGAATTAACACCTGGAATTTTTAATCCAAAAAGCGGCCATTTAAGATACATTGTCGCCATTGTAAACATTAAGGGGACACTCAAAATCAAAGACCAAATCGCCCTTTGCTTTGCTTTGCGAATATTTTTTTGCTCTTCAAATTCCTCTTCACTTACTCCACCAACGATTTTATAACCCATTTTTTCAACAACATTTTTTAAATCACTTTCCGAAACTGACTCTTTTGCCTCCACAAACATTTGTGAAGTGCCAAAATTAACATTAACCGAATGCATGCCCGGAAGCTTTTTAATTTGCTCTTCAATATTTCTGGCGCAAGAGGCACAATGCATCCCTAAAATTTTTAAAATTATTTTTTTCATATTTTTCATATTTAAATAGTTACTAATAAAAGGTATTAACCCTTTTTGTTTCACTCTCTCTACGTCGCCAATAAAAATAAAATATACCATTGACAAATGCATTAATTAATAGTAGGGTAATAATGTTTTTTTGAATCTGAAAATGAATAGTCAAACGCTCTCTGTTGAAAGGAGGTGAAGGTTATGAAGCACATACACTCAATTACCAAAGTGCCTCAAAAAGCACAATTTTTGGCAATAACGATATCAATCGTTTCCTCGCTGCTAAGTTTGTTTGCAATTGCCGGCGGGATTGCATGGGGAATTTCCAAGGGTGCAGGAGGAGGGGAATAATTGTGAACTAAGCCGTTGCTGTCAACCATTGAAGGCAACGGCATTTTTTATTAGCAGTATTAAAAAAGACAATATAATAAAACTCTCAGTGAAAACAGCCTTTTTAAATAATTACTATTTGCAACTCAAAAATTTCTTTAAATAACAATACTATTTACCTTCCCTTGAGTAGTTCAAGACACCAACAAATATTCTTTTAAGCAACCTGCTTATTTTTTTATAATACAGTAGTACCGGAAATATCATAAAACTATCAAGACAAATAAATCTGGCTACTGTATTACAAATTTTCCCCAAACCATATTCATCCAGCAAGAAAATTCTATTTGTCCACTTGAAGGCGGAATAAAATCAATAATATTTTCTCCATTCTGCAATTTTTTCCTAATATTATAACCACCGTGTAAAATTATCTCATCGGTGCATCTTGACATCTGCTTTACATTAATAATCCAACGAACCGGTTTGTCCTTTTCAATATATAAAATATTAGGGTTATAGCCACTGTAGTTTAAATCCATCCTAACTATTTGAAATTGGTCGGGGGTAATATTGATTGTTGGCTGATTACCTGCCGGCTGAGTGGCATTAACTCTAAAACCAAAATTAGCAAGACCACGCATAATCATTATCAAAGCTAATATTCCTATAAAAACTGCGGAAACTTTCATAATCTTTCTAAGATAATTACTGGATATATAGGATATAAAGGTACCAAAGCCAAACATTAAAGGAATAGTACCCAGCGAATAAGCAGACATACTCAAGGCACCACCAAAAAAACTCCCTGTACCTAAAGCATAAAGCTGCATCGCCTGCAGTGGACCGCAAGGCATAAATCCGGTAAATAAGCCAATAATTAAAGGACTTTTTGGATTTTTACTGGTTTTTTGTTGATAAATATACTTAGCTATGAATCTTGGGGTTCTTAATTTGATATAATTCAAACAGCGATAGTTAGTAAATAAAGAAACTGCCATTAACACCATAAAAATGCCGGCAATCAGCATCAAAGTCCCTGAAAAATAAGAATTAATTGCAAAAAATGACCCAACCCCACCTAGAATTCCGCCAATAGCTGTATAAGAAATAAAACGACCAAAGTTATATTGAAAATGCGGCCTAATAATTTTTATTTTACTATTATCCTTAGAGGCAACAGTTGTAGAATAAGTAACTACCAATCCACCACACATCCCAATACAATGAAAACTTGCCAAAACTCCTATTAAAAAAATAAGGCCATAATCCAAATTCGGTTCATTAAGTTTGGCTAAAATGGATAATACTCCAGAATTATTAATATAGAAATAACCAAATATTAAGCCAATAAATACAAATGGAATAAGCAAGCCAATAAAAAAATTATTTGCCTTTCTTGGCCTAACAGTTTGGCTAATATTATCTACTGAATAATTAAAGCTTTCTATTTTGTTTTTTATCTCTGTAAAAGAAACTTTATTTTCATCAAGCTTAACCATACAGTCCCCTGTCTGATAGTCAACTTCAATTTCTTTAATTCCTTCTAAAATCCCAATTTCCGTCTCTAGTAAAGTTTTGCAACTTTCACAATTTAATCCATTAATCCTAAATTTTATTTGCTTTATTTTAACCATATCAATATTTCTTTTTTAAAAGGTAAAACTGAAAAATTAAAAAACTATTTATTACTCATTTTTTCAAGATATAAAATTTCATCAATCATCTTCTTTTTTCGTGTTTCATTACTGCCTTTCATCTCATTACTAAAACAACTCTTGAGATGACCTTCCAATAACTGTTGGTTAGCTGATTTTAAAAGGCCAATTACCGCTAAATTCTGTTGCATAATGTCAATACAGTATCTTTTTTCTTCAATCATTTTAGTAATCTTAGTCAGATGACTTTGCGCTTTTTTAAAATTAATTAAAACTTTTTCTTTTGTTTGATTCATAATTATTTATTTAAAGTTATTATATACCTATACCTCAGGTATAGGTATATAATAAATGATAAAAAAAAGACTGTCAAGGTCTAAATACTATTCCACTATATCTGTCCTGATAAACCTACTTAAATCTGCTCTTTTTTATGTTGTAAAAGTTAATATTAAATTTTATTTTCTACGCTTTATCTTCGCATTGGCAAGCGCCTTTGGTTCCTCTTCGGTTGTTCCAAGCTTTTCCCAAGTGGTTGATTTTTTAATTAAATCCCAATGACTAATTACCAATCTAGAAATTAATTAGAAATTAGAAATTTATTAAGTCACTTTCAAGGCGATTTTTTGGTTTAATAAAAAATCCCCCGCAGTCTTTTATTACAAGAATGCGAGGAAAAAAATCTCATTGACTGTCAGATAGAAACTAAAGATTGGCTAGTAAATTATTGGCGGCTTGATGAAGAATTGCTGGCCAATTTGTTCATTACCGTTGCCTAAAAAATAGGTCTTTATAAATAACAGCTCTTTGGTATTATCATCGTATTGTAAGACCTCAATTCCCTGATGGTCTCTACTGCCATCTTTGGTAATATAGGCACTTCGGGAATAAACCAATCCGTCATATCCGACTTTTACGTAGTAGGCACCATATTGGGAATATCGGCTGACAACGTCATTATCGGTAAAACTATAGACTGCAATCTCACCTTTGCCATAATAAGGATTACCGCCGGCTCCAATAAAGGCAATACTGCTGTCTGGTAAAAAGGCAACATCTCCAACAAAATCACCCATTGAGGCGCTAAATATAGTTTCAAAACTACTAAGATCTCTAACGGAAAAAAAACCCCGGGCATGACTGTAATAAGTTGAAATGAAGAAATTACCCGAAGGATCGGTTAAAGCATTATTACCATAAAAAACCAAAGAGGTAGTTGTTAGCAAATCGTTGATTGGATCTGCCAAATTCCATTCCCCATAAACAACTTGCGATAATAATCCGTTATTCAAAAGGACGGTATTATAGCCACCATTGACATTTATAGGATAATTATCATTAAGTAGGGTTCGACTTACCATGTCATACTTATCGTTTTCAAGAAAACAGAACTGGCTGTCGGCTGAAAACAATGGCAAGTAATACGATAAGGCACTCGAATAATACAGATCGTTGGTACTAATCGCTTCAGGAAAAGGCAGAGCATGGCCACTTAGTGTATGATCCGAAGTTTGGTAGACATTGCCTTCACTATCAATTACGTATTGCCCATCAGGCGTGCCGGCCAGCATAATCACCTCAGGTAAAGCACCCCAAATTACACCCTTGGTCAAGTTAATTACCAGCGTAGCCGAAAAATCATTTGTGGGTTGATAAAGCAATTCATCTTCGGCCGTGGAAATACTTTGGTCGTAGGTAATTTCATAGATAAACAAAAGGTCTTTAAGTTCTTCTCCAAAATCATCTTGCCCTTGCAAAATAAATTTGTTTAATCCCGGCTTCAATGCCTTAATGCAGAAAAAATTACCATATTTTTCAATTGGCATAATTTGATCACCAATTTTTACAAAAGCAACATTGGTATTTTTAAAGTTGACTACCAAAGGATAATTGGCAAGATTTGTCGTGACAATAGTAATTACTTCTTGTGGCTTCACGGCAAGAGAGGCTTTGGCGGACGCAACAGTATCAACTGAGTTTTCGGCAAAAGCCTGATATACTCCTTCATCATCTTTAGTTACGAGACGAAGCCTCAAAATTGATCTTTCAGAGTTAGTGATAATAATCGGCGTTAGTGATTTTGATGATTCGGATTCTCGCGGTCTGATGGGATTCACAACAGCATTCAAAATAAACTCGCCATTTTTTTGCCAACTGATTGAATTAGCGTTTTCTGCTACGACACTGAATTCAACAGTATCTCCAAATGTTGCCGTCTGCGACACCGGATGAGTGACAATGGTTGGCGGTTGCGGTTTTAACGGTGGTGTTGGTCTACAACCAATCAACAGCGTTATTGCTAGCACAATTAAAATTCTAATCCATACATTTTTCATGACTTGTCTCCTTTTTTTCTAATCTATTGAAACAAAACCTATCACCCCAAGCCCAATGCTCGAGCGATATTTGGCTCACTAACAGCTATTTTTTAAAGAGCTATCTTCAACTGTTCAGTTTATTCTTTTAGTAAAGTCTTGTCAATAACCTACACACCCAAATGTTACACTTCACAGTAAATAAAATAAAATTGGCGTGGTGCTGTTAAAAAATAAAAAACCACCAATTAAGGCAGCTTTTTTCTATTAAATAATTTTACTTTTTTCTCTTTATCTTCGCATTGGCAAACGCCTTAAGTTCTTCTTCGGTTGTTCCAAGATTTTCCCAGGTGGTTAATTTTTTATTAACGCGCTCTAAAATTTCTCTAATAAATCCTTTAATTCTTGCCACGCCCCAGTAATCATCTCCCTGCCTGATTTCAGCAATTTGCCCTCTCATTCTTTCATCAAATCCAGCTTCTTGCTCTTTTATCGCCCTGTAAAATGCCGCCATGCCATCATCAACATAATTTCCAGCATATTTGGAAGAGGAAGAAGAATTTTCTTTATCACCACTTGCCAATCTGTCTAATTCTTCACTGTTTGTTTTTAAAGATTTCCAAGTAGCAATTCCTTCATCCACTCCCCTGATAATTGCATCTGCTAATTCTCTTCCTTCTTCAGGCGTAGAAAAATTATTTTTTCTAAGCCTGTCTAATAAATTCAAGAGGTAGCCAAAATTAATTTCAGGATTAGGGCCTGCTTCATAACCTTTCATAGACATATCTATTTTTAGAATAATTAAACTATGTTCTTAAAAAAATACTTTAATTCTTATTTAGCTTATTTCTAACTCTTGGTTCTGGAGATAGAAAGAAAGTATATCCTTAATTTTTCTTTGTCTTCTTCATTACTCCCAAGTTTTTCTATAATACCTTCACTCCTGCCCGCTTCATTATATCCCTCTTCATTTAAAGGAAAAGCTGATCCGGTTTGACTGTTCAAATAATTCAACATGAATTCTTGTCTATTATTTAAACCGTTTTCGCTCTCTGCTTGTATGCTTGGTTTTTCTAGATTCATATAACTTTATTATTAATCTTTAAATAAATTAATTATATAATAACTTGTAAATAAAGCAAATAATTAAGATAGCACCTGATAATTATTAACAACTAAAGTGCTTTAATTATTTTTTTTAATTACGCCTTTTTTTTAACTTTATCTAAATCGGCTTGTTCAATATTTTTTGCCAAAACATTTGAAAGGCAATGGGTATTGCCACGTCGCAAGCCGGAAAAATTTCTTATTGGAATCGGCAGGTAGCCGGCTTTCTTGTAAGCTTTATATGCGGCCAGCCCTTTACCCTGCAAATCAGCCTCAGAAATGTTTTCTAAAGAGTTATAATCACCATTGACTTCACCGGGAAACACCGGATACATAACTTTTCTAACACCGTCATTTTTATCAACATATGGAATGGCGTTAACCGAATTTCGGTATTCCTGCAAATCAATTGAACTATTTTCCAAATCAATAATCTCATAGCCAAGCTGTTCCAATTGCTGACGGATGAAATCTTGTTGCTCGGCCAATTTTGATTTATCTGCCACTTTATTAAAAACAACTTTTTTGTCAGCTAATATTATGAATGACTGATCCAAATGCATGACCGCCAAGTCCTGCTTTTCATTGCCCAACTCAACAACTTGCGCTCCGCCAAAAGTTTTGGAAATTATTTGATGAATATCAAGGTGATTAAGTCCAACTTTCCCCTGCCGATCATAGATCGCGCAAGTACTTTCAACATCATCATAGCCGACAAAGACTCTTAGGCCTTCATCGGTTTGGTCAAAAGTCAAATTGCCGCCTTGAAAATAAAAATCGGCCACAAGCACATTTTCGCCGTATAAATTTTGGATTGCCTCATTTCTGGAATCCAGTCTTTTTTGCGCTTCTTTATCAGCCTCATTATTCGGTGACATCGGCACTAAAAATTTTTCTTGACCATCTACATTTATTACTTCTCCATAATCTTGCGCCCATTCGTCAATAACGTTTTTGACCACATTTAAAGTCGTGCGGTCGTACAAACCCATTTCCATGATCATTTCATTTATCGCCGACTCATTTTTTTCGTTAACGGCAATAAAAATTTGGGTATAATCCGGAAGATTGGCCAAAATATCGCGGTGGACCATTTTGAAATATTCAACCTTGGCTTTTTGGGTAGCTATTTCAGTTTCATGGCTGAAGCTGTCAGACGGCACGGAAAGTAATATTTTTTCCAGCTTTCTTTCATATTCCGGAACCACTTCAACTTGGCTTTCAGGCTCGGCTTTTTCAACCAGTGTTTTTCTATGAATTATGTTTATTCCGGCCTGCGCTTCTTTGCCCAATGCCAAACCGGCTAGCCCGGCGGCGGCCATTTTTAGAAACCCGCGACGAGATAAATCTTTTGGCGGATCTTTTTTTTCGTCTGGAAATTCAAGATTTTCTTTTGGTATAAACGAACCTCGTTCCATAAATTTTTATTTAATATTTTTCATTATTTACCAATTACTTAGACAAAAGCTGATTTCGCAGGTATTTTTTAGCTTTAATGATTTCATCTTGTAATCTGTTTTATAATTTTAATTATCGGCCATAAATTGATTTATAAATACTTAATCTCTTCTTCTAATTTAGCCGCTGATTTTTTCAAAACTTTATTTAAAAACAAACCACTCACTAAACCGTAAAGAGCCACACCCGCCACAATAGCCACCATATACAAATCAGGAATTATCCTTCCTTTTTCAACTCGAAGTAAATAAAGCAAAAAAGCGACCGTAGCCGGAGTGACAAAAATACAAGCCCCGACAATCATCGGCCTGAGTTTTTTATTTTTTTCAAGTTGTTTTTGTTTTGAGGTTTCCATAAATTTTATTTAATATTATTTACTTTTTAACATATTTATAATCTTCGCCTTATATTTATTCAAAACATAAATACTTGTACCTAAAAGAAACGGATATATGGCAAGCAACCAAAACATATTAAACAAGTTTAAATCAGAGAAATAAGTTGATCCAAAAACATCATGCCAGCTTTTCAGGCCAAGATATTTACCCAATAAATTGATAATAACCGCCGAAATTAAAACAGTGTAGCCAAAGTAAAGAATTTCCAATAGTTTTTTCATGCTTTTTTTAATTTACCCTTTTATTGGCGACGTAGAGCGAGTGAAACAAAAAGTTAACAACTTTTTGTTTCCG
>CAZCCC010000003.1:0-61838 GCA_964497245.1 uncultured Gammaproteobacteria bacterium | reverse complement strand
CTGCTGGAAAAACAAAAAAAAGGCAAAAAAAAGATGATGACTCATGGCCGAGTTGATATTCCAACCGAAGCTTTCTTGGCTGTGCTGAAAAAATAACCTATTTTATGCAGTAACTAAAAAAAGCCGCTAGGTAAACCATGCGGTTTTTTGATTGCTGATTATACTAAATTTAACGATTATCAGCTTTTAACCATTAAAAACTCTTAACAAAACCTAATAAAAAAATGGTCCAATAGTCCAAGCTAACATTGAAAAAGAAACCATCAGGGCTATTGCAATCCACACTATTTTTTGCCATTTTTTTTGCTTTTTCATAATATTATTTTAGCACCTTAATCTTTTTTTGTAAATAATTTTAAAATTTTAAATACTAAAGCTGATTTTTTAGGATATTAAAATTATTTGCCGTTATCTTTCTAAAATGTTAAAATAAAACACTATGTCAGAAAAAAATTGGAAAATAAAACCTAATTTAGAGCAAACAGATTTTGATAGATTTCCAGAAATATACCCCATAATAATCCAACTGCTTTTCAATAGAGGAATTGATTCACAAAAAAAGATTGACCAGTTTCTACTGCCTGATTATGGAGAGAACCTTCATGACCCTTTTTTATTTAATGATATGAAAAAAACGGTAAAAAAAATATTTGAGTCGATAGAAAAAAAAGAAAAAATAGTAGTTTATGGCGACTATGATGCGGACGGAGTTTCGTCATCGGTTATTCTAGTTGAAACTTTAAAGGCTTTTGGGGCTGATGTCGACGTCTACATCCCTTTTCGAGAAACTGAAGGTTATGGCCTAAATATTGAAGCGACAAAAAGCCTAGTTAAAAATAAAACGCAACTTCTCATAACGGTTGATTGTGGAATTTCAAATAAAAAAGAAATTGATTTTTTAAATAAGAACAATGTTGAAGTTATTGTCACAGATCATCACCAGGAACCACTAGAGCTTCCTTGCGCTTATGCTATTCTAAACCCACACCTTAATCAGGAAAAATATCCTTTTAAGGAATTAGCCGGCTGCGGCGTAGCCTACAAGTTGGTTCAAGGATTGATTGCAGGGCAGATAGACTATAAAGTAAATAGAATTAAAGAGGGATTTGAAAAATGGCTTTTAGATCTTGTGGCAATCGGGACAGTTGCAGACATGCAACCACTGTTAGACGAAAATAGGGTTATGGTTAGATATGGTTTGATTGTTTTACAAAAAACCAGAAGAATCGGATTACTTAAGCTAATTGAAAAAATGAACAGTAATCTGACCCAGATTGATGAAAGGGTAATAGGTTGGCAAATTTCTCCAAGACTTAACGCGGCCGGCAGACTCAACCATGCAAGTTCTGCTTATGAACTTCTAATAACCGATAACTTAAGTCAAGCGGAAAAATTTTCCGAGGAATTAAATAAAACCAATATGGAAAGGCAGCAAATTACCGAAAAAATTACTTCCGAGGCACGGCAGATAATCGGAGAAACTAAAGATAAGAAGTTACTGATTTCAGTAGGTACAGGCTGGCCAACCGGAATAGTTGGTTTGGTTTCCGGGAGAATTACCGATGAATTTAACCTGCCTAGCCTGGTTATAAGCCGTTATAATGGACAAATAATAGGATCCGGCCGTAGTATACCGGATTTTAATATCATAGAAGCTTTAAAAAAATGCGATGTTTTTTTGAGTCGCTACGGTGGACACGCTCAAGCCTGCGGGTTTACCCTGAAGGATGAGAAGAATCTTGCCAACTTTATAAAAAAAATACAAAATCTTGCTGAAAAAGAACTGGCGGGAAAAGAAATAAAGCCGGCAATTGAAATTGATGCAGATATAAGCTTAGAAGATATTAATTGGAAACTATTTGACGAACTGGAAAAATTTAAACCTTATGGAGAAGGGAATCCTAAACCAAAATTTTTAGCTAGAAATTTAACAATAGTTGAAGCTCAAAGTGTCGGACAGCAGGGTAAACATTTGCGTTTAATGGTTAAACATAACAGTAATATTATTCGAAAAACGATCGGTTTTTGCTTTGGTGGCTGGTGTGCTAAAATTAAAACAGGCGGCAGAATTGACATGGTTTTTGAGGTTGACTCTAATGAATGGAATGGCAGCAGGGAACTGCAGCTAAAAATAATTGATTTAAGAATCACTAATTAAACTAAATATATGGAAAAAAAAGCAACAATACATACTGACGGTGGTGCTAGGGGTAATCCCGGCCCTGCGGGAATTGGAGCAGTAATAGAAATTAGTGGCCAAAAATATAATTTTAAAGAATATATTGGTCATGCAACAAACAACCAAGCTGAATACAAAGCGGTAATATTGGCGCTTCAAAAGGCAAAAGAACTCGGAGTTGAAGAAATTGACTTATTTTTAGACAGCGAATTAGTTCAGCAGCAGCTAAATCAAAAGTACAAAGTGAAAAATAACGATTTGGCCCAATTGTTTGTTAAAGTTTGGAATTTGTCGGCTGCATTCAAAAAAATAAAATATGTTCATATAAAGAGAAATGACAACAGGGAAGCTGATAAACTTGTAAATCAAGCAATTGATGCGGGCTTAACAGATAGAGGGTGCTGACTGGCAAAGTAAGCTTTGTCCCGCGAGTTGAATTCATTTGTAAACTCTTGATTATATCTCTGTTTAATATGAAATTAAAAAAAATACCTTATTAATTAAGATATTTTTTTTATTTCAGCAGAGTAGGCAGGCCTATAAGCCGAATTCTGTCACCTTTGCCTTTTAAGCTCGGGTGGATAGCCATCTATCTGGGCCTAAATGTCGCCATTAGGCTCAAGCTGCCTACCTAATTTGGCATTGCACCAAGTAGAGTTTACCGCGGGCATCCTGTTGCCAGGAGCCGAGTCAAAAAGCATTATTTTGAAGGGATATCCCGTATTCAAGATAAAACACTTTGACACTTTTCACCTTTGATCTCGGCTTGAAGTCGAGATTTGTATAGTCTCTGCGGAACTGGTCCTCTTGCACTGTCGCCAGTGCAAGGATGGGCATTACCCATTACTACGACTCCAATAAAATACTGGAGAGTGTTCGGACTTTCCTCCCCCGCGCCTATTTTAGAATTATTTTAGCTGAATTTTAAAATAGGCGCGGGGGCGGCTATCTAGCCTGCCTACTCTATTGAAATTTGAATATCAAAAAATACAACTTATATATAATATCATAAAATATAAATTTTGTCAAAGTATATAATTTTTTAGTTGATTTTTTACCTTTATTTTGGTAAAATTATTTTAATAAAGATATAAACCACGTGTATGAGCAGTTTAGCCTTTTTTCAATAAAGGGTATTAACCGCGGATTCCCGCACCTTAATTAAAATATATAAATCGGGACGGGGCATTAACCCTTTTTGGCTTCGTCGCCAATAAAAAAACTGAATAATACTATGTCTTTATTTTTTCTCATAAATACCAATTTACTTTCTAGCTTATATAATAAAAAATGAAAAATTCTGAATTGTTATTTACGGCAGTAAAACCGCCACTTGACTATCTGGCGTTATTTTTTGCAGCAGTAGTTTCTTATTCGGTTCGCTATTTGCCTTTTATTCAAGATATCAGGCCGGTTATTTTTAATTTGCCATTTAGAGAATATTTAGCAATAGTTGCTATAGTTTCTGCTGTTTGGATTTTACTTTTTACTCTAAGCGGACTTTATAATTTTGGTGGGATTAAAAAAATATTTGACGAATTGGCAAGGATTTTTGTTGCCTGCTCAGCCGGACTTGCAGTGGTGCTTGCGGTTATGGTCTTTTCCAGATATCTTTTTGACTCCCGTTTTATAATAATCGTTGCCTGGGTACTGGCAATTATTTTTATAAGTGCCGAAAGGCTGGTCTTGAAATTAATCCAAAAATATACATACAGAATCGGACTAGGTGTCCGCAAAATCATAATTATAGGAGAAGGTCAAATCGCTGAAAAGCTCGCCTTTGAATTTAAAAAAAAACCAAGTCTTGGATATAAAATTGTATCTATATATAATAATTTTGGAGATAAATCAGCAGCAGAGATAAAAAATTTGGCAATAGAAGATAAAATTGATGAAATTATTCAAATTAATCCCAATCTTAATTTTGAAGAAACAATGGAATTAATTGATTTTGCCAATGAGTACCATCTTGACTTCAAATATACAGCTGATCTTTTAGACACTCAACTAACAAATTTAGAAATTGAAATTTTTGCCGGTACTCCTATAGTTAAAGTTAAAAGGACTAGGCTTGACGGTTGGGGAAGAATTTATAAAAGAATTTTTGATTTAGCTGGTTCATTCTTGCTGATTATTTTACTATCGCCGGTAATGTTAATAATAGCCTTGATGATAAAAATTGATTCAAAGGGACCAATCATCTTTAAATATAAAAGAATTGGCCAATATGGCAGGTCATTTGTTTACTTTAAATTTAGATCAATGGTTGAAGATGCTCATAAATACCGTTTCAACGAGGATTTTTTGAAACAACAAGAAAATTTAAGACAAGGTTCGCCGATGATTAAATTTAAAGACGATCCCAGAATAACAAAAGTTGGAAAATTAATCCGTCGTTTTAGTCTAGATGAACTACCGGAATTATTTTTAGTTTTTTTGGGTAAAATGAGCCTTGTTGGGCCAAGGCCTCATGAAATTGAAGAAGTCCAGAAATACCAAAAGCATCATAAAAAAGTAATGACAATAAAACCGGGGATAACCGGAATATCTCAAGTTTCAGGAAGATCAGACCTTGATTTTGAAGAGGAGGTTAAACTTGACACTTTTTATATTGAAAATTGGTCCCTGGTCCTTGATTTAATAATATTAATTAAAACGCCGCTGGCTGTTTTTAAAGGGAGGCAAACTGAATGAAAATTGCTTTAATACACGACCATCTAATACAGGAAGGCGGAGCAGAACGAGTTCTTAAAGTTTTTCAAGATATTTGGCCGGACGCTCCTACCTATACTTTGCTTTATGATCAAAAAAAACTTGGACAAATTTTTAAAAATAAAAATATAAAAACTTCTTTTCTACAGAACTGGCCGGGTGCTTTAAATCATTACCAATGGTTTTTGCCTTTTATGCCGATTGCAACCGAAAGCTATAACCTAATTGACTATGATGTTGTATTATCAAGTTGTTCGGCGATGGCCAAGGGAATAATTACCAGATCCAATACTATCCATTTTTGCTACTGCCATACTCCGACAAGATATCTTTGGTCTGATACTCATCGCTATCTTGATGAGTTAAAGTATAACAGATTGGTAAAGAAGACAATCCCTTCCGTTCTTAATAAATTACGAATTTGGGATCAGTTGGCCGCCCAAAGAGTTGATTTTTTCTTTGCAAATTCAAAGAATGTTTCAGATAGAATTAAAAAATATTACCGTCGGGAAAGCACGGTAATTCATCCGCCAGTTGAAACCACAAATTTTAAAATCGCTGAAAAAATAGATAAGTATTTCCTAGCAGGCGGAAGGCTCGTTACCTACAAAAGGTTTGACTTAACTGTTCAGGCTTTTAATCGCCTAGGAATTCCCCTTAAAATTTTTGGTTGCGGTCCCGAAGAAAAGAAGTTAAAATCCATGGCTAAAAATAATATTGAATTTCTAGGTAAAGTCAGTCAAAATGAATTAGCTGAACTATATAGTAGAGCTATTGCTTTCATCCATCCCCAGATTGAAGATTTTGGGATTACTGCCGTTGAATCAATGGCCTGTGGACGGCCGGTTATTGCCTATTCTGCCGGTGGAGCATGTGAAACTGTTGTCGAAAAAAAAACCGGAAAATTTTTTGAAGAACAAACATGGGAATCTCTAGCTGATACGATAGTAAGATTCAACCCAAAAGAATATAATCCAATTGAAATTAAGAATTATTCCGAACAATTTAGCGTTAAAAAATTTAAAAATGAAATAAAAGAAACAATAGAAAATGAATGGCAGAAGCTTAAAAGTTCCCAAATAAGATGCGGGATGTAATTTTAAATTATGAGAATCGGAATTGATATTCGTTGTCTGATGGAATCTCAATATTCCGGAATAGGCGAATATACTCACAATTTAATAACCCATTTGCTAAAAATTGATAAAAAAAATCAGTACGTTTTATTTTATAATTCAAACAAAAAATTTCCTATTCCTAAATTTAACTTTGAAAATGTATCTTACAAGGGATTCTATTTTCCTAATAAGATATTTAATCTATCTCTAAGATTCCTGAAAATTAAAGAAATTGACAAAATGATTGGCGGTGTAGACTATTTCCTTGTTCCCAATCTGCTGTTTATAAACCTCTCAGAACGCTGCAAAAAAATTCTGGTTATCCATGATTTATCTTTTGAAATTTATCCCGAATTCTTTACACTTAAAAAGAGGCTTTGGCATACTTTAATAGGACCAAAAAGACTTTGCCAAAAAGCGGACTTAATTATCTCTGTCTCGGAAAACACTAAAAATGATATAGTTAAAATATACGGAATAAATAAAGAAAAAATAAGAGTTATATATCCAGGGATAAATGAAATATTTTTTCAAGAGATAACAGATTTTCAAAAACAGAAAATTAGGGATAAGTACAACTTGCCAAAAAAATACATATTCTATCTAGGCAACCTTGAACCCAGAAAAAATATTGAGACTTTAATTATGGCTTTTTCTAAAATAAAAAACGAATCAGTCAATTTGGTGGTTGCCGGCAGTCAGGCATGGAAATATAAAAAAATTTACAAGCTTTGGCAAAATTCGACTGCTAAAAAAAGGATAAAATTTTTAGGCTATGTTGATTCCCAGGATAAGCCGGCTCTCTACAATTTGGCTGAATTTTTTGTCTATCCTTCAATTTATGAAGGATTCGGCTTACCTCCATTGGAAGCAATGTCCTGTAAAACGCCAGTAATAACAAGCTTTAATTCTTCGTTGGTAGAAGCTGTCGGTCAAGGAGGCCTCTTAATTGATCCCAATAATTACAACGAGTTGGCCGAAACAATGAACAATTTACTTGATGATAAAAAACTCCAAAAAAAGTTAGCCGAAAATGGATTTTTGAAAAGCCAAAATTTCCGCTGGGAAAAAACAGCTCAGAATATTTTAAATATCCTTGAATTAAAAAACTAGTATGAAAATTGGTATTGACTGTAGGATGTATGGACCGGAAAGTACAACCGGTATAGGTAACTATATTAAAAATTTAACTAGCAATCTTTTTTTAATCGACAAAAAAAACGACTACATTTTATTTATGAAAGATCCGATTTTTTCCAGTTTTAGCCTGCCGGGAAAAAAAGTTAAAAAAGTAAAAATTGATTTTCCATGGTATAGTTTTGCTGAACAAACCGCATTTCTTAAAATTTTGCTTGAACACAAACTTGATCTTATCCACTTTCCCCAATTTAATATCCCTATTTTTTACCCAAAAAAATTTATTGTTACAATACATGACATCACTCCAAAATTTTTTCCTGGACCCAATATTAAAAAATCATTAGTCAGAAGAATTTGCTACCATAAAGTTTTCAATTCAGCGGTAAAAAAGTCAAAAAAAATAATTACTGTTTCAAACCATACAAAAAATCAAATAGTCAAGAATTTTAACACGCCAAAAGACAAAATAAAGGTAATATATCTTGGAATTGAAGAAAAATTTAAACTAATTTCCAACAAAAAGCAAATTACTGATTTGATGTCTGAATACGGAATTTCAAAGCCATTTATTTTTTACGTTGGTGTTTGGCGAGACCATAAAAATTTACCCAATTTAGTAGAAGCTTTTGATATACTTAAAAATCATTTAAACCTAGATATTCAAATGGTTTTAGGGGGAAATCCCGACGACCGATACCCAGAAATTATTAAAGCGGTAGAAAAATCAAAAAACCGAAACGACATAATTATGCCGGGCTTCATAAGTGAAAATGAACTGCCAATTTTTTATAATGCAGCAGAATTATTCGTTCTACCTTCTTTTTGTGAAGGCTTCGGACTGGTGGCAATCGAGTCATTGGCTTGCGGAACTCCGGTAGCATCATCTAATACTACAAGCGTTCCGGAAATTATACAAGATTCTGGAATTTATTTTAATCCAGAAAACCCAAAGGATATAGCTGCTGCCATAAAGAATATTTTAACTGACAGAGAAGCTTATTTATCATTAAAAATAAGAGGTATGGAACACGTAAAAAAATACAGCTGGCTAAATTGCGCAAAAAAAACTTTACAGGTTTACCAATCGGTATAATTTATGTTATACTACAATAAATACTTTATTTAAAAAAATCACCAATAATTTAATAAAATGGCAACAAAAACAAAAAAAATAACTTCAAAATCAACCAAACTTAAAAATATCGTAAAAAAATCAAAACCTGCCGCTAAAAAAACCATTGTTAAGAAGGGAGAAAGTCTAGCCGCTAAAAAATCACTTAAACCAAAAACAAATTTAGATAGATTAAAGAATGGTTCATTTTTGCCGGTGGAGAGAGTTAATATAATCAAATATGGGGTAAAAAATTCTCCTCATATTATTAATTTAAAAAATTATTCTCAAAATCAATTTTCAAACCCTAATCCTGATTTTTCCGAAAAAAAAATTAATTTACAAAAGACGTCTTTTAATGCAAATAATTCAAAAATCAGCAATCCTCCAAAGCCACCAAAAATTTATCCTAAAAAGACAACTCGGTTGGAAGTTAATTTAATTGGCAGAAAAAAATCATTTCAATATAATTTTAAATTTTTAAAAACATTTTTTCAGCTAATTTCATTTATTGCCCATAGTTTTAGATCGCTAAAAAAAGAAAAAATTACTAAAGTGAAAAACGAAAAAAATACCAACTATAAAACAGATGAAGCTTTTACAAAGGAAGGAGTAGAGGATATTTTTGCCGCTCCCAGTCACGTTAAATTTTCAATTTTATGCATTCCTAGCGACTGGCATAAAAAAGTTGTGGCCTTTGCTGTAATTGCATCAATCTTTATTCTTCCTTTAGAGGCTTATACTTATTATCAGGATCTTCAAACCACTAAAGATAAAATTTTACTGATTACTAATCATGCGATTGAAAATCTAAAACTGGCGGAGCAGGCAGCAGTAACAATGGATTTCGACAAGGCTAATCACCAATTCATTAAGGCTAGACAAAGCTTTAATTTGGCGCAACAGGAAGTTGATAATTTAAGCGCACTGACTACTGAAATAATAAAGGTGCTTCCCGGAAAAGGATCTAGTGTCAATGCCGGTATTAATCTGCTTGAAGCAGGAGAAATTGCAGCTGAATTAGGCCAAATTCTAATCGCAAGCGGTAATCGTTTTTTAAACAGCAAAAGTATAGATGATTATTATAACTCTTTAATAGAATTTCAAGCTGATCTTGAAATTGTGATCGAAAAATTCAATGAAGCTAAGACAAGAATTAATAACGTAAGACTAAAGGATTTACCAGAAGAACACCGCCAGGCTTTTGAAAATGTCCTTAAATATTTACCGAAGATAAGCAGCGGCTTGACCGACGTCTATTCAATTAATAACGCTTTCTTGAAAGCATTGGGTAGGGATCAATGGCAGCGATATTTAATCCTTTTTTTAAATAATAATGAACTGCGGGGCGGAGGCGGATTTATGGGAAGCTTTGCCATTCTTGATATTGACAGGGGAAAAATTAAAAATCTTGAAATCCCAGGAGGTGGAACATATGACGTTCAAGGTCAATTAATTCCAAAAGTATTAGCGCCGGAACCACTTCATTTAATAAACACACGTTGGGAATTTCAAGATGCTAATTGGTGGCCTGATTTTCCAAGTGCCGCTAAAAAAATACAATGGTTTTATCAAAATACAGGTGGCCCGACTACTGATGGTGTAATAGCAATTACTTCAACTGTAATGGAAAAATTACTTGAAATATTTGGCCCTATAACCATGGATGAATACGGACGTGAAGAAATAAACAGTCAAAATTTTGTAGAAGAGGCCCAAAAGATTGTCCAGCTTGAATATGATAAGGAAGAAAACCGTCCTAAACAGTTTATTACTGACATGGCGCCCAAGCTGATGAAAAGGATATTTAATGCCAGTGGAGAAGAAATGAAAAAATTGGGAGAACTTATTAAAGAAAGTCTAAATGAAAAACACTTATTAACTTATTTTAATGATGAACAAATCCAAAAAATAATCAAAAATTTTGGTTGGAGTGCAGAGATAAAAAAAACCGATGGGGATTATCTCTCAGTGGTTCATACTAATTTAGCTGGAGGAAAAACCGATGGGGTAATTGAGGAGCTGATTGATCATACCGCCGAAATTCAATCTGACGGATCAATAATTAATACCATAAAGCTTATAAGGACACACACCGGTATTCGCAATAAAGATATATTTACCGGCGTCCAAAACAACAGTTACGTAAGATTTTATCTCCCTTTAGGCAGCGCACTGCTAGAAGCCGAGGGTTTTGAAAGACCGCCGGAAAAATTCTTTAAAAAACCCCTTTTGGAGTATCAAAATGATGCCGATTTAGTAGTGATAGAAACTGACCGCGAGAAACATCAAAAAACAGGAACCGACATATATAACGAAAGTGGCAAAACAGTTTTTGGAAATTGGCTTCAGCTTGGCGCCGGCGAAACAAAAGAAGCGGTAATTAAATATCGCCTGCCTTTCAGGGTAAAACTTGACGGAGAAAAAACTTTTTATTACAGCCTGCTTGCCCAAAAGCAACTAGGAAGTCTTGGGAGTGAAATACAAAGCAGACTGATATTAAATGATGAGTTAAAAATACTGGCTAAATTTCCTCAGGAGTTGTCCAGCGATGAAAATAATCTGATATTTTCAGATATTCTAACTTCTGACAAATTTTACGGTGCGGTTTTAGTAACAAAAAAATATGAATAAAAAACCAGCTAATAATAATTTCCAAAAGGATTTAATAAACATATATAGCAATAAAGACGGCAGTCTTCCCGATATATCTCATCTTGAAGTGGAAAGAGTGGGTCGCTGGAAATTATTTTTATTTGGATTCATCTTGATCGGACTGATTCTGGCCGGAATTATATGGCTAGGTTTTTTTATTTTTAATCCAGATAGAAATTTGGCCAGTAAAAGTATAGAACTTTCAATCAAGGGGGAACAAAATATTGCTTCTGGAGATGAAATAAGCTATGTAATTGAATACAAAAATATTGACAAGGTGGGCTTAAATGAATTGGAAATTATAATTCGTTATCCAGACGGTTTTGAATTTATTGAAGCTGACCCCACTCCCTCAAACGACTTCAATTCTTCATGGAAAATTGGTGATTTAAACAGAAATTCTTCCGGAAAAATCCAGATAAGAGGCAGATTAATCGGCGAAGTCGGATCAATAAAAACAATTAACGCCACTGCTTCGTTTAAGCCTGGAAATTTCAGCTCAATTTTTAAGGAGACTTCATTATTCTCCTGTCAGATAACCTCTTCAATTTTGGAAATAGAAATTGAAGGACCAACTCAAGTATTGCTGGAGAAAAGAACTGTCTATAAAGTAGCTTACAAAAATAATTCCGACCAAGACCTAGAGAACATTAGGATTCTTATTGATTATCCTCAAAATTTTATATTTCAAGAATCAACCCCTAAACCATTTCAACGCGAAGATGATGCCCGCAGCTTGAATAATCAATGGCTTATTGATAAGCTAGCTAAAAATCAAAGAGGGGAAATAGAAATTACCGGGGGATTTATTGCAGAACCGGAGGCTGAAAAAATTTTTATAACCGCCCAAATCGGATTTATTGATAAACAAACTGAATATTTTTCACTTCAGCAAGAAAAGAAAATAGAGATTGAATTAAATCATTCAAATTTAAGTCTTAATTTGATTGTCAATGGTTCTTCTTATGACCAACCAATTAATTTCAGACAAATACTAACTTATTCAATTATTTATAAAAATCTAGGAAAAAAAAATTTAGAGGATGTTCAATTAAATATTGAAATAGACTCAGATATATTAGATTGGGGCAGTCTTGAAGATAAGAATTCAGGAATTATAAAAGATAAAAAAATAACATGGGATAAAAGCCAAATATCAAATCTCGCCTTATTGAGGCCTTTGGATGAGGGATCAATTGACTTTTCAATCAGGGTAAAAGATTCAGCTCAAGTTGATCTGGAAAAAAATAACCTCCAGGTTGTAAGTAATGTTTTTGCTTTATTAAAAAAAATTGGTAATCTGGAAGTTGATGAATACATTATTGAAAGCAATAAAATTAGAGGAAATATAAACACCGATATCCAGCTTAAAGTAGAAGGCAGATATTTTGATGAAGATAATATAGCAGTTGGCATAGGCCCTTTACCACCGGTAGTTGGGCAAAAAACAAGCTTCAGAATCTATTGGGGTCTGTCAAACAGCTTGCACGAAGTAACTGACGCTAAAGTTTCAACAATTCTGCCGGAGGGAATTAGCTGGGAAAATAAATATATGTTAAAAGTCGGTAGTATATCCTACAATCCTTCAAGCAATGAGGTAGTCTGGGAAATAGGAAGAATTCCTTCAGGTAAAAGCTTTGATGAAATAAATTTATGGTTTGATATATCGGTTACGCCAACTAAACAGCAGGCAAAAAAACTTTTAATACTCATTGACCAAACACAATTTTCAGCATTAGATAAAATAACTGATTCTCCTATAGCCAAATCAGGCAAAGCTGTAACTTCAAATCTTGAAGATGATCCGATAGGAGGTGGCAGAGGGCTAGTTATAGATATTACCGAATAAAATTCTAATGCCTGAATTCTAAATCCCTATAAAAAGGGATTCATATATTTCCGCTTCTTACGAAAAAATAGAGACAAATTTTAAATACTGAATTTTAAATTTGTTTAAATTTAGAATTTATTTTTTTATGTTTAAAATCACTAAAAAATCCAAAAAATCAAATGCACGATTGGCTAAGTTAAACACCTGTCATGGAGTCATAAATTGTCCTTTTTTTATGCCTATTGCAACTAAGGGAGCAGTTAAAAATTTAGATACTCAAGAACTAAAAAACCTTGGGGCTCAGATTATTTTGTCTAATACCTATCATTTGATGCTTGCTCCGGGTGAAAAAATAATTAAAAAATATTCTGGTCTCCATAAATTTATGAATTGGTCCGGGCCAATTCTGACTGATTCTGGAGGTTTTCAGGTTTTTTCTCTTGCTAATTTAAGGAAAGTTAAAGAACTGGGAGTAACTTTCTCCAATCCGATTAGCGGAAAAAAATATCTTCTTACCCCGGAAAATTCAATTAAAATTCAATGTGATTTGGGAGTTGATATTATGATGGCTTTTGATGATGTTATTGGTTATCCGGCTAATAAAAATAAAGTTAAAGAATCAACTGAAAGGACGACTCGCTGGGCTATGCGCTGTATGAAAACAAAACAAAAATATACACCAATGGCGCATTCACCTCTAATGGACAAAAAAACAAGAAGGCAAATGCTATTTGGAATTGTTCAGGGCGGAACTTATAGAGATTTGCGATTACAGTCAGCAAAAGATTTGGTTAAACTAGATTTTGATGGATACGCAGTTGGTGGAGTCGCTGTAGGAGAACCAAGAGAAAAGATGGGGCAAATTCTTGACTGGGTTATACCTGAATTGCCGGAAAATAAGCCTAGATATCTTATGGGTTTAGGCAAGCCGGAAGAGATTATTCAGGCTGTAAAACAGGGAATTGACATGTTTGACTGTGTCATCCCAACCCGCGAGGCCCGCCATGGCAGGTTGTATCTTTTGAAATCTAATATTTTAAATCTCAAAAATAAAAACTTCTACCAAACAATAAACATAACTAATGCTAAATACAAAACCGACTTTTCACCAATTAATCAGACTAATCTTAAACAATACTCAAAAGCCTATCTTCATCATTTATTTAAAACTAATGAGCCGCTGGGAATGAGGCTGTCAACACTTAATAATCTTAGCTTTTATTTAGGCTTAATGGATGAAATTAGAAAAGCAATTAGAGCAGGGAAACTGTAATTTTACTTGCTCTAAAACCTAAATTTAATAAATTTAATCAAAAAAAAGTAACTTGATTTTATTTTGACTTTTTTATCGAAAAATGCCAGAATTAAGCTAATAATTCATCAACAAAAGCTATTGTTAAGTGTTTTTAAGAATTAATCATAAATTTTTCTGAATAACAAATAATTACTATCAATTTTCAAGAAAAAAGGTAGCGTACAAATATATGCTGGTTTTTCTCTGAGATGATCAGTAAATTAAAATTTATACTAATATTTTAAAGAATCCAAATTATGCAATTAACTTTGGCCCACAAAACAACAAAAGAAGAGGCAATTGAAAAAATAGATAACTACGCTCAAGAAATGATGGAAAAAAAACACAATTTGGTAAATATATCCGAACAAAAAAAAGAATGGGACGGTAATATTGTCAGATTCTCTTTTATTGCGAAAAAAATGTTTGTAACTATAGAAATTAAAGGTAATGCAATCGTAACTGATACCGAAGTTGTTCTAAATGCCGATCTTCCAGGTATAGTTGAAAAAATAGTTTCCGAATATGAGATAAAAGAATCTATTAAAAAAGAATTTGATAAAATTTTTAGTATCAGCTGATAAAACAGCTTATTTAATGTGGACGCAATTTATGTTATAATTATACTATGAGGATAGATATTATTTTACCACTGGCAAACCGTATTTTTTTTGATATATTAGCCGGTATTTTTTATTGGCCGATTTGGTGGTATTCAAAAGGACTGGTTGAAAACGGGGCTAACTGTCTAAATGGATTTAGAAATCAAAATGAACAACTTGGGGTCATGGTCTGGGTAAATAACATTTTTACTCCGATGTTTGGCCAATATGACATCACCGGCAGAATTATAAGTTTTTTTGTCCGCCTGATTCAAATTACTATCAGGTTAATTTTGCTGCTTATTTGGGCAGCTATTTTTTTAATTTTATTCCTAATATGGCCTTTGATTCCTGTGCTGATAATCCATCAAATATTCCAAAATTTAATTAAAATAATCGCCTGACAACAATGCAAGAAACCGAAAAAAAAGTGCAGTATATGACTTGCCAAAAATGCGAAGGTAAGCTTAAGGAAAAAAAGTGTAGCCGGTGTTTTAATTTTGGAGTAATTGGCTGGGATGGAGAATATTTGCTTTATTGGGGAAAAAAAATAAATCCGCTTCAGGTTGCTTTACGAGACGCTAAAAAAATAATTAAAAAAGCAACCATTATAATCTTTTCCCTTTTTGGAATTTTTGGTGTCTTAATGCTTGCATGGGCGGCATATCTTTTCTTTAATTCAAACCTGTCTTTTTCGGATTTATATAAAATAAAAAATTGGCAGCTTTTAATTTTTTGGATTTCAATGCTTTCTAATTGTTATATATATTATCTTCAAAAAAATTCAGGGGAAGAAAAATTAATTCCTTCCAAAAAATATCGGGAAGAAAAATTAATTTTTAATCTGATAACTGAAGATGAAATAGATGGACTTTCTGCTAAAAAAAAGATAAATATTTCAAAATATTTATCCGAAACTGCCAATCAAGCGTTTTTTGATTCATGGAAGACCGCTAATCGTTATGGTAGTAAAGAAATTGCGCCCGTACATTTATTTCTTTCACTCTTAGGGACTGAAGAAATTCAAATTGTATTTAGCAGGCTTGGAATAAATTTTGAAGATTTAAAAAATAGAATTATTAAATTGCTTTATTCATATAATCTACAAGAAAAGCCACCTTCAATTGAAATAAATAAAAAAGTAAAAAAAATATTATTTGACTCTTATTTTTTAGCTTATTCGTTAAGGCAGAAAAAAATCGGCACTACTGAAATTCTAGAATCTTTGGTTAAAAATGATGATTCTATACAAGAAATACTTTATGATTTGAATATAACTTCAGATAAAATTGAAAATGTGGCTGCTTGGCTGAGGATTAAAGGCCAGCTTAGAGAAAATTGGCGAAAATTCAGAAAAAAAGCCTCCCTAAAACCCGGAGGAGCGATGAATAGGGCGATGACAGCGATTGCTACGCCTGCTTTAGATAAATTTGGCAGAGACTTAACCCTACTGGCTAAATATGGCTATTTAATGCCCTGCATTGGACGTCAGAAGGAAATTAACGAGATTTTTAGCATAATGTCTGGAGGCACCAGAAGAAGTGCTGTGCTGGTGGGTAATTCAGGCGTTGGTAAAAAAACAATAATCGAAGGAATAGCTCAAATGATGGTAGAAGAGAATGTTCCCAAATTTCTAAAAGATAAAAGACTAGTGAGCCTTAATATAGCCCAGCTGGTATCAGGAGTAGATGCCAGTCAAGCCCAAGAAAGAATGATAATTATTCTAAACGAAGTCAGAAGATCAGGCAATATAATCCTTGTTATTAATGATATACACGGAATTATAGGAATATCAGCCGGTTGGCAAGGGGGAAGTGTTGATTTAGCTGACGTTTTAAGTCAGGCTTTGGGAAACGGTAGTATTCTATCTATTTCAACGACAACTCCAACCGAATACCGGCAGTATATTGAAAATAAAAATTCCTTAAGCAGCGTCCTTGAAAAAATTAATATTGAAGAAATCTCCGGCAACGAGGCTATCCAAATACTTGAATCAAAAATCGGTGCAATTGAATATCATAATAAAATTTATTTTTCCTACGATGCAATAGCTAAAACCGTAGAGCTTTCAAACCGCTATTTGCACGATCGTTTTTTACCGGAAAAAGCAATTGAAATTCTTCAACAAACAGCCAATGTAATGAGCGGTAAAAAAGGAATAAACTCTATTATTACAGCTAATGACGTGGCAGCAGTAATATCGGAAAAAACTAACATCCCACTTACTGAGATTACACAGGAGGAGTCTGAAAAACTTGTTAATTTGGAAGTAAAAATTCATGAAAGAGTGGTTGGACAAGATGAAGCGGTTGAAATGGTTGCCTCAAGCTTAAGAAGGGCCAGAGCGGAAATGCGCGACCAGAAAAAACCGATTGTCAATCTACTTTTTTTAGGTCCGACAGGGGTGGGTAAAACAGAACTTGCCAAAACAATAGCTGAAGTTTATTTTGGAGACGAAAACAAAATGATAAGGCTTGACATGTCCGAATATCAAGAAAAATCAAGTATTAATCGCCTAATTGGATCGCCTCCCGGATATAGCCAAACTAAAGAAGGCGGTTATTTTGCCGAAGCTGTTAGAAAAAATCCTTTTTCTTTGATTCTACTTGATGAAATAGAAAAAGCCCATCCTGAAATTTTAAACATTTTTTTACAAATATTAGACGATGGACGACTCACTGACTCTTCAGGACGGACCATTGATTTCACAAATGCCATTATTATTGCCACCTCAAATGCCGGATCTGATTTTATCAAATCGATGGTAAAAAAACAAACCCCCATTTTAGAAATTCAAAAACAGCTGATGGATGATCATCTGGATAAATATTTTAGACCTGAATTTCTAAATAGATTTGATGGTATAATTGTATTCAAGCCGCTGACAATTAAGGATGTTGAAAGTATAACAAAGTTAATACTTGTAAAAATTAAACAAAATTTGGAAATTAATAAGGGGATTATACTTAAAGCCACTCCTGAAGCTATAACAGAATTGGCTAATGCCGGATTTAGCCTGGAATTTGGAGCAAGGCCGCTGATAAGAGTAATTCAAAAAAGCGTTCAAGATCCAATAACTAATTATATTTTGTCCAACCAAATAAATCGCCGCGATACAATAATAATAAAATCAGGAGGGCAAATAGAAATAAATAAAGCTAAAGAAATTTAAATCTTCCAAATGTTTTACTTAATGCCAATAATTTTGACATTTATTATTTCGTGTCTTTTAACTCCCATCGTTAAAAGACTTGCTGAAAAAACAAAAATAGTTGATTATCCCGGTTCAAGAAAAATTCATCAAAAGCCAATAGCCTTGCTGGGTGGATTGGCTATTTTTCTTTCTTTTTTTTTAGCAACAATAATTTTTTGGTACCTAGGTTATATTAATGATTTAAAAATACAAAATCAGCACATAGCCGCCATTTTATTAGGTGGCTTTATTTTAATTTTAGGAGGATTTTTGGACGACAAATATAATCTTAAGCCATATCAGCAGATAATCTGGCCAATATTATCAATTCTGGTTGTATTGCTGGCTGGAATTAGAATTGAATACATCACAAATCCATTCGGCGGAGTAATAGGACTACCTTTTTACGCCGGGATAATTGCCGCCTTTTTTTGGCTCATGGGGATGATATATACGACAAAATTTTTAGACGGCCTTGACGGTCTGGTGTCAGGGATTACTGCTATCGGCGCATTGATAATTTTTATAGTGAGCCTGCATTGGGATGTTCCTTCTTCCGGAACTTCAATTTTGGCTTTGATACTAGCAGGCAGCTGTTTTGGATTTTTAATTTTTAATTGGCACCCGGCTAAAATATTTCTAGGGGAAGGGGGAAGTGTTTTTTGTGGTTTTATGCTTGGAATCCTTGCCATTATTTCCGGCTCAAAAATTGCTACAGCTCTGCTTATACTAGGAATTCCAATTTTGGATGTTATTTGGGTTATTGCATCAAGAGTTATTAAAGGCCAATCTCCCTTAAAAGGCGATAAAAGGCATCTTCATTTTCGTCTTTTGGATATTGGCTTAAGCCACCGTCAAACTGTAGTTTTTTTATACTCAGCAACTGTCGCTTTTGGAATTTCCTCTCTTTTTCTTCATTCAAAAGGAAAAATAATAGCTTTAATTATACTTGCTTTGGTAATGCTGCTATTAATCTTCAGCCTGCTGATAATATATAAATTCAAAAAGAATGAAGAGAAATTATAATTTTTTATTGATTTTGATTTTTTTTCTTTCTGGCTGTATAGCTTCTTACGAAAAAAAAGATTATATCATAATAAACGACGAAAAAATAGCACTTGAGATTTCTACTTCGGACGAAGAGATAGAAAAAGGACTTTCAGGCAGAACCAAGCTGGCAGAAAAAAAAGGAATGCTGTTTGTATTTGAAGACTATCAAATAAGAAGTTTTTGGATGAAAGATATGCTTTTCCCGATAGATATTGTCTGGATAAAAGATCAAGAAGTTGTTGGCATTGAAAAAAATATAAAACCTTCGGCTGAAAACGGCCTAATAATATATAATTCTCCTTTACCAGTCAATTATGTTTTGGAACTTAATGCCGGAGTTTCTGATAAAAAAAATATTAAAAAAGGTGACTACTTAAATATTAAATTAAAAAAATGAAAAAAATTAAAATTAGCCGCTTGGAAATAATTGTCTTTACCAGCGGTACAATAGTAATGATTTTAGAGCTGGTCGGTTCCAGAATATTTGCTCCATACCTTGGAACATCAATATTTGTTTGGTCATCGTTAATAGGAATAATTCTCGGTGCCTTAAGTTTGGGTTATTACCTAGGCGGAAAACTCTCTAAAGATAATCCACGCCTTTATTTTTTAAGCTATCTTTTCTCTGCTGCCTCCTTGCTTATATTGGCTTTAATTATAGTAAGAGAACCAATACTTGAATTTTCAATGACAATGGGAGTAAAAATGGGTTCAATATTTGCTACTATTATACTTTTTACTCCGCCCAGCATAATTTTAGGAATGATTTCGCCTTATGTGATAAGACTTAAAGTTAAAAGTGTTGAAAGCTCTGGGGCAACTGCTGGGAATTTATATGCCATTTCAACAATCGGAAGTATATTTGGCACATTTATGGCCGGATTTTATCTTATACCAAATTTTACTTCAACTCAAATCCTTATTGGTTTAAGTATCGCCCTAGTTGTATTGGCTGTAATTTCAGCAAAAAAATTAAAAAACAAATTAATATTTTCTTTTTTAGTTACATTTATCATTCCAGCATCGTTTATTTCCGGCAACGAAAATTTTTTAATGGAAACTGACAGCGCATATAATCATATAACCGTCCGCGAATATTTCCACGAAAAAACTCAAAGAAATATCAGAATAATGTTTCTCGGGACAGAAGCTCATTCAATAATTTTTACTGACTCTGATGAAGTTTTTTCTATTTATGCCAAACTTTATAGGCTGGATAGTTTATTCGGAGAAAATTTTAAAAAAGGTCTGACTTTGGGCGGCGGCGCTTATATAACACCAAAAGATTTTTTAGCCCGTTATCCTGATTCAAAAATGACCGTTGTAGAAATTGATCCGGAAGTGACAGAAACTGCCAGAAAATTTTTTAATTTTGAAGACGACCAAAGGTTGGATATAAGGCATGAAGATGCTAGAATTTTCCTGAATAATAACGAAGAAAAATTTGGCGTAATATATGGAGATGCATTTTCTTCATATTATTCCATACCATTCCACCTTACAACCAAAGAAGCAATAAAAAAAATATATGATTCTTTAACAGATGACGGAATTTTTGTTTTAAATGTAATTTCTTCGCTTGAAGGAGAAAAATCGCTTTTTTTTAAGGCTGAATATAAAACAATAAGCCAGTATTTTCCTCAAATTTACTTATTCCCTTCAAGTTATCATGGTGAACAAGATATAGAAAAGCCCCAAAACATTGTACTAATTGCAACTAAATCGGCAGAAAGGCTCAGTAGACAAGATCTTGAAAAAAATGCTTCACCCAAACAGTTGGAACTGCTTGAATATTTTTTTGAAAAAGAAATAATAATTAACGAAAAAATTCCAATACTAACCGACGAATTTGCTCCGGTTGATTATTATGCTTCAAAATTTCTTAAATAGGGGATTGCTAAAAAAAATCAAATCATTTACTATTTAGGTGGAGGGTATGATTTTGTCCTTTTAAAATTACAAACCAAACTACAAAAAGAAAGGAACGGCTATGAGCGGTTTATTCGGTTGTTTGGCACATACGACGCAAGAATGTATGCGCATGGTTTTTTATGGTACTGATTATCACTGTCATCTCGCTTCAGAAGTTGCTGGCGTTGCTTTTTGTCAGGATCGCGGGGGTTTTATGAGAGAAATACACAGCCTACGGGATGGTGCTCAATTTAAACACGTTTTTGGGGCGGATTTCAGTCAAATGCTTAATGATTGTCAGATGAGAAACCTTAATATTAATTTGGGCTTGGGAGTAATTTCCGACCGCGATCCTCAGCCTCTTATTTACTCAAGCAAATTTGGTGATGTGGCAATTGCTACTGTCGGACGGGTACCAAATTTACATGAATTGGCTGATGAATTAAAAACAAAGCATTTGCTCTCTCTAAGGGAAAATGGCAAAATAAATATTGCTGAAGTTATTCTGCGTCTGGTTGAGGATAAAAAAGATCTAGTTGAAGGAATTCAATATATGTGGTCGAGAATTACCGGATCTATCAGTATGGTAATGATTTTTGCCGATGGAAGAATGATTGGTGTTCGCGACCGCTACGGTGTATCTTCACTGGCTTTGGGTCGGGCGGAAAATGGCATTAGAGCTTTTGCTTCTGAGACTTCAAGCTTCTTTAATTTGGGATTTACTGAATTTCGGTTCTTGAAGCCTGGAGAAATTGTTCAAATTTCAAAAATTGAAGAAAAAACGCTTCAGTTGGGCTGCCAACAAAATTGCCGAGTCTGCGCCTTTAATTGGATATATTCGGGTTCACCGGCAGCCAGCTATGAAGATGTTAATGTTGAACCGGTACGCTATGCTTGCGGTGCAGCCTTGGCTAAAAAAGATTGGGTGAAGCCGGATTCAGTTGCTGGTATTCCGGATTCAGGTACAAGCCATGCCATTGGTTATTCTAATGAAACTGGAATTCCCTTTACTAGACCGCTAATTAAATCACCAACATATAATCGCAGTTACATTCCAGAAGATCCGGCTTTTCGGCAATTAGTAGCTACAATGAAAATTTTACCCGTGTTACCACTGATTAGCGGTAAAAGATTGCTTTTTTGCGATGATTCAATTGTCAGAGGCAACCAACTCAGCCAACGGGCTGAAATTTTACATCAAGCAGGAGCTGAAGAAATACATTTTCGGATAGCTTGTCCGCCGCTTCTTTTTCCATGTCCGTATCTTAGGGCGGTCAGAAAATATGAAGAATTAATAGCTCGGCAAATAATTGCCAAAATACAAAAAAGGATTATTGATGAAAAAACCGAAGGAACAATTGATATTTCTCCTTTTTTGGACCATTTGTCCCAAGAATATGCACTTATGCTGAAAGAAATGCGAGTAGAGATAAAAGCAACGACTCTTGTATTTCAGCGCCTGGATGATATGATTGAAGCAATTGGCTTGCCGAAAGACCAGCTTTGCACTTTTTGCTGGACAGGCATTACAATATTTTGATTAATTATTCAAATTAGAGCGGCCTTAAAGCTGCTTTTTTTTAAGTATTGACTTTTTGGAACATAAAAGCTAGAATACAAAAGTTATTATTAAAAATTATAATACATATGGATTTAGCAGTAATAAAAACTGGGGGAAAACAATATTTGGTTAAGGCCGGAGACAAAATAAAAATTGAAAAAGTAAAAGGAAATGCCGGGGAAAATATTAAATTTGACACTATTTTAGTTGCCGATGAATCCGGCGAGAAGGTTGAAATTGGCAAGCCTTTATTAAAAACCAAAGTTTCGGCAAAAATATTGAAGCAAGAAAGAACAAAGAAAATATCAGTTATAAAATATAAATCAAAAACCAGGTATAAAAGAAATATCGGCCATCGGCAACCATATACTGAAGTTGAAATTGAAAAAATATAATCAATTATCTAGACTTGGGATAAAAAAGAAGCGCTTACGTAGACTGTTAAGCGCTTTTTTATATAGTCAGATCAATATGGCAGCCGCACTGCCTGCTGTCGGTAAATAAGCGGCCATAATAGGGAGGTTCTTTTCTTTTTTTGTCTCCCGAACTGACTATCTCTGGCGGGGCACAGATCAGCGGCTTATCAGCAACTCTCCGCTTAGAACAAAAATGAGTCGCTAAAAAAGCACGGTCTGAAGCCTGTAGCCCGGTTTTAACCTGCAGAACAAAAGGGCTAAAAAAATCCATTGTTAAAATTCCTTCTAATTAGTTTTTCTTTGATTAAATTTCTCTTCTGCCTTTAAGGGCATTACCTAGTGTTATTTCGTCGCTATATTCCAAATCGCTTCCACTTGGCAAGCCTTGAGCTAAGCGGGTAATTTTTATATTTTTAAACTGTTTAAGCAATTTTGTCAAATATAAAATCGTTGTCTCCCCGGTCATATCAAGATTCAATGCTAATATTACTTCCGTAACTCCATTATTTTTTATCCTAAAAATAAGCTCTTTTATTCTAAGTTTATCGGGAGTGATTCCTTCCAAGGGATCAATTACTCCGTCTAAAACATGATAAACGCCCTGGTATTCGTTTGTTTTTTCTATAGCAAAGAGATCCTGGGGTTTTGAAACTATACATATTACTCTTTGATTCCGATTTTTATTCTGGCATATTTGGCAGGGATTTATTTCGGAAAAATTATAACATACAGAGCATATTGTAATTTTTTCTTTGATTTCCTTTAGAGACTGGCTAAGTGATGCTAAATAGTCTTCATTTTGCTTCAACAAATAAAAAACCAACCTTTCTGCAGTTCTGGGACCAACACCCGGTAATCTGGAAAAATTAATAATTAAATTTTTAATCGAATTAGGGTATTGATTCATTATTTTTTTCGGGCAAATGAATATATTAAGGCGACTATAATAGCCCAAACTAGAATCGATATTGGGAGGAAAATAAATAATATTTCAATATGCAGATAGAAGAGGGTTAACCCTATGATAACAATTATAAAAGTCCCTAAAGACAAAGCAACTGCAATTCCTGGATTATTTGCCTCTTTTGCTGCCTGATGATAAGGCAAAGAATCAAGAGAATCTGATATTGTTTCTTTTCTATGCGGCAAAAGATAGGGCCGTTTTAAATTGGAAGAATTTTTATACATATTTTAAAAAACGATATCTTCGTCTTTTATTTTACTCTCAGCATTTTTAAAAGTTACATTTTTTTCGTCAAAAAATAATTTAATTTTTCCAGTCGGGCCGTTTCTATGTTTGGCTATTATTATATCTGACAAATTAGCTTTGTCTGGTGGTAAATCTTTTTGATAAATTGATTCACGATATATAAATAAAACCACATCGGCATCTTGCTCAATTGAGCCTGATTCTCTTAAATCAGCTAGACGGGGAATGTGGCTATCGCGCTGTTCTACGCCGCGGGAAAGTTGGCTTAAGGCTAAAACCGGAATATTAAGCTCTCTGGCAATAGCTTTTAAATTTCTAGAAATTTCAGAGACCTCTTGGACGCGATTCTCTCTGCCACTATGGCTTTCCATAAGTTGAAGATAATCAATAACTATTAAACTTAAACCATGCTCAGTCTGAAGCCTCCTGGCCTTTGTCCTAATTTCCATAATATTAGCATTGGCCGAATCATCGATAAAAATTTTTGCTTCTGAAAGTGCGCCCATTGCCCTGTTAATTTTAGTAAAATCATCATTTTCCCCTTGATCGGAAAGCTTGCCAGTCCTCATTTTCCAAAGGTCAACACCAGCCTCAGAACAAAGGAGTCTGTCAACAAGCTGTTCTTTTGACATTTCCAAACTAAATATTCCAACCGGCTCTTTCGCTTTAATGGCAACATTCCTGGCAATATCCAGCGCCAAGGTGGTTTTTCCAACAGATGGCCTTGCTGCCAATATTACTAAGTCGGATTTCTGTAACCCGGCTAAAATATTATCCAAGTCATTAAAATATGTAGGAATTCCCCTGAGTTTACCTGACTCGCGGTGGAGTTCGTCAATTCTGTCAAAAGTTTCAGTCAGAATATCATTTATTGAAACAAACGATCTTTTTAAATATTTTTGTGATACGGAAAAAAGTTTTTGTTCTGCTTGATCTAAAAGTTTATTTACCTCTTCGGTTTCTTTATAACCGAGCTCTGTAATTTCTGCAGAAGCTTTGAGTAAGCGTCTTAAAGTCGCTTTTTCCTGGACGGTTTTAGCATAATGAACTACATGGCTTGAAGTAGGGACGGAATTGGCTAAGGTGCTTAAATAACTGCGTCCTCCAATTGAATCAAGCTTGCCAAGCTCCTGAAGTTTTGAACCGAGGCTCAGTAAATCTATCGGCTCTCTTTTTTCATAAAGAGATCTCATCGCTTCAAAAATCAGTCTATGATTATCTTTATAAAAATCATCCGGGTTGATAATATCCGCTATTTTGATAATTGCGTCTTTATCAATTAAAAGACTACCCAGTAATGACTGCTCCATTTCAATATTTTGAGGAGGAATTTTTCCAAAATTTTCGCCACGATCATTCATATTTATCAAAATTTAGTTGATTATTATTATATATTACTACATTTAACCATCCTACACAAGGTACCAATTTACCACATTTTATCCACCAGTAACAAATTGCTATTAAAAATAAACTGTATATATAAAGCTAAATTGCTAATTTAAATTGGAATATTTTAACAATCAGTATTGCAAAAAAATAGATTTTATGCTATCATCAATTTTGTTATTATAAATGCTGGAATATAATTAATTGGCTATTAATAATCAAATATGGGTCGTTAGCTCAGTCGGTAGAGCAGCAGCCTTTTAAGCTGATGGTCGCAGGTTCGATCCCTGCACGACCCACCAATATAATATTGTAATTTAATTAATTAAATTGTGAAGATTATATTTTTTTTATTAAAGGCTACAATAAACTATAATATGTATAAATTTTTACTCAATTCTTCATTTATCTTTGAAATATGGCCAAAAACAGGGCCTGCCAGTTTTTATTAAGTAAAAATATTTAATAAACTGAACTGGCCTAAACAAAGGCCAGTTTTTAGTTAACTTATATTTATATGTCCAAAAAAATTTATATTACCAAATCTGATTATGAAAAGCTAACAAAAATGTTAAAGGATGGAATTAATAATGATTTAAAAAATCAAAAGTACATAACTGATTTGATAAGTGAACTTGAAAAATGTGAAATAATTAATCAGAAAGAAGCATTAAAAGACATAGTTACCATTAATTCAAAAGTTTCTTTTAAATTTTTAGACTCCGACAAAGAAATGTCTTATTTAATAGTTTTACCTCAAGATGCCGATGTTAAAGCCGGAAAAATTTCAGTTTTATCCCCGATTGGAACCGCCCTAATAGGCTATAGTGCCGGTGATATTTTAGAATGGGATCTCCCTTCCGGAGTTAAAAAAATAAAAATCCAAAAAGTTGATCATTTTTAAATTTCATAATAAAAAAATTTAGCTAAAACTACTACCCCTCTAATTGACTTTTATGAAAAAAAATGAAAAAATTCAGGTATTATCTTTATGAAAAAAAATGAAAAAAAAATTGGTTTAGCCTTGGGAAGCGGGGGAGTTAAAGGGCTCGCCCATATTGGAGTTATAAAAACATTAATAAAAAATGATATTCCAATTGATTTTATAGCTGGTACAAGTGTTGGTTCTTTGATCGGAGCAGGCTATGCCGCCTATGGAGATATCGAAAAGATAGAAGAGATAATACTTGGAACCAATTGGAGATACGCACTTTCTCTACTTGATCCGGCATGGAAAGGCGGCATTATTAAAGGAAAAAAAGTAAAAAAATTGCTAAAACAGTGGCTTCCAGATATTACTTTTTCTGACCTAAAAATTCCATTAACAATTATTGCCACCGACATATTTACCGGAAAAAAAATTAATCTAAATAAAGGTGATTTAATTTCAGCAATCATGGCGAGTTCGGCCGTCCCTCCAGTATTCAAGCCTGTTGAATTTGAAGACAAAATACTTGTTGACGGGGGGCTATCCAATCCAGTACCGGCTGATATTGCAAAAAAAATGGGATCCGATATTGTAATAGCTGTTAATTTAGACAGCGGACGATTTAATGGCAATTCAACAAATAGCCATAAAAAATCGGCTGAAATTTCTTTAACTAAAGTATCAATCAGAGCATTAAATATAATGCGCTTCTATCTTTCAGAAAAATATTTAGATATGGCAGATATAATAATAGAACCATTTGTCCCGGAAATAGGACTAATCGGTTGGAATAAATTTTTTGACCACTCTCAGGTTGAAAAAATAATAAAAACCGGCGAAGATGCAGCCAACGACGCTTTACCTAAAATTAGAGAATGTCTGGATCGTTAAAACTCAACTGGCGAATGATATTTGCCCATAAACAATTTATATTAAACAATTCTAACTTTCCATATTCTAAAATCCAAATTTTAATCAGTTAAATATCAAATAAAGCCACACTTACAATAATTTAACATCAACCGGAATAAAAACACCAATTAAGGGTTAGTGTAGATCGACATAATCTGTTTTTTTTATTATTAAATTATCAGCAAATTACCAGCTGACTTTTTTTATGCTATAATTAATGAGAAAAATCTTTAAAGCCTAAAAATAGATGAGGTTTTTAATATTCTTAATTTAAAAAAGGGGGCTCTTGCCACTGGAAGCCGATATAAGACTAAAAAAATATAGAAAATATTTTAACATAAAATTCATCCTCTAAAAACGGCTTTATTCTGATTTGTAAAAAATCTTCAACAACGGTAAGTTGAAAAAAAAGTAAAAAATTGATATAATTAAAAAGTATTACCATGAAGTTAATTAACTTTAGGAAATCAAAAAATAAATGGCTAAATAAGGTTATTTTTATATTTCTGCTGTTAGTTTTGATCTTCATCATTCTTAATTTAGTCAAAAGTTTGCAGAAAAAAAACCAAATCACTGAAGAAATAACTTTATTACAAAATGAAATACAAAACCTTGAGAAACAAAATTTAGAATTAAAAGAACTAATTGAATATTTTAATTCCGACGCCTATATTGAAGAACGGGCAAGAATAAGTCTAGGCCTTAAAAAACAAGGTGAAAAAGTCATAATTCTTCCAGAAGCCAGGGGCGGAAAAGAAAATGAATACAAAACTGGAGAAAAAAATGTACTGGCAAAAACCAATCCGCAGAAGTGGTGGGATTACTTTTTTAAATAGATAAATATGCTAAGTGAAAAAAAAATAAAAAATCCAGATAGTGATGAAGATATGGCAAAACTAAGGAATGCCGTGTTAAAATGGATTAATATTAAGGAAAACAAAAAAAACGCAGCAAAAAACGACTTTACATCAAAAAAAATTCTGAATTTTAAAAAAAAGGATGAGGCAGGTGTTAGAAACGAATTTAAAAAAAAGAATAGAAAAAACAAGCATTCTTGCTTGTCGGATAAAAGTGAGGTGACAAAAATACTTATTCTCATACTTATCATAGTAGCATTTGTCTTCTCATCTTTTACTTTGTGTTTATATTACTTTTGTTGGCAAAATGAAATAACAAAAAAAATCACCAAAATTATCCCTTACCCTGTAGCAGTCGTCAATTTTAAGCCAATATCCTATAATTTATGGCAAGGAGAAACCGAAGCTTTAATTCATTTATATAAGCAGCAAACAACTGAAAATATTCTTTTAAAAATTCCTGAATTGCAAGAAACTAAAAAACACGTTTTAGAAAGGTTAATTACCCAAGAACTATTAAATCAGCTGGCAAAAAGCTATGGTATAGAAACAAATCGCCAAGAAATAAAGGATTATACTCAAAAATTATCTGAAGAAATCGGCGGCATAGAGCATTTGGAAAATCAGCTTAATTATTTGTATAATTGGACTATTGAGGAGTTTGAAGAAAAAATTGTCAAATCAATAATAATCAAGGGTAAAGTCGAAATTGCCTTAAATTTTGATGAACGTCTAAATCAAGATTCCCTTAGAAAAATAAAATTTATTGAAGAAGAACTAAATAATAATCATCAATCGTTTGAATATCTTGCTGAAAAATACAGCGAAGACGTTACAGCCATAAGGGGAGGTGATCTTGGCTATTTCAGTCAAGGTCAAATGTTCCCTGAATTTGAAAAAGCTGTTTTTGAACTTAAACCAAAAGAAATAAGCGGCATTATAAAAACTCGGCTTGGATTTCATATCATAAAAATGGAAGAAAAATTAGCTGCTGAAAATGGAAAAATAACACAAGTGAGAGTAAAACACATACTAATAAGAGGAAAAAATCTAAATAGTTACTTGGAAGAAATGAAAAAATCAGCCAAGGTTTGGCGATTTTTACAAATATAAATAATAATCCCGCGTTTTTTGGAGCCAAGAGTGGGATTTGAACCCACAACCTACGGTTTACGATACCGTTGCTCTGCCAATTGAGCTATCTTGGCGCTAAAAAACGTGGGAATAAGCACGATTTTTATACCTATTTGGCTGATCTGAGCGGGATACGGGAGTCGAACCCGTCTTTCCACCTTGGGAAGGTGATGTTAAACCGATTAACTAATCCCGCTCAAAACAGCAAAACAAGCTAAGTATTTAATTTCTGCTTAAAAAAATATTAGTACTGCTAATTATTATATAAAAAAATAAAAAATAATAAAAGTCTAAATAAAAACAAATGATAATCTTAAAAAATATAACAAAGATGTATGCAACTGATATTTTCGCCTTGAAAAATGTTAACCTGCATATAAAACCTAAAGAATTTGTATCAATAGTAGGTCGCAGTGGTACTGGTAAAACAACTTTGGTAAAAATACTGACGGCGGAAGAAAGCCCAACGAGAGGAAAAATCATAGTCGGGGGCTGGGATATAACTGAAATAAAATCAAGCGAAATTCCGATCCTAAGGCGCCAAATGGGCGTAGTTTTCCAGGATTTTAAACTTCTGCCTAAAAAAACTGTTTTCGAAAATATTTCATTTGCTTTGGAAGTCTGCGGCAATGAAAGAAAAAAAATTAAAAATATAGTTCCTCAAGTAATAAAAATAGTTGGGCTTAATAATAAAGAAAGGCGATATCCCGTACAACTATCTGGAGGAGAGCAACAAAGAGTGGCAGTCGCCAGAGCCTTGGTCCATCGACCAAAAATACTTCTTGCTGATGAGCCTACAGGAAACTTGGACTCAATAAACACCAGAGAAATAATAGATTTACTACTAAAAATCAATGAATTCGGTACTACCGTAGTTTTGGTTACCCACAATCGTGAAGTAGTTAATTCAATCAATAAAAGAGTAATAGCATTAGATAACGGATCAATAATTTCCGATCAAAAAATAGGTAAATATATTCTTTAAACATATGAACATATCTTCAATCTACCGAATATTCATTTTCGCCTGGCAAGGTTTTTGGCGCAACATATGGCTATCGGTTGTAACAATAACTATAATTGTCCTTGCATTTATTTCAATAAATTTTTTAATTATTATTAATGTCATTACTCAAGTTGCAATTAATGAAGTTGAAGAAAAAGTAAATGTGAGCGTTTATTTTTATCCAGATGTGCTAGAGCCGCAAATACTTGAAGCTAAAACCTATCTTTCATCTTTAACTCAGGTAAAAGAAATCCAATACATATCGCAGGAAGATGCTTTGGAAAAGTTCCGAAAGGAACATTATTATGATCCAATAATAATTGAATCTTTAGACCAACTTGATTCAAATCCGATTGAAGCGACACTTCAAATAAAAGCAAAAAAACTTTCTGATTACCCTGAAATCATAGAAATTCTAACAAGTTCAAAATACAACCAGCTTGTTTCTGAAAAAAATTTTGACGATCAAAAGATAAAAAATTATATTGCTAAAATTAATAATATTTCCAATAACGTTAGAAAGGTCGGGGTACTTGTTTCAGGAATATTTATACTGATTGCCCTGCTTATCGTCTTCAACACGATAAGAGTTGCTATTTATACCCATCAGCAGGAAATAGCAATTATGAAACTAGTTGGTGCCACTAATTGGTTCATCAGGAGTCCCTTTTTACTTGAAGCTGTATTATATGGAATTATTGCTTGCAGTATTTCAATTCTTATTGTATACCCCTTACTTAACTTCATTCAGCCTCAAATAGAAAAATTCTTTTTAAGCGACCAGTTTGATATAGTTCAATATTTTACTAGCAACTTTTGGCAGATTTTTGGATTAGAAATTCTAGTTATTATTCTTCTGAATATAATCGGCAGCAGTATAGCGATAAGAAGATATCTTAAAGTATAATAAAGATTTATATATTAAGATATTTAAAACCCTGATAATATTCTTGACATAAAACAATTTTAGTAATAATGTTTATAGTTGTTTTTCAATAATTTCAGTGGCAGGCCTCGGGGATCGTCTAATGGTAGGACAACGGGTTTTGGTCCCGTCAATCCAGGTTCGACTCCTGGTCCCCGAGTCTTGCCGTTGAAACTTACTCATAACTCTATATATGGAAATTTTTTCTTTAATTTGGGATCAATATCTTTATATTCCAACCTTTAATCTGCTGGTTTGGACATACTCCAATCACTCTTTTTTCAATATGGGAATTGCTGTTATAATATTAACAGTTGGTTTAAGAACGCTGCTTTTGCCTTTTACCATACTTGCTGAAAAAGGAAAAATTATAAGCGAAAAATTAAAAATTGAAATAAACCAAATAGACAAAGACTATATAAATGATCCGGTAAAAAGAAAAGAAGCGATAAGAAAACTTTTAAAAAAGAAGAAAATAAGACCTTGGGCTAAAATAATAGTTTTAGGAAGCCAGCTTCTGGTGCTATTTCTGCTGCGCAGGGTTTTTTTAGGCGGTATATATACTGAAGAAAAAAGGCATATGTTATACTCTCAAGTTTCGCCGCCTGATTTTATTAATACAAAATTTTTATGGCTTGACCTCAGCCAAAAAGATTTAACAATAACGGCAATAACCGCTTTATGTATGTTTGTCTTTATGATGGCCGGGATATGGAGTTCAAGCGACCAGCCTTCTAAAAAAGAAAGGATCTATGCTGTTCTATTACCAATAGCATTCTTTTTATTTTTAACTTTATTTCCTTCGGTAATGTCATTATTCTTTTTGACATCCCTTATTTTTTCTTCTATAATATCAATAATAATAGGTTTAATAAAATTAGGTCTTAAAAACAAAGTCAAAAAGGCTTAAATAATCTTACCAAAAATATGTCAGATGGATTAGATAAAATGATGTACTCATTCGTCGTTGAGGATGTTTTAAAAGGTTTTTTCATACATGTGCCCCCTGGTTATGTTGCGGCTGTATATGACCTAGGAAGGGGAGTGCTCAAAAAAATATATAAACCAGGACTTCATTTAAAAATTCCTTTTTGGCAAAAGGCAATGCTTTTTAATACCCAAACGCTTGAATATGATATAAGTAAGAAATTTAACCCCGATAAACCAGAAATATTGGGGGATCAACCGATAACCGCTACGACTAAGGATGGTAAAAAAATATCCATAGAGGGCACTATACTGCTAAGACTTGATCCGGAGCAGATACCGGAAATTTGGCAAAGCATTGGTGAAAAATTTTTAGAAAAAATTGTTCGCCCGACAATTCAAAGCAGAGTAAGAATGATTGGAGCTAAATATGATCTACAGGAAATAACCACGACAAAAAGAGCAGAGGTTGAAATAAGTGCAAGACAGGAACTTGAGAGGATCCTTTATCCACGCGGAATATTTATAGAGAATGTTCTACTAAAAGAAGTAAACTAAGCTTGTCTAAATCTTACGCAGCTCCCTATATGGAGTTTTTTTATACTTTGATTTATGAAATTTGAATACATCCAAGACCCAAGGTGTCTCAAAATAAAAATATTCGGCAAGAATATGACTGATTTATTTTTTAATGCCGGAATAGCAATGATGACTTTTTTGTATCCAAAAAATATTGAGATACCCGGCTACGAAGTAAAAGAAAAAATTAATATCAGATCAAGGAGTAAAGAACTTCTTTTGGCAGATTGGCTATCATTGTTGCTATATTTTTCAGAGCAGAAAAAAGTTTGTTATAATAATTTCTACTTTGAAAAAATAACCGAAACTGAATTAGATGCCGTCGCATATGGCAGAAGATCTAACCTTAAAGAATCAATAAAATCATTGGCGTCAAGGCATTTAATAATTAGTAAAACAGGCGATGGTTTTGAAACTTTTGTTTCATTTGATATTTAATTTATGGACAGGATAATCTTTGCCACAAAAAATAAAGGCAAGATAAAAGAAATTTCGGAGATACTTTCTGATTTGAAAATAAAAATTGTTCCAACGGGCGACCTAAATATCAATGAAGAAATAGTAGAGGATAAAAAACTTTAGAAGAAAACGCTTTAAAAAAAGCCACTAAGATAAATAAAATAACCAATGAGTGGGTAATTGCCGACGACTCGGGAATATTTATAGATGCCCTTAAAGGAAGTCCTGGAGTAGGAAGTAATCGCTGGACAAAAGGTGAAAATATTGAATCATATACATTAAAACAATTGGCAAAATTTAATGAAAACAAAAGAGGGGCTTGTTTTAAGTTAGTAATAGTTCTAGTTTCACCTGAAGGGAAATCAATTATGTTCAAAGGGGAGATAAATGGAAAAATTACAAAGATTCCGGCAGGAAGACCAAGATCGGGCCTTGAGTATGATACAATATTTATTCCTTCTGGCCACAAAAAAACTTTCGCTCAAATGAATTGGGTACAAAAAAATAAAATTAGTCATCGGTCAATTGCCTTAAAAAAACTTAAATTATTTATAAAATCAATAAATAAAGGGTATTAACCTCGGAGCAAGCTCCGCCTACTTCTTCCGCAGCAAGCTGCGGGGTATTAACCCTTTTTGGCTCCTCGGCTCGGAAACAATCCGCCTTTGGCGGATTGTTTCACTCGCTCTACGTCGCTAATAAAAAAGACAAAAAAGCTGAATACAAATTTTATTCAGAACTAAAAAATAAGTTATCCACTGGTCAATTTGACTCTAAATTACCCAAGAAAAAATAAAAAGTTTGTCAAGGATTTTTTCTGAATAAGTTGTGGATTATAAAAAACTAAATAAGTAATAAAAAATGAAAAAAAATATAAAACCTGAACTTCTTGCCCCTGCAGGTGATTTAAAAAAATTAAAATACGCCTTTGAGTATGGCGCTGATGCGGTTTATTGTGGACTGCCTATTTTTTCTCTCAGAGCAAAAACTGGATTTAATCTAAAAACATTAATTGAAGGTATTGAATATACAAAACTGAACAAAAAAAAGATATATATAACTATTAATATTTTTCCAAAGAATGAAGACTTGCCCAAAATTGAAAAGCATTTGAAAAATCTTAAAGAATGTCCGCCGGATGCACTAATCATATCCGATCCCGGCGTATTGAAAATTGTAAAAAAAATATTACCAAAAATTCATATTTTTCTTTCAACTCAAGCTAACACCTTGAATCACCAAGCAGTAAGCTTTTGGAAAGACTTGGGAATTAAAAGAATAATCCTGGGCAGAGAAGTGAATTTAGATGATATAAAAAAAATACATAAATTAGTAAAAAAAGTAGACCTTGAAATTTTTGTCCATGGAGCAATGTGTATGAGTTATTCGGGTAGATGTTATCTCTCATCATGGCTTACGGGAAGAAGTGCAAATAAAGGACTTTGTACTCAACCTTGCAGGTGGAACTATAATTTGTACCTTGAAGAGCCTTTGCGACCAGGAATGCTAATCCCAATCACAGAAGATAAAAAAGGAACTTATATTTTGAATTCAAAAGATCTGTGTCTGATTGATCACTTAAAAGAATTAATTGATTCTGGAATTTCTTCCTTTAAGCTGGAGGGACGGACAAAAAGCATATACTATTTAGCGGTAGCAACTAAAGCATACCGCCAAGCAATTGACTTAATTTTTTCAAATAGGCCTGAAAAAGAAAAAGTTATAATAATTTACAAGATAAAAAAAGAATTGGAAAAAGTAGAAAATCGAGGATACGAAACCGGATTCATGTTTGAAAAAAACCATGATAAATTAATGAACTTTAAAACCTCAAAGCCAAAAAATAAATGGGAGTTTAAAGGGGAAATCCTACAAGTCAAAGATAGCAGAATTTATGCAAGAGTGCATAATATATTGGAAAACGGCAGCTCTATAGAAATTATTACTCCAAAATCAATCTATCAAATAAAAGTCAGGGACCTAAAGAATAATAAAGGTGAAAAGATAAAAGAGGCTAAAGGAGACGCCTCAAAAATTTTCAATTTTGAAGTTGAAAATTTAGAAAAATATAAAATTGAACCAAAATCATTAATGAGGAAAAAAAAATCCACTAATTCTCTTCAAAATTCTGTCTTAGAAAAAACATTGCGGTAAACGCCAAAAAATTCAAAAATGCGGCGAGTATAAAAGTTTTTTCAAAACCGAGTACCGGCAAAAAGAATAAAGTTGAAAAAATAGCACCAAATCCTGCTCCCATCATACCGGCCCCATGGATAGCGCCTGTTTTATTAAGTAATTCCTGTTTATCTTTTAAATAATATTTATTAATTATTGGAAATTCAAAACCTGGAAATAATCCAAGAGAAAAAATTAAAAAATAAAAAATGGAAGGTTGCTTTAAAGATTCAGGATAATATCTTAGAGTCATGGCCAATAAAAAAAGATAAACTCCAAAACAAAAATAAAGTCTAAAAAGATAATGATATTTGATTTTCTTATTTAGGAAAGAAAAACTTACCATCCAGAAACCGACCAATGACCCCAAAAATAGCATCACAAAAATCAAACTTAATTGATGATAAAGACTACCATAAATTATTTGCAATAAAAAAACAAAACACATTGCTGCCGAAGAAACACTGAATTGAAAAACCATTGTAATAGCGGAAAAAATTTTTTCATTTTTTTTAACCAGCACATCTAAGACATAATAAAGCCCGAAGAAAAGTATAAAAATTATCAATATTAATCTTAACAGGCTGAGATGGAAAAAAAATTCTAAATATTTTGAAAAACTAGGATAATAAGATAATAACCAAAATCGACTATACTGCCAAAAGGCAACCGACTCAGTATTAAAGTTAGGTGACGAATAATTATCCTTTTTAATTCTTTCCAGTATATCATTACTTTCAATATTTAGAAATTGGTTTTTAAAATAATCAACCTTAAATAAATCACCTTCCAAATTGAAACTCCTAAATCTTAATTCTAAAATATCAGGATTGAAATCAATTTTTGAGTCAGAAGATGAAAATAGAATTTTTTCGTTTAGTAATGATACTGATACTGAGGAAAAATCCCTGCTAAGGCTTTTGTATATTGATGAAAATATTGATTCAAAATCAGAAGGGGGATAATTCTCATGAAAAGAAAGACTGAAAGCCAATATTCCTTTATAAGCCAGGTTTCTTTTTACCAATTCAAAAAAATCAACTGAATAAAAACGATTCAGCTGCAATGTTGATGGATCGGGTAAATTAATGATGATTAAGTCGTAGTAATAACTCGCATTTTTCAAATGGCGAAAGGGATCCTTTGGGATAAAATTAATTCTATCATCATATTTGGTTTCAAATTCCAAATAAGGCCTAGCAATTTCAACTAACTTATAATCAATTTCTAAATAATCTAGGTTATCAATCGGATATTTAACAATCTGCTGAAGTAATGACCCGAATCCGCCGCCTATCAATAATATATTTTTTGGTTTTTCGTGAAGTATGACTATTGAATGGATTACTTCTTCTGATGAAAAATCTTTTTTAGTTGAGCCAATAGGTAGTCTATTCGCGTAAAAATTATAATGATTGCCGTCTTGTGTTATCGTAATACCGCTGAATGAAGAATTAGTTGATTTAATAAATTTCTCTCTTCCAAAACGCCAAGATTCACTATGGCGTAAGAAATCGTCAAAAAAATTAAAATTTAGACAGGAGATAATAATAATAAAAAATAAAAATCCTAAAATTACTTTGGTTCTCAAAAGTCCCGGCAAAAAAAGAATTAGTAAATAATTTATAAACAGTAAAAATAAAAAAACCTCAACGCAGCCAAAATAAATAAAGAATAAATAATAAAATAATCCGCCACATATCAGCCCCAAAATTTCATAAAAAAAGCCATGATTTATAATTTCTATTCTGCTGTCCTCCTTTTTTCGGCTAATTTTTTCCTGAATTTTTCTAAAGAACAGCTTAAATATATTCATTCTTTTATGGGGACTAGCAGACAACTGTCTGCCGGCAACTGTTAGTTGAAGACCCATTACCAGACAAAGGGGTAAAATTATTAAAACGAGATAAAGAGTTCCTAAAATCGGATTAACACTTTGATTATATGATGGCAGAATACTCCCAGCCAACCTGATTAAAAGTATTGCAAAAAATATTATCAATGGAACCAATAAATGGCAGAAAGTTAAAATTTTTAAAGAAGAGAACCCGCTAAAGATACCACTAAAAAAAATTAGACTAATTGCTAACCAAATAAACCAAAATCCTATAATTAATCCATAAAAAATCTCATTGCCATAAAAACTTAAAGCAATTTCTTTAATAATTAATAATTGACCTGTTACTGAAGTAAAGCCAAACACTAAAAAACTCAAAAAAATTAATTTTTTCATACTTTTTATAATTCTAAGACAATTAAGAGTAAACTGCAAACGCTTAATCTTAACCCTACTTGCAAAAAGAAGAAAGTTTTGCTAAACTATTTTTACAAAATGAAAATCATTTCCCATAATTTGTGGAACTTAATATTATTAAAACTCCTTAAATGATTGCTCAAAGAACTAAAATTAGACTAGCTGCTGCCGGTATTCTTGCAATCGCTATTATAGCGGTCTTTTTAAATTTTCCCCAGTTAATCGAAAAAACTGGCATTCAATTGCCTAGTCAACTAAATATCCCTTTCAGACTGGGTTTAGATCTTCAAGGAGGTACCCACTTAATCTATGAGGCAGATGTTTCAGAGATACCATCGGCCGATCAGGCGAGCTCATTAGAAGGAGTAAGAGATGTTATTGAGAGAAGAGTAAATGCCTTTGGAGTCGCCGAACCTTCAATTCAAGCCACTAAAACAAACGATAATTGGCGGATAATAGTTGAATTAGCGGGAATATCAGACGTAAATCAAGCCATAAACATGATTGGTGAAACGCCTTTGCTGGAGTTCAAAGAAATGAATCCAAACCCTCAAATAAAGCTAACAGATGAGCAAAAAAATGAAATTCAGGAATATAACAATCTAGCTCTGGAAAAAACTCAAGAATTACTAAGAAAAATTTTGGAGGAAGGGGCTAACTTTGCCGAACTGGCAATTGAAAATTCTGAAGATTTTGGGTCAGCTCAACAAGGTGGGGAACTGGGTTTTACCCAAAGAGGTTTACTTGTTCCTGAATTTGAGAGGGTCTGCTTTGATGAATTAAAAATCAACGAAGTGTCTAAAGAAATTGTAGGCACTCAATTTGGATACCATATAATAAGAAAAGAAGGGGAACAAGGAGACATTAATGATTATCAAGCAAACTGCAGTCATATTCTAATTAAAACAAAAAGTGAATTTGATTATTCTTCGCCTTCAGACGAATGGATTTACACCGGCTTAACCGGCACCCAGCTAAAAAGGGCTCAAGTTCAATTTGATCCCAATACCCAAGCGCCGGTCGTTTCTTTAGAGTTCAATTCTGAAGGAAAAGATTTATTTGCCGAAATTACAAAAAAGAACATTGGACAACCTGTTGCAATATTTTTAGATGGGACACCGATCAGCATACCAACCGTCCAGGAACAAATTTCAGATGGTAAGGCAATAATTAGCGGTAAATTTGATATAAGAGAAGCTAAATTGCTTGCCCAAAGGCTTAATGCCGGAGCTTTGCCCATTCCCATAACTCTAATTTCTCAGGAAACAATCGGCGCATCATTGGGCAAAGAATCTGTAGAAAAAAGCATAATTGCGGTAGCCGTAGGACTTATTTTGGTTTGTATATTTATGGTAATTTATTATAGACTACCGGGATTTACTGCCGTATTATCTTTAATTTTTTACGGTTTAGCAGTTTTGGCAATATTTAAAATTATACCTGTAACTTTGACTTTGGCTGGTATTGCCGGCTTTATTTTGTCTATCGGAATGGCAGTTGACGCTAATATTTTAATCTTTGAAAGGCTTAAAGAGGAACTTAAAATGCAAAAACCGCTATCAATTGCAATTGACGAAGGTTTCAAGCGTGCATGGTCTTCAATTTTTGACGGAAATATATCTACCTTAATAACTTGTTTTATTTTAATAGGATTTACCACCAGCTTAATTAAAGGCTTTGCGATAACTTTAAGTATTGGAATACTAACCAGTATGTTTTCAGCAATGATTGTTACTAAGCTTATTTTAAAATCGGCAACAAAATTCAAACTCTTAAAAAAGCCATGGCTTTTTGGCGTAAAAAAAATGTTGGATTAATTATATGATCATATTATGACTTCTGCTATCAAACAAAGGAAAATTTGGTTTTTTTTCTCTTCAATAATGGTATTAGCAAGCATTGTCGCATTTTTAGTGGTTGGGCTTAACTTAGGAATTGATTTTACCGGAGGAAGTCTTTTGGAAATTGAATTCAAAACTATTACTAGGCCGACAAGCCAAGAAATAGTTGCTCTATTGGAAGAGTTTGACATTGGAACAATTGTTGCCCAACCGATAGGGGACAATGGGTTTATATTAAGATTCAGAGATATTGATGAAGATCTTCATCAGAAAATATTGTCAACAATGAGGCAGAAATTATCATTAAACAGCAATGAATTAGCCGCCGAAGAAATATTTATTGAAAAAAGATTTGAATCAATCGGCCCTTCAATAGGTCAAGAATTAAAAAGAAAGACATTTTGGGCAATATTAATTGTCTTATTGGCAATAATTATATATATTGCCTGGGCATTTAGGAGAGTTTCAAAACCGATTGCCTCTTGGAAATATGGACTAATAGCCGTAGTGACATTATTTCATGACATAATAATTACAGTCGGCATATTTGTTGTTTTGGGCAAATTATACGGAATAGAGGCAAACGCCGCTTTTGTAGCCGCCCTTTTGACAATACTTGGTTATTCGGTAAATGATACAATAGTTGTTTTTGACAGGATAAGGGAAAATTTGATACGTAATACTGGAGAAGAATTTGAAAAAAATATTCAAAACAGTGTCAATGAAGTGATAACCCGGTCCATAAATACATCATTTACAACATTGCTGACTCTTTTTGCAATTTTTCTGTTTGGGGGACAAACGATCAGAAGTTTTACTTTAACCTTGATTGTTGGAATATCAATAGGTACCTATTCTTCCATATTTTTAGCAAGTCCCTTATTGCTAGCATGGGAAAAACTAAAAACAAAAAAGTAAAATACTTTTGAGTTATTCATATTATTTAACCATAAATTGACAGACAATTTCCATAAGGAAAAAAATAGCGGCTCTTCAGAATACTAAAACGCTGGTAAATTATCAGGGTTTTTTTATTTACCACACTTATTCTACGCAAAAAGAGTTGGTGCGAGGAATTTTTTTATTTTACATATTATATTTTTTGATGGTTTTTACTATATTTATATACTTAACAAAGCTGAAAAAGCAAAAGTCCTTGTTCCATCTTATTAAGATTACGCACCCCTTTTTTCTTGACACTATAAAGATTTTATGATATAGTTATAATATTAAAATTAATATATTTATTTTTATCTTATTTTAGCTAAAAATTTTATTATTATATGAATAGCCAAAACTCAATTCTGGACAAAATAATTGAAAGTCAAGAAAAACAACAAGCTGCTTCTTTTAATCCAAATGATCTCATATCTAGCTTGCTAAAAAATTTACCAAACAAGGAAAGCGATATTCTAAGCCGAAGATTTGGTTTATCTGGAAGAAAAAAGGAAACCCTTGAACAAATAGGGCGATTTTATAATATTACAAGAGAAAGGATCAGACAGATTGAATCAGCAACTATAAAAAAACTTAAAGACATTAGGGAATTCAAACATGAAATAGAAGATGCTGAAAAATATATAAATCATCTGCTGGAAAATCATGGTGGTGTAATGGAAGAAAATTCCCTTTTGAGCAAAATTAGCCAATCTATAAATGATGAACTGAGTAGACATTCGGCTTATTTCATTCTCTCCAATATACTCAACGAAAAAATTGAGAAGATAAGACCTGATTTGGATCTTTTGAGTGGCTGGAAACTTCCGGTTGTTTCACTTAACTCAGTTAAAGAAATAGTAAAAGAGTTGGTGGATATAATTGAAAACAAAAATAATTTGCTTAAAAAAGACGAAATATTGAAAGAATTTCAAAAAAGAGATTTTTATAACCAAAAAAAGGAAGAAATTTTAGCATTAAGATTAGGTGTAAATGGTGAATTTAATCATGAAGAAATAAATAAATTAGTTGATTCCCACCTTAAAATAAGTAAAAAAATTGATGAAAATATCATTGGTGAATTAGGTTTGGCAAAATGGAATACTATTACTCCCAAAAGAATGAGTGATAAGGTTTATTTGGTTTTGCGAAAAATTGAAAAACCTCTACATTTTACTGAAATTTCCGATTTAATAAATCAATCAACCTTTGATAAAAAAATTGCATACCCGGCGACAATTCACAACGAACTTATTTTGGATGATCGCTACGTATTAGTTGGTAGAGGAATTTATGCCTTAAAAGAATGGGGCTATCAACCGGGTACTGTTTTGGATATAATTGTAGATATATTAAAAAAATCAGAAAAGCCAATGACAAAAGAAGAGCTTATTGAAGAGGTGATGAACCAAAGAATTGTCAGAAAAAGCACCATATATTTGGCTTTAACAAACAAAGAGAAAATTAAAAAATTGCCTGATGGAAAATATTCTTTGGCTGATTAATTAATACCAAAAATTCTCAATATCTGCTAAGATAATAAGGTACCAGTTTTAAATAAAAAAATTAAAATAAATACTAATAGCCAAAACAAAATCTATGGAAATTTTCATAGACCTATCTGCAATACCAACCAGTAATCCAATATTATTTGCTTGGTGGTTTGCTAAAACTATTGGCTGGATTTATCCGGTTTTTTTGTTTGTTTATGCTTTAATTCTAGTATGGCAAAATTACATCAGGGATAAATATCGCAAAGAAAGAAAATATATATTACTGGCCATTGATATACCTAAAAATAATGAACAAACGCCTCGGGCAGTAGAAAATATTTTTTCTCATCTGGCCGGAGCCCATCAACCACTTGGTTTTACCGATAAATGGTGGTTTGGTGAAGTGCCCAATAGTTTTTCCTTTGAAATAATAAGCGTCGGGGGTTATATTCAGTTTATAATTCATACTTGTGATAATTACCGTGATTTAATAGAAGCGATAATATATGCCCAGTACCCCGATGCTGAAATTATGGAGGTAGAAGACTATACCAAAGATTGGAATATTAAATTTCCAAATGAAAAATATGATCTTGTGGGAACAGAAATCAGGTTGGCAAAAAATTATGCCTATCCCATTATTACCTATAAAGAATTTGAAGACTCAATTTCTCAAGAAATAAAGGATCCGATGGCTTCTATGCTTGAAGCTTTAACCAGAATAGGACAGGGGGAACAAATTTGGATTCAATTTGTAACTACGCCAGCTGATAACGACTGGGGAGAAATAGCCAGGCCGGTTGTCAATAAAATAATTGGCGCTAAAAATACCGGAGGAAAAAAAAATATATTTGACTATATCTATGAAATTCCCATTAACCTGCTAAATTCTTTAAATAATGCGGCCTCAAGCCAGGAAAATTCTTCAAGCAAAGAAGATGCTCCCAATCAAATGCTTTATTTAACCCAAGGACAAAAAGATGCCGTTTCAGCTATTGAACATAAAGCCAGCAAAGTAGGATTTCATGTCAGAATAAGATTCATATATTTTGCCGAAAAAACAGTATTTTTTAAAACAAGAGGCGTCCAAAATATTTATGGTGCTTTCAAGCAATATAACGACTTAGGTCTAAACTCCTTTAAACCGGATTCTAAAATCGCCACATGGGGGATCGTCTGGTTTAAAAAAATGAGGCTTAATTCTAGAAAGAATAAAATATTTCAAAGATACAAAAATAGAGGCCACTGGCTTTCTCCCGGAGAATTCGGTTTTATTCTAAATACTGAAGAAATGGCAACTTTATGGCATTTTCCATTAATGACCGTAAAAGCTCCTTTAGTCAAAAAAACTGATGCTAAAAAAGCAGAGCCGCCAATGAGTTTGCCGATAGAAAATTTGGTAGATACGGATGATAAAATTAAGATTTATAAAAAAGGATCAGCGCCGCCGAATATCCCAACGAGTTAAAAATATGGAAGAAAAAAGCGAAACAAAAAATCAAGCAGAGGAAAAAATACATAAAATAAATCTTTTTGCCGAAACTAACTTCCGCAATCAGCGTGTTAGATTTGGCATTAAAAAGGACGATCGAAGGCGACATATGTATCTTATTGGTAAAACCGGTATGGGGAAATCAACCGCAATGGAAAATATGATAATTCAAGACATAATAAATGGAGAAGGTGTTGCCCTTGTTGATCCTCATGGAGATTTCGCGGAAAAAATAATTAATTTTATTCCAAGTGAAAGAATTAATGATGTAATATATCTTGACCCATCAGACATCCACTACCCGATAGCTTTTAATGTAATGGAGGCTGTTTCTCAAGAACATAAGCATCTCGTAGCCTCCGGTCTAATTGGTGTATTCAAAAAACTCTGGGCTGATTCCTGGGGGCCGCGTCTAGAATACCTTTTGCGTAATGCTATTTTGGCTTTGCTTGACTATCCCGGAAGCACTCTTTTGGGGGTAATGAGAATTCTTGTAGATAAAACTTACCGAAATAAAGTCATCAGTAAAATAAAAGATCCTGTGGTTAAATCTTTTTGGGTAGAAGAATATTCAAAATATCCACAACAATTCCAGGTTGAAGCCATAGCTCCAATACAAAACAAGGTTGGACAATTTTTATCTACCGCTATGATTAGAAACGTGATTGGGCAGGTAAAATCAACAATTGACATACGGCAAATAATGGACAATCAAAAAATATTGATAATGAATCTCTCAAAAGGAAAAATTGGCGAAGATTCTTCGGCAATGCTTGGAGCAATGATGATTACAAAAATTCAGCTTGCTGCAATGAGCCGGATTGACACTCCCGAAGAACAAAGAAAAGATTTTTATTTATATGTTGATGAATTCCAAAATTTTGCAACAGAATCCTTCGCTAATATCCTTTCGGAAGCCAGAAAATACAGATTAAATTTGACAATTGGACATCAATACGTTGAACAGCTGGATGAATTGGTAAGAGCTGCTGTATTTGGCAACGTCGGCACTATAATGTGTTTTAGGGTTGGCGCAGCTGATGCTGAATTTTTAGCAACAGAATTTGCTCCTTATTTTGTTGAAGAAGACTTGGTAAACTTAACTAAATATGATATATATATGAAGCTGATGATTGACGGTGTTTCCTCAAATCCTTTTTCAGCAACTACTCTTCCACCTCTTGGAGATAAATATTTAACTAATAATAAAGAAAAAATAATAAATGTATCAAGAGAAAGATATGCCAAGCCCCGAGAAGTCGTAGAAGACAAAATAAGCCGTTGGAGCGGAGTAAATGATGAAGATGATGATGTCCCAAACAAGGTAAAGGCTTCTTTAAAGCCTGCTTCCAAAAATGAAAATGCTAGAATAGAAAATTCAGCTCAATCCACTTTCCGTCAAGAAAAAAATAAAAAAGAAAAGCCCAGACAAAAAATAAGCTATCAAGCGGTGTGTTATGAATGCGGAAAATCAACAGAAATAAATTTTAAACCTGATGGAGTAAGACCGATTTACTGTAATAGTTGTTTTCAAAATATCAAGAAAAAAATGACCAGCAAAGAAAAACAGTCTGAAATAATTGAATCAAAAAATGAAGTACAGTCGGAAATTTCCTTGCAGGAGGCTTTATCTAAAGGACCTTTGCCTTTTGAAACGAAAAGGCAAAAAGAAGATTCCGGAAATCCTAAAAAGCCTAGTGTTTATCAACTAATTGAGGAAAAAAAACAAATCGGAGATCAGGAGATAAGAACCGTTAAACCAGGTGAGGTAATAAAATTTTAATAATTTTTTAATTTTTGACAAAAATAACAAAAAACTGTAACATTAAACAACTAAATACGTCTTATTTTATATTATTTAATTAACTTTAAGCGAAGCTTAATTTTTTGTTTCCGATTGCATAATTTAAATTTTTTTATGAAAATCTCAATTATTGGCACTGGATATGTTGGATTAACTACTGGCGTTTGTATGGCAGATTTAGGCCATCAAGTAATATGCGTTGATAATGATCAAGAAAAACTTGAAAAATTAAAAAAAGGAAAATCACCAATCTATGAACCAGGCCTTGAAGATTTGATTGTAAAAAATCAAAAATCCAAAAATTTATTTTTTTCCGATGATATATCGTTGGCTACAAAAGAATCGGAAATAATTTTTATATGTGTTAATACTCCACCCAAGCAAGATGGTAGGGCTGATTTAAAATATGTTGAAAAAGTTGCAAAAGAAATTGCTCAGTTTATTAATGGCGATTATAAAATAATAGTTGATAAAAGCACTGTGCCTGTCAAAACAGCTGAAAAAGTTAAAGAAACGATTATTAAATACGGCAACGGTAATATTAATTTTGATGTTGTTTCTAATCCCGAATTTTTAAAAGAAGGTACGGCGATAGAAGATACAATAAAACCGGATAGAATAGTAATTGGCGTTGAATCACAAAAAGCTAAAGAAAAAATGCTTGAATTATACAAACCTATAATTGAAAAAAATAATATTCCAGTTAAAATTACTTCGGTTAGAAGTGCTGAATTAATAAAACACGGAGCCAATACTTTTTTGGCGACAAAAATTTCTTTTGCTAATTTAATTGCCCAAACCTGTGAGGAAGCCGGCGCTGACGCTTTGGAAGTTTTGGAATCAATAGGGCTAGACGAAAGAATCGGTAAGCATTTTTTAAACCCTGGTATTGGTTTTGGCGGAAGCTGTTTTCCTAAAGATATTGCTGCTTATAAAAAAACTCTTGAGACTTTAGGAATTGACAATTCTTTTATTGAGTCTGTTGAAAAAATTAATGAAGAAATACTAAAAAGGTTTATAAAAAAAATTGAAAAAGAACTTTGGGTAATTGACAATAAGGAAATTGCTGTCTGGGGTCTTTCTTTTAAACCCAATACTGATGACATTAGAAATTCTCCTTCTTTAAAATTAATTAAAAAATTAAAAGAAGACGGTGCCAACATCCAAGCCTATGACCCTCAGGCGTTAAAAAATGCCAAAAAAGAAATTCCTGATATTAAATATTTTGATAATCAATATGAAGCATGCAAAGGCGCTGAGGCTTTAATAATATGTACTGAATGGGATGAATTTAAAAATTCAGATTTAAAAAAAATTAAGGAGCTGCTGGTAACACCTATAATATTTGACGGCAGAAATATTTTTAGCCGAGAAGAAGCAGAAAAGATAGGATTTAAATATTTTGGAATAGGCCGTTAAAAAAGGATAATATTTTAACTTTGTAAAACCATATATCTTAAAAAGCAGGGGACAGAATCTCTGCTTTTATGCTATAATAATGCTATGAAAAAATATTTTTTAGCACTTGCGACCTTTTCTGGAACAATAATAGGAGTTGGTTTATTCGGTTTGCCGTATGTTACACTGAAAGCCGGGGTGGTGCCGGTTTTGTTTTATTTTGCCTTGATAACAGTGGTAATGATAATAAGCCATTTGATTTTTGGTGAAATTTGTCTGAGAACCTTGGAGCAAAGACGGCTACCAGGGTATACAGAAATTTATTTGGGAAAAAAATATAAAATTATCCCGGCCATAAGCAATTCAATTGGTCTTTTCGGGGCGAATTTGGCTTATATTATTATCGGCGGAGGGTTTCTGGGCAATTTGCTGCTGCCAGTGTTTGGAGGAAATGAACTTATTTATTTGCTTATATTCTTTACTACTGGATCTTTTATAATCTATCTTGGGAGTAAAGCTATAGCTAGATCGGAATTGTTAAGTCTGATAATTTTTCTTGTGATTTTTTTATTTATCTTCATTAAAGGATCTTCTTTTATAGAAATTGATAATTTCCGATTATTCACGGCGGATTTTAAAAGTATTCTTCTGCCATACGGCGTAATATTATTTTCACTTTCCGGAATGTCAATTGTTCCTGAAGCCAGGGAAATTCTCGGTAAAAACGGAAAATTATTAAAAAGTTTGTTAATTACTGGAACTCTGCTACCGGCAATTGTTTATTTATTTTTTATAGTTCTAATTCTTGGAACCTCCGGCATTTTAACTACCGAAGATGCATTATCTGGGTTGCAACCGATATTGGGTCCAAACATACTAATAGTGGGATTTCTTTTCGGAATTATTACCACTTTTACTTCTTATATATCAATCGGATTAACACTAAAAAAAATATTTTGGTATGATCTTAAATTTCACCATTTTGAATCCTGGGTAATTGCAACCTTTGTTCCGATTATTTTGTATTTTGTAGGCCTGAAGGATTTTATAAGGATTATCGCCTTTACCGGAGCTGTCACTTTGGGAATTGATATAATTTTGATATATATAATTTATCTGAAAGCCAGGGTTAAAAGTGAAAGAATTCCTGAATATAAAATAAAAATACCAATGTCTATATTTTATATTCTTATTGCACTGCTTTTGTTTGGAATAACGACTCAGTTCATATTGTAGATTAAAATTACTAAAACAGCCTCTTTTTAGGATGGCTGCTCTAGTAAAAATTATTTTATTTCTATTCGACTGAATCTTCTGACCCTTCATTTTCAATATTACTTTCTGGAGTAACTGTTTCAGGGTTTTCGTCAGTCATAGGATCGTTGACAGTATTTTGGTCTTCAGCAGGAGTTGTTGTCATTTCTTCGTCAAAAACCATTTTTATTTTCTCCTTTTAGCCCTAAATTTTTTTAAAAAAATCAGGACTTTAATTATTAGTTTGCTGATTACAATTTAATCTTATCATTTAAATAAAAATACGTCAATTTTTTTATCAACTTATTTATGTATGAAGAATAAAAAAATAATAATTAAAAAAAAAGTCTGCATTGCCATGTCTGGCGGTGTAGATTCATCCATTGCCGCTTCATTACTGAAAGAAAAAGGCTATGACTGTGTCGGTGTATTTATAAAATTTTGGACAGAAGCAGAAACCAAAGTCCAAAATAAATGCTGTAGCATTGATTCTTATAATGATGCGAGAATAGCCGCAAATTTATTAGGTTTTAAACTTTACACTTTGGATTTTAGAGATCAATTTAAAAAAAGAGTTGTTAATCCTTGGCTTAAAGAACATACAAAAGGCAATACTCCAAACCCTTGTGTATTTTGCAATCAATTTATTAAATTTGGAATATTACTAAAAACTATGAGATCTTTAGGTTGTAACTATTTAGCCACTGGTCATTACATAAAAAAAATGAAAAAGAGGCATAATAAAAAAATAGTTTATGAATTATTTTGCAGTAAGGATAAAAAGAAAGATCAATCCTATTTTTTGTATGGATTAAAACAAAGCCAGCTTAAGCACTTGATTTTTCCACTAGGAAGCTACTTGAAATCTGAAGTGAAAGCTATGGCTAAAAAATTAAGTTTGCCGGTTTATAATAAACCGGAAAGTCAGGAAATATGTTTTATTCCGGAAAAAACCCACTACTCATTCTTAAAAAGAAATCTTAGGCTCAAAGCAGGGCTAATAAAAAACATGAAAGGAAAAATTTTAGGATCTCATGGTGGATTAGAGCTTTATACTTTAGGGCAAAGGCAGGGCTTGAACATAGGCGGAACAGGACCGTTTTATGTGGTTAAAATTAACCATAAAAATAATACCTTATTCGTTTCTCAAAATCATAATGATGAGTTGCTTTATAGTAATAAATTTAAAATAGGAAATGTTAATTGGATATCAGGGCTAGTACCAAAAAAAACTGAAAAAATCAGCGTTAGAATAAGACATCAGTCAAAACCTATTGTCTGCAAAATTATTGACAATTGTGTATTTCTTACCGTAACTGCTAGAGCAATTATGCCAGGTCAATCAGCAGTATTTTATAAAGGACAAAAACTCCTCGGCGGGGGAATAATTAAAAAAGTATTATAAATAGTCTTGAAAATAATTATTTAATCTGCTAAAATAAGTCAATAATGATTATTATTCAATATGGATTCAAAAGAATTAAAAAACAAGTACTTAAATTTCTTTGAAAAAAGAGGACATTCTATAATAAATTCTTCTTCTTTAATTCCGGAAAATGATCCCACTGTATTATTTACTACAGCCGGTATGCATCCTCTTGTCCCTTATATTTTAGGTGAAAAACATCCTTGCGGAAAAAGGCTTGTAAACTTTCAAAAATGTATAAGAACTGGCGACATTGATGGTATTGGTGATAGTTCTCATTTAACTTTTTTTGAAATGCTGGGAAATTGGTCTCTTGGGGACTATTTTAAAAAAGAGGCAATTGAGTGGAGTTTTGAATTTTTAACTAAAGAATTAAAAATACCCATAAAAAAACTAGCTATAACATGTTTTGCTGGTGATCCAAAAAATAATATTCCCAAAGACGAAGAATCTGAAAAAATTTGGCTCTCGTTGGGTATAAAAAATGAAAGAATTTCTTTTTTAGGCTGGGAAGAAAATTGGTGGGGTCCTCCGGGTATGACTGGCCCATGCGGACCTGACACTGAAATGTATTATTGGACCGGAAAAGATGAACCGCCAAAATTTTTCAATATAAGCGATAAACGCTGGATGGAAATTTGGAATAATGTCTTTATGCAATATAACAAAACTTCAAATGGCCAATATAAAGAGCTAGCACAAAAAAATGTTGATACCGGAATGGGAATAGAAAGGACTATTGCCATTCTGAATGGAAAAGATAATGTATATGAAACTGATTTATTCGTTCCTATATTTAAAGAGATCAAAAAAATCGCTTCATCTTTTAATCAAAAATCAGTACGAATAATCGCTGACCATCTTAGAGCGGCAACATTTATACTTGGCGACCAAAAGGGAATAACTCCATCCAACATTGAACAAGGCTACGTTTTGCGCCGTCTTATCCGCAGAGCAATTAGACATGGCAAAATAATCGGCATAAACAAGGCGTTCTGCTTTAAAATAGCAAAAACTATTATAAATGAATTTTCTTACTACTACCCCGAACTTGAAGAAAATAAAGAATTTATTAAGGAACAGCTTTCTAACGAGGAAGAAAAATTTTCAAAAACTTTGGAAAAAGGTCTTAGAGAATTCAAAAAGATGTCTGAAAAAAATCAAATTATTGACAACAAAAATGTTTTTTTGCTTTTTTCCACTTACGGATTCCCCCTAGAAATAACTAAAGAATTGGCCCAAGAGAAAGGAATAAAGGTTGATGAAAAGGGTTTTTTGGATGAATTTAAAAAACACCAAGAGATTTCACGAACAGGGGCTGAAAAAAAGTTTAAAGGCGGGCTGGCGGATAATAGTAAGATTACTTCTAGAATGCATACGGCAACCCATCTAATGCTTGCTTCATTAAGGAAAGTTTTGGGAAACCATGTTTTTCAGAAAGGCGCTAATATAACATCAGAAAGAATAAGATTTGACTTTTCCCATCCAGAAAAATTAACTGAAAAACAAGTAAAAAAAATTGAAAATATGGTTAATGAACAAATACAAAAAAACATACCAATTGACTATAAAGAAGTTAATATAGAAGAAGCTAAAAAAATAGGAGCAATGGGAATTTTTGATCACAAATATGGAAAAAAAGTAAAAATTTACCGGATAGGAAATTTCTCAGTTGAAATTTGCGGTGGCCCTCACGCAAAGAATACTGGCGAATTGGGAATTTTTAAAATAATTAAAGAAGAGTCAAGCGGCTCTGGAGTAAGAAGAATAAAAGCAATTCTAAGCTAAAATTAGACAAAAAAATAAATAGGCGCTTGACACTACATAAAATATGATTTAATATAGATATTGACTTTTCATAATAATTCAGCTAAATTAAATACATTATAAAATCAGAAAAAGCTAAAAATTACAAGCAGAAAGTGCGCTAAAAATGAAATTCTAGTAAGCACTAGCTTATATAGAATTTTATTTTTTTGCTAAATTATGACAAAGAAACAAAATTCTACCCCAAGTAAAGACTTTATTGAAATAGACGGAGAAGTGTTGGAACTCTTACCAGCTGCAACATTTAAAGTTAAATTAAGTAATGAACATGAAATTCTTGCGCATTTGTCAGGAAAAATGAGAATGTTTAGAATTAGAATATTACCTGGGGATAAAGTAAAAGTCCAAATGACTCCTTATGACTTAACTAAGGGCAGGATTACCTATCGTTATTAATTTATTTATTTAATATGAAAGTAAGAGCATCTGTAAAAAAAATCTGCAAAGACTGCCAGGTTGTCAGGCGAAAGAAAAGGGTTCATATAATATGCAAGAATCCAAAGCATCGCCAACGGCAAGGTTAATATAATAAATAATTATTTTTTATGGCCAGAATAGCAGGCACAACATTACCAAATGACAAAAGAGTAGAAATAGGTTTAACTTATATTTTTGGTATAGGAAGAAATTTGTCAAATAAAATTCTAGATGAGGCTAAGATAAATCCGAACCTAAGGATAAAGGATATGAAGGAAAACGAAATAAATTTGCTTCGTGAAATAATAGAAAAAAATTATAAAGTTGAGGGTGATCTGAAACGAGAAGTACTACTAAACATAAAGCGTCTTAAGGAAATTAACAGTTATCGCGGATCTAGACACTCAAAGAGACTCCCTTTGCGCGGACAAAGAACTAAAACTAATACTCGGACAGTAAGGGGTAATGTTAGAAGAACTATGGGCTCCGGTAAAAAACCTACATCTCAAAAAACCTAATCATTTATAAATACTTATGGTAAAATCAGAAACTAAGGGTAGAAAAATTAATTCAAAAAAGAATATTAGACGCCAGGTTAGTTCAGGCAGGGCTTATGTTAAAGCTACGTATAATAACACTATAATAACTTTTACAGACATAAACGGCGATACTTTGGCCCAATCTTCAGCTGGACAGGTCGGATTTAGGGGGCCAAAAAAATCAACTCCATATGCGGCTGGAATAATAATTCAAAAAGCAGTTGAAAAAGTAAAGCCATATGGCTTAAAAGAAGTTAATGTATTTGTCAAAGGAATTGGTGGAGGCAGAGAGGCAGCAATCAGAGCACTAAATGCCAATGGAATCCAGGTTTTGAGCATTAAAGACATAACTCCAATACCTCATAATGGCTGTCGACCCAAAAAACCAAGAAGAGTATAATTAATGATTATAAAAAATTGTGGCAAAAGATTTAGATCCAAAATGTAAAAAATGTAGAAGAGAAGGGATAAAACTTTTTTTAAAGGGAGAAAAGTGCTTTTCTCCTAAATGTCCCGTAATTAGAAGAAATTACCCGCCAGGATTGCATGGCCCAAAAAGAAGATCCAGACCAACTGAATATGGCCTGCAACTGCGTGAAAAACAAAAAGCAAAAAGAATATATGGGATTCTAGAAAAACAATTCAAAGGTTACTATTCAAAATCAATGGCCAAAAAAGGCGATACGGGTGAAATTCTTCAACAATACCTAGAAATGAGATTTGATAATGTTATATATCGGGCGAATTTTGCGAAGTCAAGAAAACAGGCCAGACAAATGGTTTCACATGGCTTATTTTTGGTTAATGGTAAAAATGTCAATATTCCATCATATCAACTTAATCCTAAAGATGAAATTTCAATAAAACCATCAAAAATTAAGGTAAAATTATTCAATAACTTGGAAAAAAATATCGAAAAACAGAACATTCAAAGCTGGATTAGTTTGGATTCTAAAAATAAAACTATAAAAATACTAAACAAACCTAAGGGTGAAGAGATTGAACAGACTTTCAATCCACGATTAATAGTTGAGTTTTATTCAAGATAATTAATCCCTAACGGGAAAAAATATGGAAAAAATACTATTACCAAACAAAATTGAGATTTTATCGGGAGACAAAGAAAATGAGTCAATAATTGCCATCCATCCCTGTCACCCTGGATATGGCACCACTCTTGGAAATGCTTTGAGAAGGGTTCTTCTTTCTTCCCTTCCTGGAGCGGCAGTCACTTCATTTAAGATTAAAGGAGTAAATCATGAATTTTCAGCAATACCAAATGTATTAGAAGATGTAGTGGAAATTTCCCTAAATTTAAAAAAACTAAGATTGAAGGTATTCTCTGATGAGCCCGTAAGACTTAAATTAAAAGCAAACGGTGAAAAAAAAGTTACCGGCAAAGACATTGAAAAAAACAGTGACGTTGAAATTATTAACCAAAATTTATTAATAGCCACCCTTACCGATAAATCCGCTGAACTAGAAATTGAATTAATTGCAAGACAGGGACGAGGTTATGTTCCGACAGAAGCTCGTGAAAAAGAAAGTCTTGAAATTGGAATGATTGCAATTGATTCAATTTATACTCCTGTAAAAAATGTTGGATTCAAAATTGAAAACGTTAGAATCGGACAAATGACCAACTATGAAAAATTAATATTAACAATTGAAACTGACGGCACAATTACCTCAAAAGACGCTTTGTCTGAAGCAAACAGTATACTTATTGAACATTTTAATTTTATTGCTGGAAATAATTCTGAAATAGGAATAGAAACAAAAAAAAAGACGACCAAGAAAGAAAATAAAGAAGATAAAATTGAAACAAAAGAAGAAGGAGAAAAAGAAGAGGAAAAAAAACCGATAAAAAAATCAAAGGAAGCTAAGCAAAAAAAATAATTTTTACCTATCTATATTGGATAAAAAATTTAAAAAAATATGAGGCACAAAAATAAAGGAAAAATTTTGGACCGGAAAAAAGAAAGCAGGGAAGCATTGCTGAAAAATTTAGCAACCAGTATTATAATTTACGAAAAAATTAAGACCACCAAAGCTAAAGCAAAAGCTGTTAAGCCTCTAGTTGAAAAACTAATAACCACGGCAAAAAAGAATGATTTAACTGCTCATAGAAGACTTAAAGAATTTTTATACCACAAAAAAGCTATAAAAAAAGCTTTGGAGATTCTGGGGCCAAGGTATATGGAAAGAAAGGGTGGCTACACTAGAATAGTAAATATTGGGAAACGACAAGGAGACGGAGCTGAAATAGTCCAAATAGAATTTGTATAAACTTAATGAAAAAGTTGAATTATTATGACTACAAACGAAGACAAAAAGAATATTACCAACAAAAAAAGTAAAAGAATTATTGCCAAAAAACCGATTATCAAAAGAAATATTCACGAAATAGATGCTACCGAAAAAGTCTCTGGCAGATTGGCAACAAGAATTTCTATTTTATTGCGGGGCAAAAACAAAGCTAATTACCAGCCAAATATTGACAACGGTGAGGTTGTAATTGTTACTAATGCCTCAAAAATGAAGTTCAGTGGTAAAAAACTGGAACAAAAAATATATTATCATTATTCCGGCTTTCAGGGAGGATTAAAACAAAAAAAAGCAGCAGAGCTTTTTGAAAAAAATCCATCCGAAATCTTAAAAAGAGCAGTTTGGAATATGTTACCTAAAAACAAATTAAGAAGACAGATGTTTAAAAGATTAAAAATTACTAATTAAATATGCCAAGAACAAAAAAAATTGAAGTTGATGAAAATAATATACCTGACGAAGAAAGAAAAAAAAGAGTCCGACATAGCTATTTATATGCTGTTGGACGGAGAAAGACAGCAATTGCTAGAACCAGATTATACAAAAAAGGTGAGGGGAAAATAGTAATAAATGAAAAAAAATTAGAAACATATTTTCCAACATCTGAATTACAAAATATAGTCAAGCAACCTATTGTGGCCGTTGGTAAATTAAAAGAGCTTGACTTTTCAATAAAGGTCCATGGAGGTGGAATAAAAGGACAAGCCGAAGCGGTTAGGCATGGGATATCCAGATCCTTACTACTACTAGAAAAAGACTTAAGAAAAACACTAAAGCCACTTGGCTATATAAAAAGAGATCCGAGAAAGAAAGAAAGAAAAAAACCTGGCCTAAAGCGCGCCAGAAGAGCCCCTCAATTCAGTAAACGTTAATTACGATATTATATCAAAACCCTCAAAAAATGAGGGTTTTGTTTTTCATAATAGTTTTGATTTTCTGTCATGTTTTAGTATACCCCTAAAAATAATTGACATTAAATCTAAAAAATGAGAAAATATAAATAGCTAAATTTTAATCTAGGAGGAATATGAGAAGAAAAAAACAAAAAACGCTTATTGAAATTGAAAAAGAAACTTTTTTGCCATTTTGGCTTATTGCAACTGCTGTTGTTTCAATAGTTGTACATAATATATTTTATGTTCTGACGGGCAGAATAGAAATGACGTTTCTTCTTCTCTCTGTTATACTAGTTGCCGCCTTTTATGTTTCGGTAATTTATAATATAATAACTTACTTAAACCGAAAAAAACCAAACGACATATGGAAAATGGGTTGGCTAGGAATTCTGGGAATATTATCAATATTTATACCCGCAATGATCACTTTTTATGGATTCTTCGCTTTATTTGGTCTAAAAAAAGATAAATAAACTCGCTTTTTTTATTTTTACCACAAAAGGGGACTTAATGTCCCTTTTTTACGTATAAAAAATAACTTTAAAAAAATTCAAATTAATGAATTATCGCCAAGAAGCAATATTTTTGATATAATATAAAAATGACAAGTCCAACTTTAACCAAAAATACCACTTATTACACCGCTGCCCTAACAATCCAAAAAATTTTGGCTTTTGTTTATTTTTGGTTTATTTCAAACAATTTATTTCCTGACCAGCTTGGCCAATACGTTTTTGCGCTGTCTTTTGCTGCAATGTTTTCTATCTTTGTTGATCTTGGGCTTTCTCCGGTTTTAACCAGAGAAGCTTCAAAAAATCAAAAACAGGCAAATCGCTATTTAAAAAATATCTTGGGAATAAAAATTCCACTAGCTATTATTGCCATTATAGCCGCCTGGATTTTTATTAATATAACTGGAAAATCAGCAGAAATAAAACTTTTGGTTTATATTGCAAGTTTTATTATGGCACTTGATTCTTTTTCCTTAAGCTTTTGGGTAATCTTTCGCTCAAGGCAAAATTTAAAATATGAAAGCATTGCAACGATACTTGTCCAACTTATTATATTTACTTTGGGGCTTTTGGCCTTAAAATTTACAGGACAGGTAAGATACTTGATGTCTGCTCTTCTGGCAGCAAGTTTATTTAACTTTTCCTTGTCTTTTTTACTCTTAAAATTAAAATTAAAATTTTGCCTTAAACCTTCCTATGATCCTGAAATAGCCAAACATTTTTTAAGAATAATACCCGCGTTCGCTTTGGCGGGTATATTTGTAAAGATTTATAATACTTCTGACTCAGTTCTTTTGGGATATCTTGACTCTGATGAAGCGGTTGGTTTTTTTGCCGTCCCGGCAAAAATTGTTTATGCTTTGCAACAAATTATTCCGGCGGGTTTTGCAGCAGTAATTTTTCCGGCGTTTAGCTTTTACTACGCAAATTCAAAAGAAATGCTTTCTAATACATTCAATAAAGCCTTCAAATATTTAACCATAATTTCATTACCTATTTCGGCCGGAATAATCTCTTTGGCACCCAAAATTGTTTATCTTGTCTGGCCAAATTATATTGAAATTGTGCCGACTTTAATTGTAATGAGTGCAGCAATACCTTTTATATTTTTAGCCTTTCCGACAGGGTATTTGCTTAATTCCTGCGATCGTCAAAAAAACACAACAATTAACAGGGGAATAATTACAGGGTTGTCTATATTGTTAAATGTAATCCTGATTCCCATACTAGGTTTTTTTGGTGCCGGGATAACATTCTTAATTACCAACCTTATTTTATTTTTATTGGATTTTTTATCGATAAAAACGGTTATCAATCTTAATTATTTAAATCTTCTTAAAATGTTTTTAAAATCACTAGCTGCAAGCGTAATAATGATTTTAGGGGTCATTACTGTTAGTTCTTATTTTTTGTTACCTATAGTAATAGCTTGGGGGGTATTGCTTTATTTTTTAAGTTTGTATTTATTTAAAGGATTTAGACTTAGAGAGATACGTGAATTAGTGGAAAAAGGAATCAAATAAATTAACTCTCTATTGGCTATTTTTTTTAATCAATAAAATAAACATTATAATATGAAAAAAAGTTTATTGGTTACTTTGGACTTCCCTCCAAATTTAGGCGGAGTGGCGACTTATTATTATAATATCTGCAAAAATTTGCCCGGGGATAAAATTGTCGTTTTGGCGCCAAACCAAAAAAACGACAGCAGTTTTGATAAAGAACAAAATTTTCCAATCATCAGGAAAAAACTGCTGGGAAAATTTCCTCAAAAAACTTCTCCAAAAAACTTACTTGGAATACTAAAAATTGCATCAACACTAAAATGGATATCAATAATAAAACATTTCAAAGCTGTCGCTGATCAACATAAAATAGAGATAATTCAGGCTGGTCAGATTTTACCGATAGGAACTCTGGCTTTGTGGTATAAAAAAATGAAAAATATACCTTTCATATTTTATGCTCATGGACTTGACATAACATTGCCTCAAAAATTCATGCGTAAGAAAAAAATATTAAAAAAAATAATCAAAGAAGCAAAGGCAATTGTTGCAAACAGCCACTTTACAAAAGATGAGCTAGTAAAACTGGGAGCCGACTCGGATAAAATAAAAGTAATTTACCCCTGCCCCGGAGTAAAGCCGTCAGAAGCACCGGAATGGAAGATAAGAGAAATTAGAGAAGAATATGGACTGAAAAATAAAAAAATTATTTTAACTGTCGGAAGACTGGTTGAAAGAAAGGGTCACGATATGGTAATAAAATCTCTACCAAAAATAATAAAAAAAATACCCGATGCAGCTTACTTAATTGTTGGCACAGGGCCTTATGAAGACAATCTTAAAAAATTGGCAAACCAACTTGCTTTGAGGGAATACATAATTTTTGCAGGAAAAGCAAGCCAAAATGATCTTTCTGTTTTATTTCAAATAGCCGACGTCTTCATAATGCCGGCCAGAAGACTTATTAATGGTGATGTTGAAGGTTTTGGCATAGTCTATCTTGAAGCAAACCTTTTTGGCAAGCCGGTTATTGGAGGCAAAAGCGGAGGGGTCCCAGAGGCGATAATTGACGGCAAAACAGGATTATTGGTAGACCCTCTAAATGTTGATCAAATAGCGGAAGCGGCATTAAAAATCCTCACAGACAAGCCCTATGCGCAAAAGCTTGGAATGCAGGGAATGGAAAGAGTATTGGAAAATTTCAACTGGGAGACTCAAGCTCAAAAAATTAAAGAAATTTTAAGTTAAAATATCTAATTAAAAAATGCCCGAAATAAGCATAATAATACCGGTTTATAATGCTCAAGGAACAATTGCCAATTGCCTTGAGAGTATTTTTAGACAAACTTTCAATAATTTTGAAATTATTGCAGTAAATGACGGTTCTACAGATAAAAGTTTGCCTATTTTGAAAAAATATAAAAATAAAATCAAAATAATCACACAACAAAACCAAGGTGCACCTTCTGCCAGAAATAACGGCGCTAAATTAACAAAATCACCTTATATTATCTTTTGTGATGCTGATATTGTTATGGCTCCAAAAATGCTTGAAAAAATGTATTTAGCTTTAAAAAACCACCCCGAAGCCTCTTATACTTACTGCGATTTTAAATTTGGTTTTAAAAAATTTAAGCTTTTCTCCTTTGACCCGGAAAAATTAAAAAAAATTCCTTACATACATACCACTTCTTTAATCTATAAAAATCATTTTCCCGGTTTTGACCCGGGCTTAAAAAGATTTCAAGATTGGGATTTATGGCTGAATATGCTTAAACAAGGTCACATCGGCTATCATATACCGGAATTATTGTTTAAAGTTAAGGCAGGAGGTACTATGAGCAGCTGGCTACCCTCTTTTGTCTATAAAATAAATTGGTTAAAAAGAGTAAAAAAGTATCAAGAAGCTAAAAAAATAATTAAAGAGAAATATAAGCTATGATCCAAAACCATCAGCAGTTTAAAGTATCTTTAAAAATTCTTTTAAAAAATAAAAGTGGTAAAATTTTAATTTTAAAGTCAGCTTCAAAAAAATGGTTTAAAGATTTTTGGGATTTGCCAGGAGGCCGAATAGATAAAAAAGAGGTTATGACAAAATTTCATAAACTAATTAAGAGAGAAATAAAAGAGGAAATTGGTTCAAATGTTAAATACAAATTAAGGCCTGACCCGGTTTCATTGAGCAAATACCGATTCCCAAGCAGCAGTTGCACTCTATATATTCTTTTTGAGGCAAAATTCATCTCCGGTAAAATAAAAATATCTAAAGAGCACCTAAGTTATAAATGGGAAAATCTAAATAAAAAATCCATTGAAAAAATATTTCACAAAAGTCTAAAGAATTTAATGATTAATTATTTTGATTGGAATTATTAATTTATCGGTTAAATTTAAATTATGATACGTCTACAAAAATTTCTATCTGGCGCTGGTGTTGCTTCACGCCGCAAGGCTGAAGAATTGATTTTAAATGGTAAAATTAAAATTAACGGAAAAGTTATACGAGAGCTGGGTACAAAAATTGATGAAGATAGCGACAAAGTTGAATGTGAAGAAATAATTGTTAAACCTGCTAAAGAAAAAATTTATATTGCTTTAAACAAGCCATACGGCTACATAAGCAGTTCCAGTAATAAGGAAGGTAAATCTATCTTAGGTTTGGTGAAAATAAAAAAAAGAATATACCCTGTCGGACGCCTCGATAAAGACTCAAGTGGCTTAATATTGCTTACCAATGATGGTGAATTTGCAAATAATATTGCTCATCCTCGCCATAAAGGGGAAAAAGAATATTTTATCGTTCTTGATCGAGATCTTAATCAAGAAGATTTAAAAAAAATTCAGAGGGGAATGACAATCGCTGGAAAAAAACTTCAGCCTGCCATAGTGATTTCTGCTAAAAATAAATCATGCCGATTAATATTAAAAGAGGGGATAAATAGACAATTAAGACGGATGTTCGGCCACCTGGGTTATACCGTAGTCAAACTTAAAAGAATCAGAATAGGAAAATTAGAACTTAAGGATCTTAAAGAAGGGGAGTGGAAAAAAATAAAAAAAGAGGATGTTGAATAAAAATATCAAACCATAAAAATAAAGATCTTTAATTTATTTTCCAATAAACTTTTTAAAAAAATATTTACAAACATAAATACTTTTTCAGCTTTTATTTATTAACTGACAAAAATGGATAAGCCAAAACTTTCAATAATAATTGTTTCATGGAACGTCAAAAATTTTTTAAGTAAATGTCTTTATTCTTTATACGAATATCGAAAGAATTTGAATATTGAAGTAATTGTAGTTGATAATAATTCTACTGATGGCAGCGTAGAAATTATTAGAAATAAATTTCCTGATTCAAAAATTATCGCCAATAAAAAAAATTTGGGATTTGCCAAAGCAAACAATCAAGGAATTGCAGTAAGTAATGCTGATTTAATATTACTTTTAAACCCTGATACTGAGATTATGGAAGGGACTTTGCAGAAAATGGTTGAATTTATGCAAAAAAATGAAAAAGCGGGCATTGCTGGTTGCAAACATCTTAATCCTGATTTTACTTTTCAGCCGTCAGTCAGACGTTTCCCGAATTTTTTGATAATATTAATGCTAATAACAAAAATCGCTAAAATTTTTCCGAATAACAGACTTTTTCTAAGCTATTTAGCCAAAGACATTGATAATAGTAAAAACCAACAGGTAGACCAAGTAGCCGGATCATTTTTTTTAATCAAAAAAAAGCTGATAGACCAGATAGAAAATTTTGATGAAAAATTTTTTATTTGGTTTGAAGAGGTTGATATGTGTAAAAGGGCAAAAAATGCCGGTTGGCAAGTTTGGTACGTCGCTCAAGCCCAAATGATCCACCATGGCGGACAAAGTTTCAAACAACAACTTTTAATAAGGAATCAAAAAAATTTCCTTAAAAGCGCTCTCTATTATTTAAAAAAACATGGACTTTTACGAATAAAAATTTGACTTCTTCAAATTATTGGCATAAAATTTTTCTATACAGCAGCAGGCAATTAGGTCTGTCTGCGGTGAACAAAAGGGCTGCTAGTCATGCAACAAAAAAATGCAATGACGGCCGGGTTTAATCTCAAATTCTGGTCCGGCCCCAGGGAAAGGCGGTGATCCTACTTTTTCAAAGCTAGTTTTTACAAAAAGTCTAACCCGCTTTTTCAAGAAACTAGAAAAGAAGGGAGTATAAATGCTAAAAAATGGCTGGTAACCCCATGTTTTATGCCCCTTTTCGGTAAATTTTCCGAATCGGGGTATTTTTATGAATTTATCATTTTTAAGTTATTAACCGCAATTCCTTGACTTTATTTTATTTAAGAAGTAATATAAAGTCGTTAAAATTAGTTGCAAAATGATCCTTAAAACTTCAACTCCGGAATAATCTGGACATTTCAAAAGGAGAAGTAACATGACATTTTTAATGAATATTGATTGTCCTCACTGTGAAAAAAATTACCAAATACTAATGACATCAATTGCTGGTTTATGTATTCTTCCCTGTTTTGAATGTAATCAGCCAATAATTGTTTTTTTTGGACGATGTCTGGCGCTTGATTCGGATTTCTTCCTCTGGAGCATCTCCAGAAAAAAACAAGCCGTAATAAAACTGATAACAGCG
>CAZCCC010000002.1:55809-62482 GCA_964497245.1 uncultured Gammaproteobacteria bacterium | reverse complement strand
AAGCTAAAATTCCCACAGCTTCGCCCGCTTCAAGTTTTTTCAACATCTCGGCAAAGAGAGGGCGACCAGGTTTTTTGGCAGTTTGTTTTTCCACGATAGTATCAACAATTTCCAAATTTTCCTTTTTCGCCATTTCTTTCAATTCAGAAATCTGGTCGCCAATACTCCGCACTTGCCGATCTTCTGAATCAGTAGATTTGCGGGCGTAGATGAAAAACTTTCTGGTTTGTTCTTTTGTATTATTTGAGTTTGTCATAAGTCAAAATATTATTAAAAATTATCGCTTCCAAGTTTCGCCAAAGGCGAAACAAAAAAAGATTGGTTGCAAAACTTTGTTTTGCTTTGGCTCCGCCAAAACGAACTTCCAAATCCAAAACCAAAACATTTCTTTTTCGCCACGCGGAGCGTGGCAAACGCTTTCAAAATCAGCCCTTTTAGCCTCGCCCGCAGGCGAGGCGACCGCACCGCAGGTGCGTAAAACTTCCGAAAATTCTGAAATTGTAAATTGGCGGAGGGGGTGGGATTCGAACCCACGGAGACATTGCTGCCTCAACAGTTTTCAAGACTGTCCTATTCGACCACTCTAGCACCCCTCCGTTTAGAATTTAATTTTAATAAAGGCGGGATATAAAATATCAGTAAAGTTAGCTAGCTTTATTTCTTTTATGATACTATATTATTAAAGCAGAAAAATAGTTTTAAGTCAATTTCTTGCCTAAAATTGCATTATTGGAGTACAATAGTATAGGTATAGGAATTTTATTATTTAATTGTTCAAATGTCTGAAGTTGAAGAAATTAAAGCCAGAGTGGATATTGTTGATTTAATCTCCGAGTATATCCGTTTAAAACCGGCAGGGCCAAATAATTACAGAGCCCTGTGTCCTTTTCATAATGAGAAAACCCCATCTTTTATGGTTTCGCGCGATAAACAGATTTTCCATTGTTTTGGCTGTTCTGAAGGTGGAGACATTTTTTCTTTTGTTCAGAAAATGGAGGGGATTGAATTTTCTGAAGCGTTGAGAATTCTCGCTGAAAAAGCGGGAATAAAGATAATCTCAAGAGATCCTAAGCTATTTAGCCAAAGAAACCGGTTATTGGAAATTTGTCAGCTGGCAACTAAGTTTTGGCATAAAATTTTACTTGAATCCAGTCAGGCGGAAATTGCCAGAAGTTATTTGAAAAAAAGGCAGGTTAGTGAAAAAACCATGAGTGATTTTAATTTGGGTTATGCGGTTGACAATTGGGATACTTTGATAAAATTTATGAAAGGACGCGGTTATAAAGATCATGAGATATTTTCAGCCGGTTTGTCGGTAAAAAAGGAGAGGGGGAATGATTTTTACGATAGATTCCGCGGAAGATTGATATTTCCGATTAATGATTTGCATGGTAATCCAATCGGCTTTTCTGCCAGGACTTTGAAGCCAGACGAAAAGGGCGGAAAATATATCAACACTCCGCAGACTTTAATTTATAATAAAAGTTTGGTTCTTTTTAATCTTGACAAAGCTAAGTTGGAGATAAAGAAGCAAGATTTAGCCGTGATAGTTGAAGGCCAAATGGATGTCCTTTCGGCTTGGCAAGCAGGAAGTGAGAATATTATTGCTTCTTCAGGAACCGCATTAACCATGGACCAGATTAGTATTTTAAAACGCTATACCAATAATTTGGCAATCGCTTTTGATTCTGATTTGGCCGGAGAATCGGCGGCAAAAAGAGGAATTGATTTAGCATTAAGCCAGGAAATAAACGTCAAGGTGATCATTCTGCCTGACGGCAAGGATCCTGATGAATGTATTAAAAAAAATCCTAAAAATTGGTTTTTAGCAATTAAAGATGCGAAATCAATTATTGAATATTATTTTGAGCGGGCCTTCAGCAGTTTAGATTTATCTAAAGTGGAAGATAAAAAGAAGGCGGCTAAAATTCTTCTTCCTATTATTGCCAGGGTTGGCAACAAAATAGAACAGAGTCACTGGCTGCAAAAACTGGCCGGTGCTCTTAATGTGACTGAGAATATTCTCAGAGAATCATTGTTTCAAAAAAATAAGAAAGAGGAATTAAATAACAGTAATGCTCGGATTGTCAGACCAAAAAGCAGAAGTAATATGATTTCTGAACAAATACTGGGTGTTATTTTTAAGTATCCGGCTAATATTACTTATGCTATAAATAACTTGGAGCCGGAAGTTTTTATGGATAAAGAGTTACGGGATATTTACAAATTTCTCATTATTTATTATACTGAAGATATAGAAAATAAAATTGATAATTTTGATTATAACAAATTTAAGCCAAAGCTTAAATCAAATAATTTAGATAGTTTAGCTGATCGTCTTGTTCTTGTTGCAGAGAGCGATTTTTTTGATTTTGACTATGATTCGGTTAGGGAGGAATTCATTAAGGCGGTAAAATCATTAAAAAAAGAATATTATAATTATTGTCTAAAGAATATTGGAATTGAAATTAAAGAAGCTGAAAATAGTAATAATCAATCAAAAATGGAAGAATTAATCAATCGGTTTAATGAAATTATCACTCAGATTAACCTTTTGAACTAAAAATTATGGTTTTAAGAAAAAAAAGAGTCAAAACTAAAGCTACTGGAAAGAGTAAGACGAACCGTAAACCCGCTAAAGCTATTAAAAAAAATAAGGAAAAAAAATCGGTAAAGACTAAAAAATCGGCTAGGCAAAAAAATAAAATGAGAAAAGTTCAAGTCAAAACGAAGATAACAGTTAATGAAGAGCTGGTTGACAAGCTTATCAGAAAAGGAAGTATGCGCGGGTTTATAACTGAGACGGAGATTTTGTATACTTTCCCCGAAGTTGAAGAATATCTTGAAGAGTATGAAAAGTTTTTGTACCAGATGGATCTGCTTGGTACTGTCTTAATTGAATCAGAAAGTGGGATTTTTGATGATGCCGCAAAAAGATCTGAGACTTTAAAAAAAGCCGGATTGAGTAAGGAACAGAAAAAAAAGATTGATATTTCTGATATCTCAGCTGATTCAATTCAAATGTATCTTCGCGAGATTGGCAAAGTTCCTTTGTTAAAGCCTGAAGAAGAAATAACCTTGGCTAAAAAAGCCGAAAGAGGAGACGTTGAAGCAAAGAAAAGATTAATTGAAGCAAATTTGCGTTTAGTGGTTTCTATTGCCAAAAGATTCACCGGCAAGAGTCTTTCGCTTTTGGATTTGATACAGGAGGGTAATATAGGTTTGTTTAGGGCAGTAGAAAAATTTGACTATCGCCGCGGCTATAAGTTTTCAACCTATGCCACTTGGTGGATCAGGCAGGCAATTACTCGTGCTTTGGCTGATCAATCCAGAACAATCAGAATTCCGGTTCATATGGTTGAGACAATAAATAAATTCAAGCAGGCTGAAAGGCAGTTAATTCAAGATCTTGGACGCGAGCCTTTGCCTGAAGAAATTGCCGCAGAAATGGGCGAACCTCTTGATAAAGTTTTACATATAATAAAAATAAGCCAAGAAACAATATCTATTGAAACTTCTGTCGGCGAAGATGATGAAGATAGTACATTGGAAGATTTTATAGAAGACGTAAGGACAGTAACTCCTGATCGCGCTGCAGCCTTAGAGCTTTTGCGCAATTATGTTGAAGAAGTAATTAAAGACCTAACACCCAGAGAACAAAAGATTTTGGAAATGCGTTTTGGCTTAAAAGACGGAGTTTCTCATACGCTTGAAGAGGTTGGACAGGAATTTGATGTTACTCGCGAAAGAATACGCCAAATTGAGGCAAAAGCTTTGGAAAAAATAGAAAAGCATGACCTTGTTGACAAATTAAAAGATTACTAGTATATTTTTAAAATATATTGATTGATGATGAAAAAATTCTTGGTTCCGCGGTAGCTCAATGGTAGAGCAGTTGGCTGTTAATCAATTGGTTCCTGGTTCGAATCCAGCCCGCGGAGGGGGTAGGACACTTTCTAAAGCGACCGACTTCCGGTCAAAACCTTGCAAGTTGTTGAAACTTAAAATATATTATAATAGAGCTAAAAAAATGAGCCATGTGCTCCGCGGTAGCTCAATGGTAGAGCAGTTGACTGTTAATCAATTGGTTCCTGGTTCGAATCCAGGCCGCGGAGCAGATGGCTTTTTTTAGTAGATTTAGCAAAAACGGGTTGAATAATAATCTCAAGTAAGTTAAAATTTAAGTTTTTACACCCTATATTTTAGCTGTTTTAGGCACACACTTTTGGCGGTTTTAGTTTGTTAATATCTTAAGTATTTGATTTGGCGTTTTGCCACCTAAACCGCAGTGGGGGAGCTAAGGATTTTTTTATAATCAGGAAACGAAAATTAGTTTAAGGAGAAGTTGTTTGAGAACATAATTTAATTTTTTCACAAATTATTTATGAGACAAGCATATAATTTGACAAAATAAAATATGCCACAGATCAGCCGACTTTTGAGAAGGCGGTGGCTTTATATGAGGCTGGCAAAGTAACCCAGTTTAAAGAAGGGATTGGTTATTGTTCGGCCATTGTACTTGGCACTCAACCTTACAGGGTTTCAATTGAGGCGACCCGTTTTGGTTTGGCTAATTGTGAATGCTATCTTGGTCTAAGAGATACTCTTTGCAAACACATAGTGGCTGTGTCTATTTATGCGGTTATGGATGGTAAGAAATTAAGCAAAGAAGATAAAGAAATAGTTTCAAGTCCAGTTTGCAGCGGCAAACTGGGAAAGTTAAACAAACAAGAATTAACTGAAACTAAAAAAGCCATTGCTTCGGCGATGAAATATATAAAAACATATAATGGACCTTCTCGGATCTGGTTTGCTTATCAGAATTTTTTGGATGAAGGTTGCACTCGGTTGTCTAAGTTAGTGTCAGATTTACCGATTAGCGAGCAGACAGCCAAACTATTGGTTGATATGCTTTTGCGGCTTGATAAGAAATTGTGCGCAGGTGGAGTTGATGATTCCAACGGCACGGTTGGCGGATTTATGGAAGAAGTTGTTCTAATGCTTCAAGAATATACCAAACTTGATCCCAAATGCGTTAATGCATTTAAAAAACTTTGTGGCCAATCTACTTGTTTTGGCTGGGAAGAACAGTTAATTAAATTAGTTGATAAATGATATTCTAAAAAAGGAATCGGTATTTTTCAATTTTTGGCGAAAATTGATTTTACATAATAAGTCAGTCGTCCGCCTTAGTGCGGCTTATTTAAAAGAGTAAAGGGCGTGGTGGAAAGTATTACTGGTTTATAGAGATAAAGAAAATAATATTAAGCAAAATTTTTTAAGATTTTTGTTTATAAAACTGTTTTACTGAATCTTTATTTTTTTAAATAAAAAATTAAATTTTATCAAAAAAATTGGTGGTAAAAAATACAAGCAATTATTATTAAAAGATATTTTTTATAGTTGAATTTTTACCAAGCACTATTTTATTAATTTTTATTTTGTGTTAAAATTTAACAATATAAAATATGAAAATAGAAAAAAATAATTTTTTATTAAATAATCTTCCAAAAATAATTTTCGGATCAGCTTTTTTTATAGTTTTTATTTCCTGGCTGGCTTTTTATTTGGTTGATCTGCGTAATATCTTTGGTTTTCGCGACATACTGTTTAATTTGGATCACAGCTACTTCTTTTTTACATATCGTCCTTTCTTGTTTCATCATCTTGGCAGAAACAGCGGTTTTTTGGAGTTATGGCAATGGTTTTTTTTGGGTGGTTCAATTGTAATTTCAGCTTTTTTAAGCGGGAATCTTTATAGAAAAAATAATAAGTTGTCGGCCTTTTGGGCATTGATGTCTATAGCATTTATTTTTATGGTTTTTGAAGATGCTGGAGATACAAGGCATACATTAATGAGTTATGTTCAGGCATTTTTTGACGAACCTGATCAGGGGATTATGGGAACTTTAGCCGAGTTTATTTATTTTTCTGCTTTAGCCAGCTTGCCTTTATTAGCTTTAATTTTTTATTTCAGAGAACTTAAGAATTTTTTGAAGGTTAAAATACTACTACTTATTGGATTTATCTCCTATGCCGCTGCAGCTTCTTTATCTTTTGTAGGTAGCGCTTTTGAAGGCCTTTTGGAAAAAAATTTTTATGATTTAGCCGGTGAAAGTTTTTATCAGCTAGCTGTCAGGATTGGTGACTTTGGATTAGCAGAAAAATGGGGAGCCTGGAATGATGAATTATTTTCAATTGAATTTTTTTTAATGGACAGTCTTATAGAAGAAAGCATTGAATTAATCGGCGCCGGAGCCTTTTTAGCGGCCGTGGTCTTATTTTTAATTTCAATGTCAAGAAGCCTTGATTCAGATGAAAAACCCAAAGAAAATCAAACCCCAAATAATTAAATCATATGAAAATAAATTATTACAAAAAATTAATAGCAGCTGAAATTTTGATAATTTTTGCCTCGGTGTTGATATTTAGGAGTGTTTGGCTTTTACTTGACAGTCAGCTTTTTATGAACAGGGGAGAAGTGCTTTGGATTTCGTTGGTTGTTGGAATAATAGTTATTGTACCGGCTTTTAATTATATTATTCGTCAGGATAAAGAGAATTAAATTTACAGCCATTTTTAAACTCATGGTTAGGATTAATATTTTTCATTGGTAATAAAATAAGCATAGATGTCATCCATGCTTATTTTATTGTTTATTTTATTGGCGACG
>CAZCCC010000002.1:0-55799 GCA_964497245.1 uncultured Gammaproteobacteria bacterium | reverse complement strand
CCCCGTCCCGACTTTACGTCGGGACTGCAAAAGAAGTGGGCGGAGCTTGCCCTGCGGTTATTACCATTTTTTTGCCTTATTTTTTTGCAATATTTTCTGCCAATGCAGTAACTTTCTGGACATCGGGGCCGGTCACTGCAATGTAGTAGCCTGGACGGGAAATTCTAGCCTGAGTTCGTCCTTTAATATCAATTATTTCTATCATTCCTTCATTGTATAGCCATTCAGGGTTGGTTGTTTTTTGAATGGTGACAGCAACAAGATTTGAGACACTTCCCCAGTCAGGATTTCTAGTTGCTGAGTTTTCTTCCACTTCAAAATAGTAAACTGTCGGCGAGACAGAACCTTTGGCCTGTACTGCACGTGGATTAGTAAAGCCGGCGGCGCTCAAATCATCAGTTGTCACAATTAGCGAGGAATCTATTTGTGAAAAAGCAGTTGGTCCCAGTAAAAGTGCAATTATAGGCAATGTCAGTATAATTGCTACAAGCCAAAAATATTGATAGCGCATAATGTTAAGATTAATTATTAATTATTATATAAAATGGTATCTGAAATATTTTAGTTGAATTGTTCAGATATTTTTTTGAATTCTTCAATTACAACTCGTTTATCATTCCAATCAATTTTTTTCCCATGATCTAGACACATTGAGTTTTCCGTTCCTTTTCCTGTAATGATTACGACATCTCCATCTTTTGCTGATTTTAAGGCTTTATGTATTGCTTCCCGCCGGTCAATTATTTTTTCAGCCAATTTGTTTTCCTCAGCTATTTCATTAATAATCTTGACAGGATTTTCATCATAAGGATCTTCATTTGTTATAATGATTTTATCACAATATTTTGAGGCTATTTTCCCCAAAATAGGTCTTTTCCATTTGTCCCTGCCTCCTCCGCAGGAGCCGAGAATACAAATTAACCTTTTTTCTTGAAAATTATTTTTTAATGTCAGATAAGCTTTTTCCAGTGAATCAGGAGTTACCGCATAATCAATAAAAACTTTTATTGGTTTTGAAATTACCTGTTCCATCCGTCCAGACATTGATTTTATTTTTACTAAAGCATTTTTACATGTTTCAAGGCTTATATTTTGAGATAGGCCTAAACAGATTGCCGACAAGGCATTATATATATTAAATTCTCCAAGCAAGTTTAATTTAAATTCCAATCCATTTAAATTAAACATTGAACCCTCAGTAAGATTCTTAAGTTGACCTGGAAATAAAACAAAAACTGTTTTATTTTTTTCATTTTTTGGTTTTATACCATATATATATTTTTTTTTGGCTTTAAAACCGGCAAAATATTCAAAATTAGAATCCTCATAATTTATAATGTGGATATTTTTATTAAGGCGGAACAATTCGCCTTTGGCTGATAAATAGTTTTTAAAGCCACCGTGTGATTCCAAATGTTCAGCAGTAACGTTTGTCAAGATGGCCGCAGTAAAGTTTATAAACCGATGCCGGTGTTGCTTTATGCCTTCGGAACTTACCTCAACTACTGCGTATTGGCAATTTTTTGAGGCAGCTTTCCTTAAAAATTTTTGCAGGGAAAATCTGCCGGGCATTGTCATTCTCAGATTGTTTGCCCATTTTTTTTCGCCTATCTGGAATTCTACAGAAGAAGATGTGGCAATTTTATATCCGGCTTCCTCTAGAATTTTGGAAACCATCATCACTACTGTTGACTTACCGTTTGTGCCGGTTACTCCGATAACTTTTATTTTTCTTGAAGGGTAGCAGAAAATTATTGTTGCAAGTAAAGACATAAAAAAATGATACCAATTAAGTATTGGAGCAGGCACCAGTTTTTTTATTTTTTGTTTTATTGAATGCATATTTGACAGAAAGCTTTTATTGGCGACGTAGAGTTAATAAGGGTTAATACCCTTTATTCTATTTTGAAATTAATTTTTCTTTAGGATTTTAAAAGCAAACTTTCTTGTTTCTTCAACCAAGACAATTGATAAAACAACCATTATTATCAAAATCCAATCATTTAAATTGAGCGGAGTAGTGGTTAGAACTTTTTGCATGAAAGGATTATAGATAGCAAATAACTGCAGGATTACCACTGTTGGAGTGGCCACCAATAAAAATTTATTGGAAAAGGGATTAACTTGAAAAATTGATTTTTCGTCAGATCGGCAATTCCAAGCGTTAAACCATTGAAAAATAGCCATAGCAGTAAAAGACATTGTTAATGCATGGTAAAAGTCTTGCTGATATCTGGGTAGGAATATAAAGATTGTGCCTATTGCCATTGTTGAACCCATTAGAAAAATTCTTAAAGACATAAACTTGTCAATTAAATATTTTTTGGGTTTGGAGAATTTCTTAGTCAATAAGCCTTCTTCTTTTGGCTCCATCCCTAAAGCAACATCTAAAAACCCGTCTGTGACAAAATTGAGCCAAATTATTTGGGCAGGCAGTATTGGTACGGGAATCCTCATTACTAATGCGGCGCTAATTATCAGGACTTCGCCGATGCCGGTAGAAAAAAGGTATAAAACGACTTTTTTTATTGTTTTATAAATACTTCGTCCTTCTTCAATTGCCGAAACTATGCTTCCGAAATTATCATCAAGTAAAATTATATCCGAAGCCTCTTTTGCTACTTCAGTTCCTATTTTACCCATTGCCACCCCCAAATCAGCGGCTACCAAAGAAGGCGCATCATTTACCCCGTCTCCGGTCATTGCCACAATAATACCTTTGGCTTTGTAAGCTTTTATAATCTGTAATTTTCTATCAGGAGTAAATCTGGCAAAAACAGTTACTTTGTCTAAAATTTTAGCAAGTTTTTCTTCGCTTAAATTATCCATTTCTTCCCCGGTTAATACTATATCTCCTTGTTTGTATATTCCCGCTTCTTTAGCTATCGTCTGAGCAGTAATTTTGTGGTCGCCGGTAATCATTACAACCTTTATTCCGGCCAGAGAAGCCTGATTCATTGCGTCAAAAACTTCCGGCCGCAAAGTATCACTCATTGAAAGCATCCCAACAAAAACAAGATCCCCGAGTTTTTCTTTGTCTATTTCGTCATTTTTTACTTTTTTTTGAGCAACCGCAATTATTCTTAAACCTTTCTGCGACATTTTAATGAAATATTTTTCCAGTTCTTTTTTCTTTTCTTCGGTTAATTTTTTTCCCTTGCCATTTTCCCAGATTTTTGATGATCGGTTAAAAATTACTTCAGGTGCTCCGACTACTGAGAGCATTTTTTCTTTTCCCATATTTTGTACAGTGGCATGGTATTTAAGTTTGTAGTCAAAAGGAACTTCATTCATCAACGGATATTTTTTATTTAGATCTTCTTTATTATAGCCTAGTTTTTTTGACATTATGAGCATTGCTGCTTCAGTTGGATCTCCGCTGATTTTCCATTGATCATTTTCTTCATCAAACATTACTCTGGCATTTGAGCAAAAAGCCGAAATTTTGCCAATTAATGTAAGTTCCGGATAATCAATAGGGTTGACTATTTTATCATTTAAAATTATTTCACCTGTCGGGTCATAACCTACACCTTGTACATTAAAAATTTTATTATTAACAAAAATATTTTTTACAATCAGTTCATTTTTTGTCACTGTGCCGGTTTTGTCAACCGCTATAATTTTAGCCTGACCTAAAGCCTCAACTGCCTGAAGTCTTTTTACCAGGGCATTTCTTTTGCTCATACGCCAGACACCGGCAGCCAAAACTAAAGTCATAACAATCGGCAGCCCTGCCGGGATTACAGATATACATAAAGACATCATTGTTAAAAACATATCTTTCAGCGGTTTTCCCGTTGCTATACCAAAAATAAACAAAGAAATACAAATAACGACAACTGCTACAATAATCATTTTTGAGAGTTGCCTAATGTTGGCCTTTAATGGTATTTCCGTATCAATGTTTTCAATTTCTTTTGCTATTTGTCCGATAAAAGTCTTTGAGCCGGTTGCCACTACCAAAGCCTGTCCACTTCCTGAAGATATATGAGTGCCGCTGAAGATCATATTTTTTTGTTCGGTGATTTCAATCTTAGGTTTTTTTATAGGTTCAACTATCTTATAGATTGGTTCGGATTCGCCGGTTAAAACTGCTTCATCAACTTTAAGATTGTGTGAAAGAATTACCCTGGCATCAGCCGGAATTTTTTCCCCTTCTTGTAAAATAATAATATCTCCAACTACCACTTCTTCAGAGGGGACTATCAACTCTTTACCTTCCCTCAAGACAGTAGCACTGGTATTGGCAAATTTCTTCAGGGATAAAAGAGTATTTTGGGCTTTTCCTTCCTGAAAGGTGCCGACAATGGCATTAAAAGATAAGATTAATAATATAATGAAAGCATCGGCGTATTCGTGCATTAAAAAAAACACCACGCTGGCGATCATTAAAATATAGATTAGCGGGCTTTTAAATTGATTAATAAAGATTTTAAATAAAGTGTCAGCCTTGGCCTCAGGCAGCTTATTTGGTCCGAATTTTTCCAGTCGGTATAAGGCTTCTTTTTCGGTTAAGCCGTGTTCTGTAGTTTTAATTTCTTCAAATATTTCAGCCGGCAATTTTGAATACCAATTTTGTTTCATTTTTTTGGATTTTTATTGATGGCGCAAGATATGAGCCACTCCTTAATTAATTTATTTGTTTTTATTATAACATAAAATTTAGCATAATACAAACAAATTTTGTGTCTGATTTAGAATAATATTGTTTAGTTTTAAATTCATAAAAAGATGTTAGGTTATATTAATTATTATTTTGGTTAAAGATCTGCTTAGTTTTTTTTAATTGTAATTTTTAGCAAAATCAATTATAATTTATCCATATAGTTTTAATATAAAAATTGCGAATGCTTGCCAAAAAAAGATGCCTGGAAATTATAGGTTTTCAAAAAGAAGACAGCTTTGGTTTTAATATTTTAGGTAAAAATTATTTTGTTCAATATTCGAAGGGAATTTTTTCTGCCTTGCCAAAGGATTTCAGAGATATTTTAGTCGCTAATTTTGTTTATTGTCGGACAAAACCGCTTTGTCTTGTTTCTGGAAAGTCGCTTTCTTATAATTTTTCAAAGCCGGATTTGAAAGATTTTATTGATTATGGAATAAAAAAGGATCTGCCCCGGATTGCTTTTTTTGAAAAATTAAATGCCAATAAGATTATAAAGCAGTTTGAAAAAAGTGGCAATTTAGAACAATTTCAAAAAAAAATTGAAGATAAAAATAAAATTTTTTCATGGCAGACGAGTCAAAATAAGGCAGTTTTAGCATTGTCTTTTGGGAAAGACAGCTTGCTTTCTTATGGTATAGCCAAAGAGCTGGGTTTAAAAATTTATCCTATTTATGTAATGGATAAGAATAATTTGAATGATCCTGAAGAGTTTTTTAAAAAAAAGATAATTAAGGAATTTTCAAAAAAAGAGAAATTGCAGATCAATTACCTCTTTGACGGTGCTGACAATGTATTTTTAAATGGAAGCTTTAAAAAAAATATAGCGGAACTGGAAAATACTAACGGAATGCTTGCTTTTTCCCTTGAGTTGATTCCTTTTGTCAAAAGCTTTGGAGCAAAATATATTATTTTTGGAAATGAAGCTAATTTTTCCGATTATTTTAAAAAGGATGGAAAAAAGGTTTATCCATCTTTTGATCAAAGCATTTTTTATTCAAAAAAAACAAATCAGAATCTTAAAAAAATAACTAAAAACAGCGTCCAAATTGTCAGTTTAGTTGAGCCGATATATAATATCGTTGAAATGGCAATTTTGCGGAATCGTTATTCTTATTTGCTTCCTTATTTAATGTCTTGTTCGCCAAAAAATAATTGCGACAAATGGTGCTATGATTGTCCGATGTGTGCTAAAGCTTTTCTTTATTTTATCGCTTGTGGTGGAACAGCAAGCCAAATTGGTTTTAATCAAGATTTTTTCAAGCTGAAATATAAAAGGTTTTATCCTTTGTTTAATCCTTTAATAAACAGGGCTTATGAAAAACCAAAGGCGGTAAGAGACGAACAGCTGCTGGCATTTTTTTTAGCCTTTCAACGGGGAATAAAAGGTGATCTAATTTCTTTATTTGAAAAAGTATATCTTAAAGAAGCCAAAAGCCGGCAGTCAGAACTAAAAAAGAAATTTTTAATAATAAATAAAGTAGCAACAATTCCAAAAGAAATTAGGAGTAAAGTTATTAATATTTATAAAGAGGAAATAAAAAAAATAATGGTATGAAAACTTGGAATAGTCTTGAAGGAGGGGTAATTTTACTGGTAAATACCGGTTCAATAAAGAAGCGCTTTATCCTGCAAAGGTTAAAAAAGCTAGGAATTTTAATTGTCTGCTTAAATAGAGAAAAGAATTGGGCTCAATCCTATGTTGATCATTGGATTTTGTCTGACACCACGAACCATAGCGAATCAGTTTCAGCAGTCAGAGAATTTATTTTGGCCAATCCAAATATAAAAATTAGTGGAGTTTTGACTTTTTGGGAGGATGATGTTCTTTTAGCTTCCAGAATAACGGATAAATTTAATTTTTCCGGAACTTCGTACAGTGTTGCTAAAAGAATAAGGAATAAATTTTTATTCAGAGAATTTTGTCAAAAAAATGGTTTGCCATCGCCTAAGCATGCCATGCTTAAATCCTTGAATGATGTTTTTAATTTGCCGTCAGATTTAAATTTTCCATTAGTGATAAAACCCGCATTCGGTTCTAGCAGCGCCTATGTAATTAAAGTTGAATCTAAAGATGATTTGCCTAATATTTATAATTATATAAAAAAGAATATTTCGGCAAACGCTGAAAGTTCTTTGGCTGACGGTTTGGAAATATTTGTTGAGGAGTATATAGTCGGCGATGAGGTTGATATTGACATTGTCTTACAGAACGGAAAAATCAAGTTTTATTCTATTTCTGATAATTATCAAACCAAAGAGCCTTTTTTTATTGAAACCGGTCAGTCAATTCCTTCCGGACTTTCAGACAAAGCTAAAAGTGATTTAATAAATGTAGCCGAAGAAATTCTAGAAAAACTTGGAGTTCAAAATGGAATAATCCATTTTGAAGCCAAATCAACTCCCAAAGGTCCTGTGCCCATTGAAATTAATTTAAGAATGGGAGGAGATGAAGTTTACTCTTTTGTTAAAAGTGCATGGGGTATTGACTTGATTGAAAATGCCGTAAAGATTGCAATGGGGATTTATATTCCGAAAATTAATAAGCCCGGAATTCCAAAAAAATATATTACCGGAGTTTATTTTTTATCCGATTATTCCGGTATTGTTTCAAAGCTTGATATTAATGCCGAATTACTTAAAAAGAATTATTTGGAAGAAATTCATTTTTTTAAAAAAATTGGAGATCCGGTATTAGTCCCGCCCGAAGGATATGAATATTTGGGTTGGATTACCGTATCCGGATTCAGCATGCCCGATGCTCACGACAACCTTAAGGAAGCTCTCAGGCATATTAACTATGAAGTAGCTAAGTTTGCACCGGAATCTTCAATCGGTAAAACCTCAAGGAAAAATAATTTTTCTCACGCCTCTTTAAATTCAAGTTTTTTAATGCATGCCGCCAAGATTGAAAAATTAAGAAAAATAAGTCCCAAAGAGCAGAGAAGTCTTAATATCGGAATCGCCTGCAATATTTATGAAGAGAGCGAAAATGCGGTTGAAAATGAATTAATGTCAGTTGGAAAAAATATTGAAAAAACCCTTAAAGACAGAGGCTATAAGATTACTTTTTTTAATTTTAATGATATTGAGAAGATTTTTCAGGATTTGAAGTTAAGCGATGTTGATTTGGTTTTTAATGTCTGTGAGAGAATTAATAACTCAAGTTTGCTTGAACCTCATGCGGCCTCCTTGCTTGATATATTGCAGATTCCTTATACCGGTTCTAATCCTTCAACTCTGAGTTTGTGTATTGATAAAATAAGAGTCAAAAAGCTTTTAGCTCATCATAAAATACCGACTCCCCGCTGGGATTATGCTTATTCAATGGGCGAGGAAATAGATGAAAGTTTGCGTTATCCGCTAATTGTTAAACCCGCAAATACAGATAATTCCATTGGTGTTACCAATGAGTCGGTTGTCACCAATAAAGATGAACTCCAGAAACAGCTGAAAAAGGTAATTGTTGAAATAGGTAGTCCGGCTTTAATTGAGGAATATATTGAAGGTGATGAATATGACGTTTCAATTTTGGGAAGTGAAGACGATGATTTGCGAGTATTGCCACTTTCACGATCTATTTTTTCCAGTATGCCACAAGGAAGCTGGCATATCTATACTCATGAAATGAAATTTTCAAAAAAGTCAGTAAAGGATTTTGGCGTAATGGTCCAAAGGCCTCCTAAAAATATCAGCAGGCGCTTAGGTTCGCTTTTAACTGAAATTGCTCTTGATACTTATAATATTTTAGATTGCCATGATTACGGGCGGGTTGAAATCAGGGTTGATAAATATGATAATCCTTATGTTTTAGAACTTAATCCAAACCCCTCCGTTAATATTGGTGATTGTCTGCCTGAAGTAGCTAGGTTGACGGGAATGTCCTATGGCGATTTTTTGGAAGATATAATCAATATGGCAATTAGGCGTTATCGGAATCGTCCGCCTTACTATCATCTTCAAACTACACCTATTTAAGCAATAAATATTATGGAAAAATCAGCAAAAATCGGTTTGATGCCCGGAGGAATAGACAGTTTGATGTTTGCTTTAAAATCGAAGGAAAATACCAGCCGATTTATTTATTTTGTTCCTAAATATAAAATCGAAGAAAAATGGGTAAAAAGTTTTTTACCGAAAGATCAGATTGTTTGCTATAAGTTAAAAAATCAAAATCTTTCGATGGCGAAATTGGATTTTGAGGGGGTTTTAAAGAATACAGATATAGCCAAGCAGATTAAAAATTCAGGGGTAAATTTTTTTTTATTGCACCACGGGGCAAATAAATTTTTAGATGATTGGCAAAAAAAAGCAAAGGTTAAAATAATCGGACCTGACATGAAATGGCAAAAGCTTGAAGATAAAATTTTTTTCGATAATTTTTTAACTAAATACTGCCTACCGAAGCCCAAAAGTGAAGTTTATTCTTATGGTAGAAAGATAATAAATATAAAGGGTCGGCTGGTTTTGCAGGATCCTTGTTCAAGCGGTGGTGAAGGCACCTATTTTCTAGAAAACACTGGGCAACTAAAAGATTTTTTTGAAAAAAAAATATTAAATAAGAAAAAAAAATACTTACTTAGACATTACATTGACGGCAGACCTTTTGGGATTACTATTTTTATTTCACCTAATGCTTCAGCTATTTCCGCCTTAAGGGTTCAATGTTATGGCGAAAAAAATAGATCCGGGCAGTATAGTTTTTCTGGAATCCAGTGGGTTAAAGGTTCAATGATTAGTAAGGAAATAAAATCAAAAGTAAAGTTTGTTTTTTCCTTACTCACACAATTTTTAGAAAATTTAGGCTATTTTGGCTACGCCAATATTGATTTTATAATTGGCAGTGATAAAAAAATATATATAATTGAATGTAATCCGAGATTTGCCGCTTCTACTTTTCAGTTGCTCCAATTTCCCGAAACAATTGGTGGTCTTAACACTTCTGACTCATATCTTAATTATTTTTTTACTCCTGTTAAAACTAGGTTTAAAAGAAAATATTTTGGTTTTATAAATTCAAATTTTGATGGCTCGGTTTTGCACATAGAAATTCCTGATTCAAAGAAAAGTTATATTATAAAAAGGCAATACAAAAATGGTTTATATAAATTAAACAAAGGACATATTTCTTTTTTGAGTTCCAATATCTCTGAAATCACCAGTAAAGGAAATGAATTTATTTTTTATTCGGATACACAAAAAGGGGAAAAGCATAAAGCTAACACAGTTATTGGTATTGTAATATCAAATTTTCCTCTGTATAGTAGTAAAGGAGAAATAAATAAAATTAGTAGATTAATAGTTGATGGTTTTTTATTGGTTTAGTTTAAAACAATAAAAAATATCAATAAATAAAAAGATTAATTTTAAGTTATTATATTTAAAGATATGTCTGAGAGATTTCGTTTTGGTGAAAATTTTAATCCCGATGCCACTAACCGGCTTGATGTTTTAAAAGAACATAGTTTTCCTGAATATGTCCAACTTAGTCGAGAAGCAAGGAATAGATTAAAGGAATCATTGGAAAAAGAAGGATGGCCTGAACTTGATTCAGAAAAATTGTCAGGTATGGAAGATATTTTTGATTCCGCAAGAGAACAGGTTAATCAACGCTGGGATAAATATGTCAGCGGTTTAGTGGTGGATCAGGGACAGGATTGGATTAAACAGATTGAGGCCAGTTCGGCGGAGGAAGAACAAAAGGTGAAACTGATTGAAATATTTTCTAATCCGGATAAATTAGAACAGGCATTTAAAAAAAGAGATATCATGTTTTTGGAACAGCTTAGAGGGGTTATTCCTGAAGCATGGAGGTCTCTAGTTTTACTCTCTTCGGAAAGACAGCTTGCTTCTCTCGTTTTATTACGCCATTGGAGTAAAGAGAATCTGGATTCTGGAGATTTACAAAGGATAGGAGTTAACAAAGAAGAATTTGATTTTTTACTTGATTCCGCTGGTACCTTAGGAAAATATATTGATCATGCTTATATTAAACAAATTGAATTGGCAGATGCACCGGGTGGATCAAGCAAGACTAAATTAGGAGACCAAGTTGGAGCGGAAAATGTTTATGATATTTATAAACCAGGAGGCAGAGGGATAAGTATCAAAACTTATTCTGAAGTCTTTCCTTTTGAATGGCCCAGAATTGCCAAACGTTTGGAAGGATTGGCTAAGAGAGCAGAAAATTTATTAAAAAAAGGAAAATTATCTGAAGAAAAATATAAAGATTTACCGGCTTATCTTAGACAGGTAAGTCAAGTATATGGTTTAGAAAGTGTTTCTCTGGACGAGCTAAATACTCAATGGGAAAAACTTTATGCTGCTTCTCGAGATTTAGCTCTAGAAGGTTGCCCTATAATGCTGGTTCCACAAGGATGTCCAGCAGTAGCCGGTGATGCCAATAAAGTTGATGCTGAAATGCGTTTTGGTTTTATTACCAAAGAGTCAGAAGAATTTGAAAAAGCAATGCAAGAATTTATAGAAAGTGCTCAAAGAATTAATGAGCGATTTCCTCGGGCGGTTGCCGAACAAAAAGATGTTCCGCCAGTTGTAGCAAACTATCAACCTTTTGCTTTTGGTCCCAACCTTTCTTGGTTCACTAGCGGGGAGAGTAACCGAGAACTCGCATTGATTCACGGAAATACTGTTGTTGAGGGTGCAAGATTACAAGAGATTCCGTTGATTGAAAGGATTACTGGACAGTTGGTTGATGAAAAAAATTATGTCAAACATGCTTTGCTAGATGTTGGTATACACGAGACTAGTCACAGTATTATTTCTAATGAAGATGAATCGGTAAATAAAAGATTGGGACAAGGGAATAATGCGGCAATAGTTGAAGAATTTAAAGCCGAAATCCTCGGCTCTTCAATGATCAAAGAAATGTTAGAAAAAGGTGAATTACCGATGGATTTGAATGAATGGGCCATGGCAAAATTAGGAGTAATATGTAAATATCTATTTGATGGCGCAGGTGAAAGAGGATCTTTTGCAGAGCGTTATTATTATGCGGCAGTCGGGATGTCTCACAAGTTACTTGAAACTGGGGCAATTAGAATAACTGCCAATGGCAAGTATGAGATAACAGATTCTAAGTTAATGGTTTCAGCGCTTGGAGAACTGGCTGAAGAAATTTTGAAATTATATACTGATTTACAAACTTTGCCAAAGGATGTTGATAAACGAGTAAGAAAATTAAAAAAACAAGAAAAATCCAAAGAGGTTCAGCTTCTACTAGAAGCCTTAAAGGATAAAACTTGATATGAGTAATAGAATTTCATCAATTGATAAAAGAATAGTTTTAAAATTACTTAGAGAAAAAATCAGCGGCAAAATTGGCAGAGTAGATATGGTAGTTAATCAAACGCTACAGAAGCGAAAATATATTTTAAGTTTGGCAAAAAAATACCCAACGCCTTTTTATCTTTTTGACCAAAAAGCTCTTGATGAAAGAGTGCAGGAATTTTCAAAAACATTTTGCCATCATATTCCCAACCTGGATATTTTTTATGCAGTGAAATCAAACAACCATCCTTATTTGCTTAAAACAATGGTAAGACATGGTTTGGGACTTGATGTTTCTTCTGGCCGCGAACTTGGTTTGGCCTTAGAATCTAAAGCAAAAAAAATAATTTTCAGCGGACCGGGTAAAACCGAATCAGAGTTAAATTTGGCAATTAGAAATAATCAAAAAATTATTATCAATATTGACAGCTTCGGCGAACTTAGAAGGCTTGGAAATTTATTAGATAAAAAGAACAAGAAAATAAGGGCGGGAGTCAGAATTTATACAAAATATCACGGCAACTGGAATAAATTCGGCATTAGCTTGGATGATTTAGCTGTTTTTTTCAGGCAAGCCAAGAAATACAAGAATATCAGTTTGGATGGGATTCAGTGCCACATGAGCTGGAGCAAAGATGACCAGCCATATCGTAAAATGCTTTTAGCAATTGCTTCATTTATAAAAAATAATTTTTCAGCCAAAGATCGTCAGGCTCTTAAATTTATTGATTTCGGCGGCGGGTTTGAAAATAACAGGCTGGATGGCTATTATCCATGGCTGGTGGCCAAAAACGAAGTTATAAAAATTGCCGGTGATTATTTTGGCAAGCCTAAGAATTTTGCTGAAAAATATTATTTAACCGAATCGGTGCCATTGGAAAAATACGCCGAAACAATCAGTCTAACAATTAAAGAGGCACTTAAGCCCCTTGTCGACTGTCAATATTATTGCGAACCGGGCCGGATTCTTTCAGCCAAATCAATGTTTTTGGTTTTTCGGGTTGTTGATGTTAAGGAAAAAGACATAGTAATTTTAGATGGCGGCATAAATATGGTTGGTTCTGATGATTATGACTACTTTTATATACCGGCAATTAATTTGTCTCAGCCGGCAAAAAGAGAAATAAAATGCCGTCTTTACGGCCCGCTTTGCACGCCCTATGATTTTTGGACTCATTATTGTTATGCTAAAAAAAATAAAGAAGGCGATGTAATCGTTTTTCCCAATATGGGCGCTTATTCATATTCTTTGGCTCAAAATTTCATTAAGCCGATTCCAAAAACTCGGGTTTTAAAATTTTAGTTTTTGAAGATAAATTATTTATGTATTAATAGGGGAATACCCTGTTTTTAATTATTCTGCAACTTGAGTTTTTATAAAAAATGAGGACAGATGTGACTCCGTCCTCAGCAGTTGTGTTGCGACCGGTTGTGCCAGTCGTTTTTTCATCCTCCAAACTTCCAAGTGACGCTGGCCGAGACGACATGAACGTCGACTTCGTATTTTCCCGGCGCCAGGAAGCCGAAGTGTTTTTCAACTTCTCTTTTGCCCCAGCCGTAGGTGTAGCCGAGATCGAAATCCCAGTTGTCGTTCGGTCTGTATCCAAGGCCGAAAGAAATTCCCGGGCCGTCCACTTCCGGTGCAGTCGGCGTGGTGGTTTCCCGCGGAATGGCCGCGGTATGCCAGCAGACCCCGCTTCTCAAAAGCCACTTTTCTGTCAGTTCATACTCAGCGCCGAGATGAAAGCTGAAGTTATCGTGCCAATTAAGCTTTTGACCGTATTCAAACAGTCCGCCGATTTTGGCCGTCATCTGTTTGGCCGCCGAATAGTCATACCAGTTGGCGTCAGCCAGAATCCTCAGTCTGTTGTTCGGTTCAAACTTCAAACCAAGTCCGAGTCTTCCCGGAAAGTAGACCGAAGCCGTCATATCGTACTTGCCGAGTGGCAAACCCAGCAATTCAAGCCTGGTTGACCCTTTCAGGCGAACTTCCATAGGCAGACTGTATGACGCGCCAACAGTCCATTCATCATTGAGCCGGTAAAGGATTCCGATTCCGCCGCCAAGTCCGATGCCGTCAGCTTCAGCTTCCATGTTCGCCATGTCCAGCCGAAAGTTTCCAAGTTGGAGACTGCCGGCATTGATAAACTGAGCGTAGCCGATATTCAGGCTGAGTCCAAGGGAAAGGTCGTCATTGACCTGATAGGCAACTGCCGGAACCAGCGAGGTTAGGCTCAGCATTCCTTCTTTCCATGGAAAGTCGCCGTCGTACTTGCTGCCGAGCCCGCCGACAACATGCCAGCCGGCTCCGATTGTCAGCCGGTCATTCAAATGGGTGGAAAATCCGCCGAAAGGTAGAGGGATGATTCCTTCCTCTCAATCTTTGGATAGTTCCCGTCCGCATTCCGACCACTGATATGTCCCTTCGGCGATGATTGACTCCATTCCAAACTGCAGTGAAGTACGCTTGATGTTGCTTAACCCCGCAGGGTTATAGTAGAACGCCGAGGCGTCTACCGAGTCGGCGATTTGCGCACCGCACATTCCCATGGCTCTGGGGCCGACACTGCCGCTGACGCGATTGACTCCTCCTGCCATTGCCAGATTGCCGGTCAACAAGACCAGCAGACACATTGCAATCGTTGTTTTTTTCATCACTTGTCCTCCCTTTGAAGGGTTTGGGTTTAAGGTTCATTCCGGATACAGTTCAACAGGTTATAATACTCTTATTTACTGAAAAAGTCAAGGTTGGCTGGACATTTTTTGAAAAATATGCTAGTATGCTTTGTTGCCTGAATTTGGTATAATTTAAGTGGTTCTTTTGAAAGTCTGTCAACAATTACAACCCATAGGAGGAGTTGAAATGAACAGAAATGTGTCGATTCAGCGACGATCTGTCAAAGCGGCTCCTTCAGTTAAGGGAGCCGTAAAGAAAAGCAGTTGGCTGAAAACCGTAAAGCTGCACACGAGGCGCATTGCCATTGAGATGTTGAATCTCCTGATCAATCATGATTTGCTGTTTTGGTTGGTCGGGTTAGTCAACAAAAAGGTTAATCTGATTGAGTCCGTGTTTCTGGTTTATCCGGCGAATGAGAAATATGGATTGGCTTATGTCTATCCGTTTCGCTTGCGCTGGAATCAGTGGAATCCCATCCCCGGCGGATTGTTGTGGCAAAACGGAAAATTAACCGTGATGTTCATGATTTCCGCGACCAATGGTCAATTCACTGATCCGCAAAATACGGAAAATCTTCGTCGGATGTCCGATCGAATGGAAAGGCTGCGCCAATTGTTTGGTGCCGGGAGAAAGACGTTTGCCGGAATAGTGCCCGGAGTCCTGTACGCAGGGAAAATCATCCGGGAAGCTCCGGAAGCGGATTTGACCGCCCATGCGGTTGCCCAGGCAATTGATTCGGTGAAAGCCGAAGAGTCGCTTGGCGACGATACGCCGGTCATCGTCCTTGGCGGCAGAGGTTTTATCGGCCGTCGAGTAGTCGGGTTACTTGAAGATTCCAATGTCTTCAGCATTGACTCGTCAGACGGGCAGGGCAGTAAAGATTGGCCAAACTATCTTCGCGGACAGCGAGTCGTCGTTGTCAACATCACTCTCAATAATGCCCTTAAGGATTACCTTGACGTAATCTGGCCGGGCACGGTGGTGATCAACGAGGTCTATCCTGAGCCGAATTCGGCGATTCTGGAACATCTGAAGAATAATGGCTGCAGCTGTTATCACGTGGTTGGTGTTAGGGCCAACGCCTTTCCGTCTTTTCCGGCAGCTTATCATGGAGCGATTCCTTGTTGTGCGGCTTGGCCTTCGCCAAAAATGAAGGTCGTCGTGCGAAGAATCGTTTAGTGGGCGGGTGTCTTTTTTGCTTATTTATGCTAATATAAAATGTCTTTGCAATAGCAGAGATTAGGAGGTTTCCAATGATTGACAACAAGGTTGGCAACAACAGAAAGGATAAGAAGAAATGAAACACATACTTCGTCCACCTTATATTCCGGATGATGGAACAGTAGGCAAAAAACTTAATGAACTGGGAGTTACGACTTCGGACCTTCCGCCATTTTTATTCAAGGAAGTGGCCTTCAAATGTGGGTCAGTCATCTGGCTGTGGTTGAAATTTTGTCAGTGGTTTCTGCGTATTCCATTCTACCTCATCTTGCGTCCCCGCAAGGAGCCTTTGGGCGAACTTGATGCCCAGGAAATCCTGCGGGTCTATGACAAGGAGGCGGCATGGTATGACATTAAGCACCACTTAACTACCTATTGGTGGGATACTGTTTGGCGTAAACATGCCGCCGAATTCGTTATTGACGTAATCAATGGCAGTAACCGCATGTTTAAAGTATTGGACGTTTGTTCGGGTACGGGGCTTACCGCGTGGTATATTTCCAATAAAGTAAGTCGTGCCGGCTTGTCTAATCGTGTCATGATTATGGGAATAGACTTGTGTAAAAGAATGCTTACTGGTGCAAAATCCAGGATTTTTCCCGCAGGTGCACAGATCGAATTCAGTTGTTCTGACGCTACCAACTTGGTTGATGGTAATGGTCAAGTTGATCCAGACGAAGCGGTTCGGTTTGATCATGGGACGTTTGATGCCGCTACCATTATGTGTGGCATCGGCGGGATCAAGGATTCGATAAAGGCTTTTGAGCAGATACTTCGGGTTTTGAAGGAAGGCGGACAGCTGTTTGTCAGCGACATGCATTGTCCGATACCTGGATATGTTGACGATCGTTCGTGGAGCAAGAGGGCATTTCCGATGATGAGATTTGCGCAAGCGACATGGTACTGGTCGACGGTGCCGATTGCCTTAGGGATCCTGTGGGGCTGGAAGGATCCGACCATGGATTTCTGGCAGCTTCCTTTCATAACCTATACCGACGAACACGAGCAGAACTGGGGGTTTAGTGTAGTACGCCGTAATTTTCAGATCGAGCCCTGGTGGCTCCGCCTGCCACTTTCGCCAGTGTGCGAAATTGTAGTTCGAAAAGAACATATCAGCTCCGAAGAAGCCGAACGGAGAAGGGATATTCTTTCCCTAATTTGACAGGCATGTTAAATATCAAACACTACCCCGTCCGGATTGAGTTTCGGACGGGTTTTCTTTATTGTCTAAAGAATGGTAAAATAAAGGGGAAATAATTAATTTCCCAAAACTATGAATCTATTTGCGATATCAGGATTATTAATCGGAGTACCTTGTTTTATTTTGGGATTACTTACACTTTTTAGAGCAAAAAAGAGTCTTCATTACATATGGGCTCTGTTTTCTTTTTCCGTTGCCTTATGGGGATTTGGTGGTTTCAGGATAGCTACTATTACTGATCCACAGAAAGCAATTTTTTGGTGGAAGGTTTCTTATATTGGAGTCATATTTATTCCAATATTATTGACTCATTTCATTCATAAGTTATTGGATATATCTAGAAAGCAGCTGATCTGGATGATATACTCTCTTGGATTTCTTTTCTTATTAGCCAATCTGTTTACCGATTTCTTTATTGATCAGGTCAGGTTTGTCTTTGGTCAGTTTTATTACCTTTCGCCACCCACCTCGCTTTATTCATTGTTTTTGATATTTTTTATTTCGCTGGTAATCTATTGCCACATCTTGCTTTGGCTGGCATTCAAAAAGAGCAAAGGCGTAGGCAAAGATCAAATAAAGTATATATTGGTCGCTACGGTTATTGGATTTTCTGGTGGCTTCTTTGCTTTTCTGCCCGTCTATAAGTTCGACCTTTATCCTTTCTTGAATATCACTATTTCTTTTTCGCCATTTATCGTCGCTTACGCAATTTTTCGCTATCGCCTGATGGATATTAGAATTGTAGCTAGGAGAATTTTTACCTATTTCGGAGTGGCCCTATTTACTTATGGGGCATTTTATTTTATTGTTTGGAGCTATGAAGAAATGTTTGGTGGAGTATTCAATCAGACAAGCTATCTGGCTGGAATAATTATCGCGCCGCTATTTGTCGTCGCGTTTTACCAGCTAGGCAAGTTGTTGAAGAATTTTTCTAATAAGTATTTTTTTACCAGCCTGTACAACTATCAGGAAACCATCAATAAGCTGACCAAGGAGCTTAATTATTATACTGACCTGGATAAAATAATTGATTCCATTGTTGGTAGTATTAAAGAGACGATGAACCTTAACCGTACCGGAGTACTCTTGGTGAATTCGGACAAAAAGCCGGTTCATTATCAAATTGCCAAGGTTATTGGATTCAATGAGCAGAATGGAATCAGTTTGGTCCAGGATAATTTTTTGACTCAATATTTGCAGAAAAATCAAAAACCAATGGTTCGCGATGAACTTTTTTTAATTGCCCGTGACGCCAAAATAAAAAAGGATCAGATGGGATTTAAAAACCTTTATAATCACATGGAGCATATTGAAGCATCTTTATGTCTTCCGCTTTTAAGCAATAATAAGCTGATTGGTATTATTGTTTTGGGTGCAAAAATTTCCGGTGATGCCTATACTAAAGAAGATTTGGAACTTTTAAGCACATTATCATATCAAGCCGGCATTGCCATTGACAATGCCAAGCTGTATAAGGAGGTCCAGGATTTTAACAAGACTTTAAAGCAAAAGGTTGACGGTCAGACCAAAGAAATAAAATCCCAAAGCAAAGACATTGAAGAAAAAAATAAATACCTGCAAGAATTGCTTAATATGAAAACTGATTTTTTGCGGGTAGTCAACCATCAATTAAATACGCCGTTATCGGTAATGAAAGGATATTTTTCCATGCTGGAAGAAGACTCCTACCCAAAAGAAAAAGCAATAAAGTCAATTAAGGGCGGGTTGGAAAGGATTAGTTCAACAGTATCCGATTTTTGGGATGCCTATGAACTAGAAGGCGAAAGAATGGAAATGGATCCGCAAAAAACCGATATTACGGAAATCGTCAACCGTTTGATTCCCGAAAAGCAGAAATTGCAATTGGCTCAGGAAAGAAATTTGGAAGTGTCGGTTAAAAAGCCTGATTTTTCCACCAAAGGCGGATCCGCCTCTGGTGGAAACATACCCCTTGTCTGGTGTGACTACAAAAAAACCGCTCATGTTATTTCCAACCTTTTAGATAATGCCGTTTATTATACCCGCAAAGGCGCAGTCACTCTTTCTTATGAAATGGTTGGCAAAGATTATTTGAAAATCAATATTAAAGATACAGGTGTGGGCATATCCGAAGAAGGCAAGAAAAAACTGTTTCAAAAATTTTCCCGCGGTCAAAACGCCACCGACCTTCGGCCGGACGGTTCCGGGCTTGGACTGTTTATCGCCAAAAAAATCGTTGAAGGAAACAACGGGGAAATATCCTGTTTCAGCGAAGGCATAGGCAAAGGCTCAACTTTCAGCTTCACTCTTCCTGTCTACAAAAACCAGCAGACAGCCACGGGACAAGAAAAGCCGGTTACCAGAGAAAAAAAGATTGTCATATTTAACCAAGATTAATTAATTTCAAAATTAATATGAAATCTACAAATATTATGAAATCAGACAAAGGCCGAATCCTTTTGGTTGAAGACGAACAGGGTTTGGTTGACATTTACCATGATTTTTTACTGAGTAATGGTTATGATTTTTTATCAACTGCCAATATTGAAGAAGCTCTGTATGTTACTGAATTTGAACAGCCCGATTTGGTCTTGCTTGATATCATTATTCCCAAGCCGGAAAATACCATTGCCGAACAGGGCTGGGAATATTTGGAGGCGGTAAAAAAGAATCCCAAAACCAAGGATATCCCGATTGTAATTTTTACCAATCTTGATACACACCGAGACCGAGTGAGAAGCCAAGAGATGGGCGCGGTGGCTTATATTTTCAAACGAGACTGTACACCCAGAGAAGTGATGGAAGCAATTGATGAAATTATTAAAAGAGATCGAGAAAAGAAAAATAATTCACTTTGAAGAAGATGAATTTCTTTCTGAGTTATATAGTTTAATATTAAAAAAGGAAGGTTTTGATTATAAAAATTATATACGTACTTTACCTAACTCAAACAGACAGCTATTTTTAATGATTAGCTGGCTTTTTTTATGGTAGTTATATACAATTTGTATGCATATTTTTAAGTATATGTTATAATAATAAATATATGAATAAACATGACACTTGTATAAGTCAAATAGTAAAAGAAAAACTACATGGTGAGTTTTTAAAATCCCATGAAGTAAAAGGAGGCCATAGTGGATTTGTTTATATTATTGATGTTAATTTAGGATCTAAAATTAAAAAGTTTATTATTAAATTATCTAAAAAGATAGGGGCAGATTCTTTACAGCTAGAAAAACCTGAGCAAAGAGTTTATGGTGGAAGGTCAGATAGTTTTAAGAGCTCATTTAATTTACTGATTAATAATAATATTAAAACTTATAAACTTCTGTCGAGTGGGTTACCGACGGAAGATATTCCTTATTTTTATCAATTAATTTCTAAGTTGGAAGGTTTTTCTCTGAGAGAACATTTAGTTCTAAATAATTATCCAAATAAAGATGAACTTTTGAAATTGTCTGGAATGGAATTTGGGAAACTAAATAGGATAACAAGATATTATGATGGTTGGGCTAATCAAAAAATTCCATATTTAACTGAATAGAAAAGCAGTTTCTTTTTAGCCTTAGAGATCAGATTTTATCATTTAATTAATAATAAATATTTATCAAAAGAAGGTGCAAAAAAAATTGATATTTTTATTTTAAATAAAAAAAATAAATGGACTGATCCAAAAGAATATGTATTTTCTCATGTTGACGGTATACAAGGAATGGTAAATTACATAGATAGTAAATGGGTTTTTAATGGTCATATTGATTTGGAAGATTATAGATTTACAGATCAAAGATTCGTATTAGCAGGATTGGAGATTGGAGCAAATTACTCTATCGACTCTATTTCTAATAGTTTTTGGGATGGTTACTTAAAATTTAAAAAAGTAGACAAAAGTTTTAATGAATTAAAGGATTTATTTAAATTATACTATTTTATGTCATGGATTCAAATGACAGATGAAGGGTTAAATAATACGAAATTATCTACAAAAATAAATAAAAATTATATTAATAAAATTATTGCCATCACAAGCAAATAAAAGTATAATTGAATCAATCGACATGGCGCCATTTTTGGTGTTTTTTTGTTAATTCTGTATACTACTTCTTCTTTACATTCTTCTGTATACTATTGACATGGTCATCAATTAGTGATATTTTAATTTGAAGGCAAAAGCCTTTGCAATGTACACTACAACCAAATAAGGAGGTAACCACGCTATGACTACAGGACGTTCAGTATCCGAAGTCAAGGCACGGTGCAAGCCTGTGTTGGACAAATTTGAGCTGATCCATTTGGTTCAACAAAGCAACAGTACGACTGCGGCTTATACCATTGTCTTGGCGGAAACCGGAAATGACGACTTGGCAAAAGCCGGTCGTTGGCTTGCCGTATTACGGCGAGACTACCCTAAGGAGTACGAGATGATTATTTCTTCAACCAACCCATGCCAGGCTACGATAGCAAGGCAAGAACAGGAGGAAGCGTCATGAGAAGGATTATTGCAGAATCGCATCTGGGTATCAATGCTCAAGAACTAGCGCGACACGATGGTGAAAGGATGACTATCAGTGGCGCCGTTCATAAAGTCCGTCAATTCGGAGGCTTATGTTTTGTCGTCATTCGTGATGGCAGGTCGCTGATTCAGTGCAAGGTCGAGTCCGAAAACACCTCAATCGCGACTGAGTCGTATACCGAAGGCAACTACATTTCTGCCACCGGCATATGTCGAAAGGAAGAACGCGCTCCCCATGGGGCAGAGATTGAGTTGGAAAGTGTCGAGGTTCTTTCGAGGCCGTCCGAAGAGATGCCGTTTAGCATCAATCGCAAGATCCTCAAAGCTAGCCTTGATACCAACCTTGATCATCGTCCCATTAGTCTTCGCCATCCCGGGCAGCAGGCGATTTTCACCATTCAAGCGGTAATAGGCCAGCTGTTTCGGGAGGGATTGATTCGGGTCGGATTTACCGAAATCCATACGCCGAAATTGGTTTTTGCCGGAGCAGAAGGCGGTGCCAACGTTTTCAAGATTGATTACTTCGGCAAACAGTTGGTTTTGGCACAGTCGCCCCAGTTTTATAAGCAGATGATGGTCGGCGTGTTCGGACGGGTCTTTGAAGTCGGACCGGTTTTCCGGGCCGAACCTCATGAAACCGCCAGGCATCTCAACGAATACACTTCGATGGACTTCGAGATGGGGCCGATTGTTGGATTTGAAGATGTGATGCAAGTTGAGACGTATTTGCTCAACTACGTTTTCACTCGACTGACGGAAATTTGTGCTGCAGAATTGGAATTGATCGACGTCGTTGTACCTAGGATTGGCGAGATTCCCGCTCTGCGGATGTCCGAGGCCTTGGAGATCGTCGGGCGCGAGCATGAGATTTTGGACAGGAATGACCTGGATGGCAAGAGCGAGAAGATTATTTGTGAACACGTATTGGCCGAAACAGGCAGCGAGTTCGTATTTGTCACGCACTATCCGACGGCTAAGCGTCCGATGTATGCGATGGAAGATCCCGAGGACGTGGCAGTCACTTTGAGTTTTGACTTGCTGTTTCGGGGACTCGAAGTTACCACCGGTGGGCAACGAATTCACGATTTCGCCATGCAGGTCGAAAAGCTTCGGCGTTTTGGGTATGACCCGTCCGAGTTTGAGCCCTATTTACAGATTCACAAGCACGGTATGCCTCCACATGGTGGATTGGGACTTGGCCTGGAGCGGCTGACTATGCAGCTTCTTGGTCTGTCAAGCATCAAAGAAGCGGCACTATTTCCCCGGACAATGAGCCGGGTGACGCCGTAGAAAGGAGTAACGTTATGTTTAATGTTGGACAAGTGCTAAAGCATGAAGACGTATCGGTTCCTTATACCGGTAATGTCGCTGAAGAAGCAGTAAGGTTTAATTGGGTTAAGCCATTCAGTACCGGCCAGTGGATCTACTTGGCACCGATGGCGCGGCTGATACGTGCTTTGCATGAGGCTTTGCGACGACATATCGTTCCAGCTGTCGGCTACGAGGAATGGATATTTCCTCGTTTGCAGCATACCGCTAGCCTAGAATCATTTGGCTGGCTGGCTGTGCCTAACTTGCCGTTAGAGTTATTCGATGTCACGCCACATCGACTTGAAGAACGCCCGTTGGAGGCGAGGATGCTTGATCCTTTGCAGTGTACCTCGTTCTACCATTATTTTAGCCAAGGCAAGATCTCAGATGATCTTCTACCACTGAAAATTTTCGAGGTGTTGGGAGGTTGGACATACCGCAACGAAAAACCAGAGCGCTTCAATCATGGTTTTCACACTGGCCTGGAGTTTTGCGGCGCGGAACTAGTTTTTCTAGGTTCCCCTGCAGAAGTGAAAGATATCCGCTGGCAGACACTTCGCCATATGACAGAGCTGCTAAATCGGCTGGGCATGAATTGGCGCCTCGTCGTTGGAACCTCTTGTTGCCACAAGCACTCAGAAAAATATAGCCATTACTTGGACGAAGCCATCAGCATTGATGAAATTCCTACCATTGATATTGAAGGCTGGATACCAGCAACTGGTGAGTGGCTAGAACTAGGTGGTGGCGATATCGCGCATGATCGGTTAGTCAATGGTTTTGGTCTGCAAACTGAAAGTAATGCTGATATATGGAGCGGGTGCCAAGGTTTGGGTTTTGGCCGAATGGCGTATGTTTTTCTATCGCAGTTCGGTTTCGACACTGCTCAATGGCCAACCACTATGAGTGAGCTTTTACCGTAAGGCTCTTTAGTCTAAGATTTCCAAGCTACCCAATCCTGATTGTGGTAGCTTTTTTTTCTTTATCTTTTTTGTTATACTTGTTTTATATTCATTTGTTAATATAATTAATTAAATTTATTAATTGACTAAGTATGAAAATTAAAATATTAGGTTCAGGTGGTTTTTTGCCTATCCCTAGAGCTGGTTGTCGCTGTAAAATATGTAACCAAGCGCGACGAAAAGGCTGGCCGTTAAAACGGCATGGTCCGGCTTTATTTATCGAAGAGATCAGCACTTTAATTGATACCCCAGAAGATATTAATGATTCTTTGAATTTTAATAAAATTGAAAAAATCGAAAATATTTTTTACACCCACTGGCACCCGGATCATACTTTAGGGTTTCGAATTGTTGAGAGTTTACAAGAAAACGAATTTTTTACCAAGAAGAAAAAACCAATTAACATTCATATTCCAGCCTACGACTTTAATAATTTTAAAAAGTTTGTTCCTGGTTTGTGGTATTTTGAAACCAAGGGTTATATTAAGATTAAAAAAATAACTCCAAAAGGAATACAGATAAAAAATATCTTGATTAAACCTGTAAGATTGAATAATTCAACTTTCTCTGCCTACCATTTAAAACAAGGCAAGAAGCAAGTTTTGCTTTGCCCTGATCATTCTATGGATCTACCAATAAAAAAAGAGTTTCAAAAAATTGACATACTGGTAATGAATATGGGTTTTTTTGAGGATAATGTGAAGGGTGCTAAGATTTTACCAGCCAATCATAGGATTAGACAGTTTACTGGATTTGATAGGGATAATTTAAGGATTATTAAAGCCTTGAATCCTAATGCTGTGTTTTTTGTGCATATTGAAGATAAGTATAATCGTACTAACAGTGATTTAATAAAATTACAAAAAAAATACCAAGATTACAACATTAAATTCGCTGTTGACGCAGAGTCTATTAACATCTAATCGTTACTATTAATATGTCAGGGAAATACGTTTATTCTAGTTTATTTGAGACTGTTGGCAATACGCCACTTGTGAAAATTAAAGATAAAGAATTTAAGAACATCAATTTTTTTGCCAAATTAGAATTTTATAATCCGACCGGTAGTTTAAAAGATCGAGCTGCTTTTCATATTATTAATAAAGTGATCCGGAGAAAAATTATCAATAAAAAAACAATTATTATTGAATCTTCTTCTGGCAATTTTGGTATCGCCCTCTCTGCTTATTGCAAAGTGGTTGGATTAAAATTTCATTGTGTTATTGATCCCAACATTTTACCATTTAACGAAAAAATAATTAGACTTTGGAGCAATAAAACGATCAAAATAACTAAGCCGGATCAAGGTGGTGGATACGTTATCAACCGCATCAAATATGTTAAGAATTTTGTAAAAAAACACCCCAATTCATATTGGGTAAACCAGTATGGTAACCCATATAATGCTGAAGCTTATTATAATTCTTTGGGTCGGGAAATTTGTGAACAGTGTTCACGACTTGATTATATTTTTATTGCTGTTAGTTCCGGTGGTACAATTGCAGGCGTCTCAAGAAGAATTAAGAAAGAATTTCCACAAGCAAAAGTGATTGCTGTTGATGTCGTTGGGTCATTAATTTTTGGAGATCAAAAAAAGACACGTTATATTCCCGGAATTGGTTCTAGTATAGTGCCAAGTATCTTAAAACATGCTAACTTCGATGAAGTTGTAATGATTGATGAACTCGAAACAATTAAGAATTGTAATTGGTTATTAAAACAAGCAGGAATTTTAGCTGGTGGTTCTTCCGGTACCGTAACTGCCGCAGTTAAGGCATTTTTCAAAAATAAAAAATTTAAAAGGCCACCAATAGTTGTTGCCATTTTTCCTGATCGGGGAGAAAGATATTCATCTACTGTCTATAATCCAGGTTGGTGTAAAAATTTAAAAAAAGAATCAAAAAATAACTAAAGTTTTATGCTTTATTTAAATGAAAGTGATATTAAAAAGATAGGTATAGATTGGCCTAAATGTATTAAGATTATAGAGCAGGCTGCTTTGTGTCTTAAAAGAGGTGATTTTAGTCAGCCATTAAAGCCGTATTTAAGATATGGTAGTTTAAAAAATCGGATTATTGCTATGCCAGCCTATGTTGGTGGAGAAATAGATATGTCTGGGATTAAATGGATTGCTAGTTTTCCTGATAATATCAAAAAAAAATTACCTCGCGCTAGTTGTGTAGTTGTCTTAAACGATAGTCATACAGGTCAGCCGATGGCCGTAATTAATACAGCTTTAATTAGTATAATTCGTACAGCGTCTGTCACTGGTTTATTTCTTAAACATTATCGAAAGGTTAAAAAATTAAATAAGATAAATCTTGGTATTATCGGTTGGGGTCCGATCGGTCAAAATCATCTTAAACTATGTACCTCAATTTTTGGTGATCACCTAGAAAAAATTTTTTTATATGACGTTAGGCCAATAATTTTTAAAGATGAAATTGATGAAAATATTAGGAGTAAAATAGTGATAACAAAAAATTGGCAAGAATCATATTTAGATTCGGATATTTTTATCACTTGTACTGTTTCAGCAGCACCATATATTGATCAAAAACCAAAGTCAGGAGCGACACTGTTGAATATTTCATTAAGAGATTTTAAGCCTGATATATATCCTTATGTTAAAAAATCAATCATTGTTGATGATTGGGAGGAAGTTTGTCGTGAGAATACAGATATAGAAGTTTTAGCTAAAGAGAAAGGATTAAAACAAAAAGATACTTATAACTTGGTCGATGTAGTTTTTAATAATTGTTTAACTAAGTTGAAAAATAATAACATAATGTTTAACCCTATGGGTTTGGCAGTTTTTGATATTGCCATTGCTTCTTATTATCTAAAATTAGCCAATCAGTTGAGTATTGGCAAGAAGGTATAAAGATTTGCGAAGAATATAGTGGTTACAGTTGGATCAACCCAAATAACCCTGAAAATGCCAATCGATTTATTCCCGGCATATACGACGCCTTACAAGATTATCTTGCGCGCGGACACCGTTAATCCAACCGTCCTTTATTTTCTAACTCCTATTTACTATAGCAAAAATCGTTTAATTAGCGATTTTTTGTTATACCTGAATTTATGACTTTGATTTTAATTACAGACTATTTATATATTCAACCGTCTCGGCCATCTCATGTATTTCACACTCCAGTTCGAAATATCCTTTGAAATTTATTTTTTTTAAGGTATCAATTGCCTTTTTCCAATTTATAATTCCTTTGCCGGGAGCCAAATGTGGATCAGGTCTGTTGGTTTTTCTTAAATTATCCTCTGGCCTGCCGAAATTATCGTGGGAATGGATATGAAATATTTTTGAATTGTATTTTTTAATGGCTGAAATAGCATCTTCACCGCTGACGTTGGCATGTCCGATATCAAGAGTCATGCCGAAATATTTATTTTTGATTTTTAATATTGTCTCACTGAGTAGTTTAAACTTGCAGGCCCTGTCAGGAAACCAAAAGCAAGTCTGCGCCTCATTTTCTAAACCTATTTGAATCTTCTTTCTGCTGACGTAAGTAGTTATCTTTTTATAGGCTTCAATTTCTAACTCTTTTCTTTTTTCAAGTTTCAACCCATACGGTTCTAAAGCGGGATGAAGAGTCACAACCGAAGCATTTAACTGGGAAGCATAATCAATTGATTTAAGTATCTGTTTTATGCTTTCCTGCCTGATTTTATCATTGAAGTCATTAATGTTGCCACTAAGATATTGGGCGTGAACAGTATATTTTATATTTTTTTCTTTTTGCAGTTTTTTTAGATATGCCATTTCTTTCTTGAAATCACCGTCATGAGGGTAGTTGAAGTCAATTTCTATGCAATCAATTATACCCGCTAGATATTTTGTTTCTTCAATAAAATCATGACCCATTTTTCTGGAGCCTTTGGCACATAATTTTAAACTGTTATTTTCGTTTATCATATTATAATTTTACATATATTAGCCATAAAAGTAAATATAGATTAAGAAAATTATAAATTATACAAAGTCAAATTTTTTTTACTCATTTTTCCTTTTTATACTGTTGCATTTATCTCATTTACCCCGACCTGAGTGGCTCAAATCCCGTTATGGTAAAATAGTTGAATAACCCTTATAATGCTTGTAAAGTCTTGGTTCTAGACCGAGACACACTGCCAGAACACAATAGTATCGAAGGCTGACATGAAAGACTTAATATTCAGATATAAATGCAAAAGCACGGCAGCTTGTTGTTTTTTGCATTTGGTTAATTATTAAATTAGCATAGCGCGCCATTATTTGGCGGATTGTTTCCGAGCCGAGCCTGCCTGTCAGTAGGTAGGCCTGCCTGCCGTTGCATGGCGTGAAAACCGGCAGGCAGGGAGTCAAAAAGGGTTAATACCCTTTATTTTTAATTTGATTGACTTTGGTGTATAATTATGACATATTAGCTATTTAAGAAGTTTAATATTAATCAAAGTGGTACAAGACAATACAAGAAAAACTTTAAAGATTTTTTGGCAACACTCGCTGAATTATAAATTTTCAGTAACTGTTATTTTTATTTCAGTTTTTGGCGCTTCGGTGGTTGGAGTTATTGTTCCGCTTTTTTATAAAAGATTTTTTGATGTTTTAGTTTCAGGTCAAGAGCAAGGTTTGATTGTCAATAAATTAATCTTAATTTTGCTCGTGGTTGCAGGACTACAGCTTATTTCTTGGGGATTTTGGCGGTTAGCGACTTTTAACTCCAATTATTTTCAATCAAAAGTAATGGTTGATTTGGCAAATTATTGTTTTGTTTATTTGCATCGTCATTCTTTTTCTTTTTTCAATAATAATTTTGTTGGCTCACTGGTAAAAAAAATTAAGTGGTTCAGTCGAGCCTTTGAAATAATTGTTGATAGAATTACTTGGAATCTATTTCCTCTTGTTATTAATGTTTTAATAATAATTTTTGTTCTTTTAAGCCGCAATTGGCTTTTAAGCCTGGCGGTTTTTATTTGGATAATATTGTTTTTATTTGTTAATTGGTTTTTTACCAAATATAAATTAAAGTATGATATAATGCGGAGCGAAGCGGAAACTAAAACTACCGGTTTTTTAGCCGACACAATAACCAACAATATCACAATCAAGCTTTTTAATGGTTTTAATAAAGAAGTTAAAGGATTCAAAAATGTAAATGAAGATTTGAGGCAATTGAGAAAATTTACATGGGATTTGGACTCTTTTTTCGAAGCTTTGCAGGGTTTTATGATGGTTGTTTTAGAACTAGGCGTATTTTATCTGGCGGTTTTACTTTGGAAAAAAGGAATTCTTACAGTTGGTGATTTTGTTTTAATCCAAGCTTATTTAATAAATATTTTTCATCGAGTTTGGGAATTTGGTCGAATTTTAAGACAAACCTATGAAGCTCTTTCTGATGCAGAGGAGATGGTGGCAATTCTTAATCAGCCGCATGAAATAAAAGACATTTTATCAGCCGAACAGTTGAAAATAAATAAAGGTAAAATTGAATTCAATAGAGTTGATTTTTATTATCACAAGACCAGAAAAGTTCTTAAAGACTTTAATTTGACTGTTGAACCTGGTCAGCGTCTGGCTTTAATTGGACCTTCTGGTGCCGGCAAAACAACTATTGTCCGTCTGCTTTTAAGACTGCATGATGTTTGTTCTGGCCAAATTTTAATTGATGGTCAGGATATAGCAAAAGTTACTCAAGAAAGTTTGTGGAGACATATCAGTTTAGTGCCTCAAGATCCGATTTTATTCCATCGTCCGCTCAATGAAAATATCGCTTATGGCCGGTCGAAAGTATCCAATCAGGAAATAATTGATGCGGCTAAATTAGCACACTGTCATGAATTCATTTCCGGATTTTCAGATGGCTATAATACTTATGTTGGGGAACGAGGGGTAAAACTTTCCGGTGGTGAAAGACAGCGAGTAGCGATTGCCAGGGCGATTTTGCGAAATTCTCCAATTTTAATTTTAGACGAAGCGACTTCAAGCCTTGATTCTGAATCAGAACTTTTAATTCAAGATGCTCTTGATAAATTAATGGTTAATAAAACCGTTATTGCCATTGCTCATCGTCTTTCAACCATAAGAAAAATGGATAGGATAATAGTTATTGATGATGGAGGAATGATTGAGGATGGTAGCCATGATGAATTGCTTGAAAAAAAAAGTGGTCTTTACCAAAGACTTTGGCAGCTTCAAGCTGGAGGTTTTATAAAAGATTAATTGAAGCAAGGTTTAAATAGTGCTATAATAAAAATGCTCAATAAGCATCTAAAGTAATAATTATGGCAGCAGAATTATTAGGAAGACATCATGTTGATCGGGCAGATCGTTTTTTAGAAGAAGAGGAAAATTTTGACGGTCAGTTGCAAGAGGGACAAGGTTTTGCCGACAGTGAATTGGAAGAAGATAAATGGCCGACTGTTTTAGAGGCTGAGGATTCAGAGTTTAAAGGAAAAATAGAATCAGCTTCCAGCATTGAAGAGCTTATTTCAGTTATAGAGAAAGAACCCACTATTTATTGTAATAAAGTTATTTATCATGGCACAGAAATAGCCACAAGGATTTCCGCGGCTGCTGATTTTCTAAGGACAAACATTGATCAAGTGATATTATCCACAATTTCCCAAAAAGTTGATAATAAACAAGCTGAATTTTCAAGGATATTTTCTTTAATTCCTTTTGAAAATAATTTAGGAATTAAGGAAAAAGCCAGAGAACTCATGATGCAGGAAATGGAACAATATTTTGAGAATAAAAAAGATGATTTTACTATCCATTTAATCTCCTCGGCAAAAGATTTAGAACAGTTGTGTCAGGTCTTAAATCATTTTAAAGTTATTCGTCAAGGGGAAAAGATTTATAATAAAGAAGACTTAGTCCGGCAAATAGGAGATGCCGGACAAGTTTTGCTCAACAATGCAAATATTGGAATATTTGACAGCTTGAGTATTGAACAAGTTGAAAAACAAATTAAGAGCCTTATTTCAGGAGTGCCTTCGGATTCTGGTATTTATGATAAAGTTTTTAGACTTCTTTTAGATGCTGTTAAAAACAAATTTTTTGAAAGGCACAAAAAGAAAAGACCATAAATTTTTAGTTTTATAGAAGGGTTTATATTAATAAATTTTGCCAGATGATCTAATTTTTTGACCCAAGTCATTAATAAAGGCTATTAAACTTTTTTGGCTTTTTGTCGGCTCGGCTCGATCCAGCACCTATTTTATTGGTTGCAATTAAATCAAAAAATCTATTTAATTTTTAAAAAAATTATTCAACGCTTTTATTCATTGATACGTAAAATGGGTGCTGGACACTCACTCTATGTCACCAATAAAAAATATGAAAAAATTATTAAAAATCAAAAAAAATAAAAAAATGGGAACATGGGAATTAGCCAATTTAATTTTTGCCTTGTCTGTAGAAGTAGTCTTGTTATTTTTAATAATTCTGGTATTGTTGCTTGCTTTTTTGGGAATATTTTTGCCGATTTTACCGGCAATTTTATTTTTAGGACTTGCAATGGGAATTTATACTTTGATGATTAAAAATGGCTATGACAGAATTAGTGGCAGATTTCACCCTAGGCTAAAAAAAATATACAGTAAGATTTTTAAATTTAAAGTAGTTAAAAATATTTTTAACTACTTTAACACATTAGCAAAAGCAAGGAAGCATAAAAAAAATCTTGCAAAATTGGCCATTTTGAAATTTGGCTTTATTCTTTTAGGCTTGAATGTTTCTCTAGGTTTAATTTTTTGTTTTAGCTTTATTTTTATTTCAATCTTGGCGGCCTTAATGGATATTGAAGAAATATTTTTTGTTTTTTTCCCGCTGGCTTTAATTTTTATTTTTTCGGGTTTAAGTGCGGTTCTTTGGTATCGTTTCGGACAAATATTAGGCAATGTATTTAAAGAAAATAAAGTTTTAAATTCAATATTAGCTGTTTTAATTTCTTTTTTGCCGCTGATTCTAGTATTTGCTATTGTCTGCATCTTAATAGGTAATTTGGGGCTTATAATAAATGGAGCTTTCATGATAATGTTTTTAGGATTTTTCTTGCTTTCTATTTTAGCCGGCGCTTTTGAATTACTTATTGTTAATCTAGGAGCCATCACTTCCGTAAAGTGATATGTTAGTTTTGGAAGGAAGGGTAAAAATCGGTCGCAGGCAAGGAAAAAAGTTGGGATTTTCAACAATTAACATAGTGGTTCCCCGTTCGGTGAAAAAAAGCCAATGGGGAATTTATTTTTCTCTTGTTAAAATTGGCGATAAATTATATCCGGCAATAACCCATCTTGGACCGCTTAAAACTTTTAATTTTTTAAGTCCAACATGTGAAACCCACATTTTAAATTTTAAAGAAAATCTATATGATACGAAAGTCACAAAAAGACTGGTTTTTAAATTTAGAGAAGTTGAAAAATTTCCGAGTTTGTATATGTTAAAAAAACAAATTAGAAGGGATATTAAGTCAGCCAAGAGATTTTTTGGTTTCTGATTTTTTTAATAGCTATTATTATGATTTATGCACCTCTTTTTATCATCGCCGCCGCTCTTCTCTGGGCAATTGATGGTATAGTTCTTCGCCCGTCTTTGTATGGACTGTCGGTTCCGCTTGTCGTTTTTATTGAGCATTTTTTTGCATTTTTGATAATGCTCCCGTTCTTTATAAGGCAGAGAAAAGAGTTAAAAGAATTGGGAAAAGCCGATTGGCTGGCATTTTTTTGGGTAGCGCTGTTTGGTGGAGCATTGGGAACAATGTTTATTGTAAAAGCTCTTTTTTATGTACATCATGTAAATTTATCAATTGTAGTTTTGATTCAGAAACTCCAGCCTGTTTTTGCTTTAACCTTAGCCAGTTTACTTTTAAAAGAAAAATTGCCTAAGAAATTTTTCTTTTGGGCGGTTACTGCAATAATTGCTGCTTATTTTGTCACCTTTAAGGATTTTCTACCGGATTTTAATACTGGAGAAAAAACAATTTTTGCCGCTCTATTTGCTTTAGGTGCGGCTTTTTCTTGGGGGTCATCAACGGTTTTTTCAAAAAGAGCTTTGCAAAAAGTGAGTTTTAAAATGGGCACCTATTTGAGATTTGGACTCGCTTCTTTAATTATGATTGTGATTACAGCAGCATTTGGAGGGTTTAGTAGGATTTCTGAAATTACTATCAAGCAGTTTTTGATTTTTATTATTATCATTTTTTCTTCAGGCGGGCTAGCTATGTTTTTATATTATTATGGTTTGAAAAAAGTTAAAGCGTCAGTTTCGGCAATATGTGAGTTGGCCTTTCCTCTCTCGGCAGTTGTGTTAGAATTTCTGATTAGGGGAAATATGCTTTCCTGGTCACAATGGCTTGGAGCCGTTATTCTGTTTGTTGCAATTTATCAGGTTTCAATTCAGCCGGCAGCTAGCAATTAAAAGCGAATAGACCTGCTTTGAGGTTATTTTTTACTGTAAAAATTATATATTAAATTAGATTATTTCCGCTTTAAAGCCACTTATTTAGCGATTTCTTAAGATTTATTAACTGCCTACTTTTAATTTTTATTAATAATGCCTTAAAATCGTTCAGGGTAGTAGCGATGAAAGTGGTAGCTATTGCTTAAGAAATATGGTATAATTAACTTGATCTGAATATATTTTTTATGAAAAACAATAATAAAAAAATTTTAATTGTTGAAGATGATAAGTTTTTAGCTAAAATGTTAAGTAGGATGCTTACCGATTCCAGCTATGAAGTTTTTTTAGCCTCAAGCGGACAAGAAGCAATTGATAAGGTTGAAAGTGGGAATGTTTTAGACTTAATTATATTAGACATAATGCTTCCTGATTTAGATGGTTTTGAAGTTTTGAAAGAAATAAGGGAAAATAATAAGACAAAAAAGGTTCCGGTTATAATAATGTCAAATCTCGGGCAGCCGGAAGATATTAAACACGGAAAAGATCTTGGTGCATCTGATCATTTGATAAAAAGCGATTTCAGCCTTGACGAAGTGGCAAAGAAAATAAAATTTTTTTTAAAGAAATAATATATAAAGGGGTGTTGATATTTTTTGTTTTTAGCCTTCTATGTTTCATTGCCTTTTTTATCATTTATTTTACCCATCAGTCAATCGTTTGGATAATTAAAAATAATAATTATATACTGGCTTTTGTATTGATTTTCCAATAAAATTATGGAAATTTCCAATGAAAAATTACGAGATTTAATTGCTACTCTTGATATTATTCCAGAAGATAAGCTTGAGATTGCTTTTAAATCTGCGCAAGAACACAAAAAACCTTTAGCTAAAATTTTGGTTGACAGTGATTTGGTTTCTGATGATCACATCGGTCAGATTATTGCCGATGAAATGGGCTATCCTTTTGTTGACTTAAGTAAAATGACCATTGAAGAGAATATCCTTCAACTTATTCCTAAAGTTATGGCCGAAAAACAAGGAGTAATTGCTTTTGAACAGAGTGAGAGAGGAATAAAGCTAGCAATGTCTAATCCAGGAGATTTTCAACTCATTAATTTAATGAACAAAAAGACAGGCTTGGAGATTTTTCCTTATTACACGACTTCAAAAAATATAAAATTAGCTTTGTCGCGCTACCAAAAAGGCATTCAGAATGAATTTGCTGATATAATTCAGGAAAATATCAGCGAGGCTAAAAAAAGTTCTAAAGCGGAAGATTTGCCAGTAATTAAAATTGTTGAAACTGTTTTACAGTATGCATATGAAAATGGCGCATCTGATATACATATTGAGCCATACGAAGAAAAAACATTGGTTCGTTTCAGGATTGACGGTATTTTGCATGACATAATTGATTTGCCAAAAAACGTCCACGATTTAGTGGTTACCCGATTGAAAATATTGTCAAAATTAAGAACTGATGAACACCGAAGTGCTCAAGATGGTAAAATTAGGGCGAAATTTGGTCATGATAAGTTGGATGTCCGAGTTTCAATTATTCCAATTATTGAAGGAGAAAAGGTGGTTTTACGTTTATTGTCTGAGAGGAACAGACAGTTTAACCTTGAAGATTTGGGATTTTCCAGTGAAGATTTAGTTAAATTAAAGCGTGAAATTTCAAAGCCTTATGGTATGATTTTATCCACCGGACCGACGGGATCGGGAAAAACTACAAGCCTTTATGCAATATTGAAAATCTTAAATCGTCGAGAAGTTAATATTTCAACAATTGAAGACCCTGTGGAATATGATATGGACGGTATAAACCAGATCCAAGTAAATCCCAAAACTAATCTTACATTTGCTGCCGGTCTTCGTTCAATTTTACGTCAGGATCCTGATATTGTAATGGTTGGCGAAATCCGCGACCAAGAAACAGCTGACATTGCAATTAATGCCGCCATGACCGGACATTTGGTTCTTTCTACTCTTCATACCAATGATGCGCCGACTGCTCTGCCCAGGTTTTTAAAAATGGGAATAGAGCCATTTTTATTGGCTTCAACTGTAAATATAATTATTGGACAAAGGCTAATTAGGAAAATTTGCAGTAATTGCATCGTAAGCAACCAAATTGCGGTTTCTCAATTGAAAGAAAAATTTTCAGCCGAGTTAATTGAAAAATATTTTGGTAAAGAGGGTGATAAGAAAATTAGGCTTTATTATGGTAAAGGCTGCAAACTCTGTGCTAATACCGGTTATGCCGGTCGTATTGGAGTTTTTGAAGTTTTGGCAGTTTCGGAAAAGATTAGAGAAATGATAATGAAAAGGTCCGATGCCGATGAAATAAGAAAACAGGCGGAAGAAGAGGGAATGAAAACAATGATTGAAGATGGAATAAAAAAAGCGCTTTCCGGGTTAACTACAGTTGAAGAAGTATTAAGAGCCACAAGGGAATAAAATTATGAAATTTAAATACACAGCTTTTAACAAAAATAATCAGACCGAAAAAGGGATTATTGAAGCCAAAAATTTAAAAGATGCAACAAAAATTTTAATTGACCAAGGTTGGTTTATAAAAAAAATTTCTCCGCGGGGAAGATTCAAAACTGGATTTTCCGAATTAAGTATTGGCAGGGTTTCTTTAATGGAAAAAGTTTTGTTTGCCAAACATCTCGGAGTGATGATTAAGTCGGGGATTAATTTGAATGAAGCCTTGGAAGTGATTTTTGATCAATCACCTTCAAAGAATTTTGGTAAAATTATAAAAAATGTTTTGGAAGGAGTAAAAAAGGGCCAGAGTCTAAGCGGATCAATGTCAAAATATCCAAAAGTATTTGATTCATTATTTATAAATATAATCAAGGTTGGCGAAGAAAGTGGAACTTTGCAAGAAAATTTAGAGTATTTAACCAATGAAATGGAGGAGAGGCTAGAACTTAAAAAAAATATTAGAAATGCCGCTTTTTATCCGGCTATCGTATTTATTTCCACTTTCGGATTGGGCCTTATCTTAGTATATTTTGTTTTACCTAAGATAACAGCCTTGTTTAAAAGTTTAAGTTTTGATTTGCCGACAAGTACCAGATTTTTGCTTTGGATCGCAGAAGTTGCAGATAAACATGGCTTGGTGATTTTTGCCGGACTGGTGGTATTTTTTATTGGATTCAGGGTCTTGGTAAGGCAGAGATTTTTTAAAAAACCGTGGCATTGGGCTCTGATTAAAATGCCTATTTTAGGAGGCATAATTATTAATTATAATCTGGTTTTAATAAACAGGACTCTGGCGATTTTACTTAAAAGCGGTTTAACAATTGATCGAGGCGTTGAAATTGCCGTGGAAACCACTAATAATTTTATTTATAAAGATAGATTAAAAAAAATATTACCGCAGATTCAGAGAGGAAAAAGATTTTCAGATTCAATGGCCTCGTTTAGGCAATCAAAAAGAAAGCCGATTTTTCCTTTATTGGTTATAAAAATGATTGGCGTGGGTGAACAATCAGGTAGACTTGATGAGTCTTTTGAATATTTGTCGGAATATTTCGGCAAAGAGGTGGATAATTCAACAAAAAACTTAACAACTATTTTGGAACCATTGCTTTTAATTTTTGTTGGATTAGCAGTAGGATTCATTGCGATATCTGTTATTTCGCCGATTTATCAAATTACTGGTCAATTCAGGAACTAAAGATTCCTGTCAATTAGAAATTAAAATAATGATAAAAAGAACAAAAGAAAAAGACGATAAACTTTTGTTTTCTATTTTTCGGCCGCTAGCTTTTTATGGCAAAGGTTTTACTCTAATAGAGTTAAGTCTAGTAATAGCTATAATTGCCATGGTTTCGGTATTAAGTATTCCTTTTATACAAATTTTCCAGACATCTTCTGATTTATATACTTATACCGATACAACCGCCAAAACTTTAAGACGAGCCCGTCATCAAGCAGTAAGCGGAAAAAGCGGTTCTGATTGGGGGGTTTATTTTAATAATGTGGAAAAAAAAATAATTTTTTTCAAAGGCAATAATTATAGCAGTAGGGATACTTCTTATGATCAAAACGAAAAGTATCCTGATGTTTTTGATATAACTACTGATTTTGGCGATGAAATTTATTTTTCAATTAACTCGGGACTGCCATCATCTTATGGCACGGTTTTTATTTACAGTTCGGCAAGCAGCGAATCAAAAAATATACAAATAACCAATTTAGGTTTAATAAGTAAGTAATGGCTAATTTATATAAATTTAAATGCCAAAAAGGGCTAAGTTTGGTTGAAATAATTTTAGCCATTGCTTTATTTAGTCTTTTTTCCGTTCCTTTAATCTTTATGCTGATTAATTCATATGGAAGTAATTTTCAGGCAGAAGAAAGAGAAGTAGCGGTTTTTTATGCCCAACAAGGGATTGAAGCAGTAAGATCAATTCGCCGTCAAGGCTGGAATTTTTTACAAAATGGAGAGTTTGGACTGGATAAATCTTTCGGTCATTGGCAATTCACCATTCCTCCTGATTTGTTGGATGGAAAGTATAGCAGGGTAATTATGATTGAAAATATTTGCCGTGATTTGGGTGGAAACATTGCTGATTGTACCCAGCCGGAAGTTGAAATTGATTTATATTCAAAAAGAGTCATTTCTAAAGTTGAATATGATAGTATTAATGGTTTTAGCAATCAAATTCAGCTTGAATCTTATATTACTTCATGGCAGAGTCGGGATTGGACCCAAATTGATTGGGTTTTCGGTCCCGGCCAATCAGTTTGGAATAATGAAAGAAGATATGATTACGATGATTCTAATATTGAATATAATATTAGTGGGCAGATTAGCTTAAAATCTTTTTTCAGCGATGGTTGTGGAACAAAATCATGGCTTTTTGATCAAAAAGACGATTATGAATACGATGAAGGAAAAATTGAAATAGTAGATTCCAATGTCAAGCTGAGGCCAGAAGGAGTATGTACAGGAACTCCAACCGATTGTTTACATTTTATGAGCCAGCAGTCTTGTCAAGATCAGTCAGGTTGTAATTGGCTTGGGAGTCACTGCACTAATTCCGCTACTGCTTCTTGCAGTGGTATTCCTCCCGGTTTATGCAGTCGGTGTAATGCTGCAGGTTGTATTAGGCAGGGCGGAAATTGTATTGGCACAATTGACTGCTTTTCTTTTCCTGATCAGAATTCGTGCGTTAATTGCAACCAGTGCCAATGGATTGCAAGTAGCAGTTGTAGCGGAATACCTTTAAATTGTGATTTTTTTGATGAGCAGTCTAGCTGCCTAAATCAGTCAGGCTGCAACTGGTTGGAAAGTTATTCGTCGGATAGTCCTGAAGTTAGCCCAAAAGAAGCTTATTTAGTTAGCGGAATAAATAATTGGACTTCTTTTTTTGAAACAGCCGACAAAGGCGGAGGGGAAATTTATTATCAAATTTCCGACGGAGCAGATTGGTACTATTATGATGGTGATTGGGTTTTGGCTGGAGTTGATAATTATAATTTAGCATCTGATGTTAATGATAATATTAGTACTTTTCCAACTTCAACTAGCCAAATAAATTTTAAAGCTTTTTTGTCCGGTGATGGCACTCAGCAGGTAATGTTGGATGAAATAAAAATCAGCTGTGCCAAAATTTACGATTGGCCTTTTAGCGAGCAACAAGATTATATTTATGATCCGACAAAAATTCAAGTTAACAACAATATGGCTTTTTTTGTTGATCAAGGAATAAGTGGAACATGCAGCGGTGCAGCCGATGATTGTAGTAGCTTCAGTACCCCACCCTTATGCCTAGATCAAGCCGGTTGTACATGGCTAGTAGGAACTCTTGGTTCCACTTTAAATCCTTCTTTTGACGCCAATTTTAATAATTGGAATTTTAGCGCTTGGGAGACGCCAAATCAAGTTGACGGCAATTGGCTGGCAACTGGTGGAAATCCAAATGGCTATATAAATATTAGGATAAGAGGTCAAAGGAACCGGTTAATTTCCGGTTATTGGCAGCAATCTTTTGAAATCAGTGTCGCAGATCTTAACGGCTCTTTAAATTTTGATTGGCGAGTACCAACCTATTTTTCTTTTGGATTAACATCTTTTTATCTTTATGTTTTTGTTGAAACAGAAAACGGCGCGCCAAATTTAGCTGACTATGTTTGGCAAAGCCCATTAATTACCGGTACGACAAACTGGATTAGAATTTCTAATCTTGATATTTCTTCAAAAATTAAAGATCCTGGGACGTATTATCTTAAGCTGGCTGTTTTGGGAACCTATAATAATAATCTTTTTTCTTTTTTAAGTACGGCAATCGGGGCTTTTGATAATGTATTGCTTAATTGGAGCGAACCAAGTTCTTGTTTTGGCACATCGGATAATTGTGGAAATTATTTAACGGAAGTATTATGTAGTAGCCAAAGCGGGTGCAGTTGGATTACCTCGGGTTCCTATTCGGCTGATAGTCCAAGTATTCATCCAGTAAATTCGCTTACGATTTCCGGCTTGGAAGGTTGGAGCAGCTTAGTTGAAACTGCAGACAAGAATGGTGGTGAAATATATTATCAGTTGTCAGGCGATAATGGATTAAGTTGGCAATATTGGTCAGGTTCCAGCTGGGTTAATGCCGGAGGAGATAATTATAATACCGCAGAGGTAATTAATTCTAATATTTCTTCATATCCAACAACAACCAGTCAGATAGTATTTAAGGCTTTTTTAGCTGGCAATGGCAGCCAGCAAATCCAGTTAAGGAATGTCAGAATTGGCTGGGGCCAGTCTAGCGGTAATGGCGGTTATGCGACTTTTGGTTACTTTGTTTCCTCGGCTTATAATGCGGCAGCACCTTCCTCATTTAATATTATTGAATGGGATGAAATAATTCCAAGCTGCAACCCGTCATGCAATATTAAGATGCAGATTCAGACCGCTCCTGATTTGGCCGGAGTGCCGGGCAGTTGGAGCGACTGGTATGGCGAGTTCGGCAGCGGGAGTTATTTTACTGAATCTTTAGGCACAATAATCCCGGCTGAACTGAATTTTAATCAATGGATAAGGTATCGGGCGGAGCTAGCCGGCGACGGCAACAATACTCCTATTTTGGAAAAAGTAAAAATCAACTATACGCCATAATGAATAATTTTAAACAAAAAATTGTAAATTTTAAAAAAACCTTTGCTACCGATGCGGAAGCTTTAGAATTTAAGGGGAGTAAAGGCTTTACTTTAATAGAGTTAATTGTTTATTTATCTATTGTTGGAATTATTTTGACCGGAATTTCATATTTAATTTTGGATATTTTAAAAGGTCAAGCATCCAGCTATTCCGATCAGGAAGTTAATTATCAACTTAGGTATATTTCTGGCATTATGGTTGAAGACATAAGAACTGCTTCGGATATCGCCAGTTTAAGTGAAGAAAATTTAATTCTAGTTTTAGCTGAAAGTGAAAACATTGCTTATAGTTTTGATGAAAATAGCAAGAATTTAATCAGACAAATAGGCAGTCTTGAGCCAGCAATTATCAATAGTGAAAATGTTGAAATTACGGGAGGTTTTATTAACTATTCAAAATTTAATAGAACGAAAAATGTTGGCGTTTATTTAGAAATTAATTATAAAAATCCGGGAAATATTCCGGATTATGATTCTTCCTCAAGAGTTGAATTTACAGTTGAACTGCGGGGAAGAAGATGATTTTATGCTAAAAATAAAAGAACAAAAAGGATTTATCGCTTTGGTATCGTTGTTGATAGTGGCGACTGCAGCTTTAACTATCGGTATTGCTGTTAGTCTGCGGGGAATTGAAGAGATTCAGATGAGTTTTGATTCTAGTCAGGCGGCAAAAGCCAGAAATTTGGCCGAAGCCTGTATTGAAGAAGGTTTGGAAAAACTTAGGTCAAATTGGGCTAATTATTCCACTTCCTTGTCCATTGGTGTAAATTCTTGTATAATAAATATAGAAGCAGATGCTAATAGTGCGATTTTGCAATCAACAGGTGTTGTTAGTGGCTATGAACAAAAAGTTAGGGTCAAGGTTAATAATAATTTTTATGTTGTGTATTGGAAAAATAATTAATTCTAAATAAGAAATTATTAATACTTTGTTAAACTTTTGTTTTTGGAAATAAAAATAAAAAAATGATTAAAAGAAAAATATTTGGCTTGGATATTTCAGACCATTCAATTGAAGCCTTAATTTTTAAAAAACCTTTTTTTGGTAAAATAAAAGCAAGCTCTTATGCCAGGTCATTACTTAAGGGCGATATTGTAAATAATGGAACGATCAAGAAACCAAAAAAGCTTGAAGAAAGCATTATTAAGCTTTTATCTTCCGCTCAGCCAAAACCAATTAAAACTCCTTATTGTGTAATGTCTTTGCCCGAGTCTCAAGTTTTTATGTCCGTTTTTAAGTTGCCGGCTGGTTTAAGACACGATGAAATAAAAAAAACAATTCCATATAAAGCCGAAGAAGCCATTCCTTTTGATTCGTCAGAGGTTTATTTTGATTTTAAAGTAATTAAGAAACATGGTTCTTCCCAAGAAGTTTTTTATGTTGCTGTGCCGGCGAAAATAGTTGATTCTTATGTTGAGGTTTTAAAAAATGTCGGGTTGAAGCCGGTTGCTTTTGATCTTGAATCAATAAGCCTGGCCAGAGCTCTTTTAAAAACCGATAAAAAATCGCCGGGCAAAATGATTATTGATATTGGAGCCAGAACTTCCAATTTGGCAATTTTTGATAGCAATGGAATTAGACAGAGTTTAATTGTAAGATCAGCTGGAAATCGGTTTACCAAGGCAATAGCAAAAAGTTTAGGTATTTCAGAAAAATCAGCGGAAGAAAAAAAAGTTAAAGACGGACTAGACGAGAAAAAACAAAAGCCAAAAGCCTTGAAGTCCTTAAAAAGTGAATTAAATAAAATAATTTCCGAAGCAAAAAAATTTATTGAGTATTACCAACTGGAAAATCAAATTCAGGTTGATGAGGTAATTTTGGCCGGCGGTTCAGCAATGATTCCTAAAATTGATAAATATTTTTTTGAGAGTCTTAAAATAAAATCAAGTATTGGTGATCCTTTTTTTAAAATTTCAGCCGATAATCAGGAAAAATTAAAAAAATATGGAGTAATGTTTTCTAATGTTTCCGGACTAGCTTTGAGGGGAATTTTAAGAAATCCAAAGGCAAGTGATATTAATCTTTTGCCGTTTTTGACAAGAAAATTGCAAGTTATACCTGAAAAATCAAATTTTAAAGCATGGATTCCTTTTTATATTCGTTTGTTAATTTTAGTAATATTGCTATTTGTTTTTGGTGGAGTTTTTTATTTAAGGAATATTGGAGTTGATTTTTACAGCAAAATTTTTCCGGCAGATAAATATGAAAGTAAAATAACCACGGATTTTGATTTAGGAGTAATTGACGAATTACGCCGGCGCTTAATTGATAAAGAATCAGAGGAGGAAGGAAGCGTTGAATTAACAACCGAAATTAGGGTATTGATTAAGCAGACTCCGGCAGGGTCTTTAAACATTAGAAATGGACCATCTACAAACTATGAGCTGATTGGTAGCGCCGTTGATGGACAGAATTTTAAATTTATTGAAGAAAAAGATGATTGGTATCGGATTAGTATGGATGAAGAGAGTGATGGCTGGGTTATAAGCACTTATGCCGAGTTGGTTGAACTGGAAATCGGACAAATTGATGAATTGTCTCCTGAAGTCAGAGGAGTATCGGCCGAGTTTGATTATGTAATGATAAATGATATCAGTTCAGGCTATTTAAACGTAAGAAGCCAACCCGGCACTGATAATGAAAAGATTGGACAGGTGTCTTCCGGTCAAAAATTTCAAGTTTTAGCTGAAGTAAACGGTTGGTACAAAATTGAATATGACCAAGGTAATCAAGGATGGATTTTTTCGGAATATGCTTCACCGGTTGAAAAAAATTATTAGTTTATATATAATTAAAATTAATTAGGATTAGAAAAATTATGAAAAAACAAAAAGGATTTACCTTAATAGAACTTTTAATCGTTATTGCAATTATTGCAATCTTGGCAGCAATAATTTATGTGGCAGTTGATCCGGCCCGTCGCATTCAGGAGGCCAGAGATGCACAGCGCTGGAGTTCGGTCAATTCAATTTTAAACGCTTATCTAAAGTATACGGTTGATAATGCCGGAGTAGAACCGACAGATCTTGCCTTAACAACCGCCTATATGATTTCAAACACCGGAACAACGGGAACAACTGTTCCTACTGATTCTTGCCCTGCAAAGACAACTGCAACTGTCGCCAATTTAAGCGCTTTGGTTCCCAATTATATTGCTGAAATACCAAAGGATCCTAATTTTACTGGTGAATCGGGTTATTATATTGAAAGAAATGCCGCCGGCAGAATAACCATAGGAGCCTGTAATCCGGAACGAGCAAGCGATATTAGTGTTCAAAGATAGAATTTTTATCAATATATTAAAGAAGCCCTTTAATAATTAAGGGCTTCTTTATATTTTATTTTGATGTTATAATAATATTGTTTATTTAGTAATATAGCTAATATAGGATAAGTCAATTTTTAATAGCTAGTTTAATTTATTTTTTTTAAAAATTAGTAATTAATAAAATTATGGCTAAAAAAATAGTTTTTATAATTGCCCAAAATAATTTCAGGGACGAGGAACTATTGGAGCCAAAAAAGATTTTAGAAAATCGGAATTTCATAATAAAAATAGCCTCTAAAACCAGGGCTAAAGCTTTTGGGAAGATTGGAACTGAAATTAATCCGGATTTGTCATTGGCGGAAATCAAAAAAGAAGACTTTGATGCAGTTATTTTTATTGGTGGCGCCGGAGCCAGGCAATTTTTTAATGATCAACAAGCCCTTGAAATTGTAAAGGTTTTTAGAAAAGCCGACAAGATAATCGGTGGAATTTGTATTGCTCCTATGATTTTAGCAAACGCCGGAGTTTTAATTGGGAAAAGAGTAACGGCTTTTCCTGCAGAGGAAGAAAATTTAAAATCGCGCGGGGCGGAATATACCGGTATGCAGGTTGAAACCGATGGCAGGATAGTTACGGCAAAAGATCCAAGCGCGGCAAAGGAATTTGGTGAGAAATTGGCGTATTTGTTGGAAGAATAATTTTAATTTTATGCTTTATGACGTTATAATAATCGGCGCTGGTCCGGCTGGAAGTGCAGCTGCGGTGTATGCTGCAAGGAAAAAGTTAAAAACCCTTCTTATTGCTGATTCATTTGGCGGTCAGTCGGTAGTTTCTGATGATATACAGAACTGGATTGGAGAAAAACATATTTCCGGTTTTGATCTTGCCAAAAAGCTTGAAGATCATGTTCGGTTTTTTTCCGACTCGGTTGATATAAGAATTCCCGAGAAAGCGGTTAAAATAAAAAAAATAAATTGTAAAGAGAAAAATAGGATTTGCGATTTTTTGGTTGAAACCAACCAGAATAATTTATACAAAGGCAAGGCGGTAATTTTGGCTTCTGGAGCCAGGTATCGTCGATTGGGAGTTGATGGCGAAGATAGGCTCCAGGGCAGAGGAGTTGTTTATTGTTCAACTTGTGACGCCCCGCTTTTTAAAGGCAAAGATGTAGCTGTTATAGGAGGTGGCAATGCTGGTGTTGAAGCGGTAATTGACCTTTTGCAATATGCAAAAAAGATTTATTTGCTACAAAGAAGCAATAAATTAAAAGCTGATTTAGTAAGTCAAGAAAAGATAAATAAGAATAAAAAAGTGCAATTGATTTTTAACGCCGAAACAGTAGAGATTTTAGGCAAAAAGACGGTAAGTGAATTGAAATATAAAAATATAATTTCTGGTAAAATAAATAATCTGCCAGTCAGCGGAGTATTTGTGGAAATTGGTAGCGTGCCTAATTCGGAAATAGCTAAAGATTTGGTAAAGTTGGATAAATATGGGCAGGTAGTTACCGATGCCAAGCATAGTAGCACTAGTTGTTTGGGAATTTTTGCCGCTGGTGATATAACTGATAATCCGTATAAACAAAACAATATTTCTGCCGGAGACGGTATTAAAGCGGCTTTAGCCGCTTATGCCTATATTCTAGGGAGAAAAAAACAAAGTCCTTGTCAAAAAAGAAAAGATTGTTTATAATACTAAAACAACTGAATTAAGCTAAATTTTAACCAAAAAAGGGGTTTTACCCCTTAATTTGTTGTTGTGAAATTTTATAAATAAGAGTGTTTGTCTTAGTAAAGAAAAATTTAAAATATCAATCGTTGTGATTGCGTTGTGGCTTGGTTGAAATGACTAAGTAAAATATTTTTGAATTTAAGTTAAAGCATGAAATTTGAACTAGATAAAAAATTAAAACCTAAGGGAGATCAGCCCAAAGCAATAAAGCAGTTGGTGTATGGATACAAAAAATATCAGCAGCAGACGCTTTTAGGTGTAACCGGATCCGGCAAAACTTTTACCATTGCTAATGTTATTTCGCAGGTGCAAAAGCCAACATTGATTTTGTCTCACAATAAAACTCTGGCCGCCCAACTTTATCAAGAATTCCAGGCATTTTTTCCAAAAAATAGGGTATGCTACTTTGTTTCTTATTATGATTACTATCAGCCGGAAAGTTATTTGCCGGTTACTGATACTTATATTGAGAAAGATGCAACAATCAATGAGACAATTGAGCGGCTGCGACTTGAAGCGGCAGCTTCGTTGCTGGCAAGAAATGATGTAATAGTTGTGGCTTCGGTTTCCTGCATCTATGCTTTTGGTCAGCCGGCTGATTTTGAAGGGGAAAGTTTTCATTTGACTGTTGGACAAAAGCTGGATAAGAAGGATTTATTGGCGGCACTGATAAAAATTCAATATGAAAGAAATGATGCAGAGATTAGATTCGGACGTTTTCGGGTAAGGGGAGATAGTATTGACATAATTCAAGGCTCGGCCAACAGTAATATAGTTAGAATTCAGTTGTTTGACGACATAGTGGAAAGTATTTCAGATATTGACAAAATGACGGGCAAAAAAATAAATAATTTAAGAGATGTTTTTATTTATCCGGCAAAACCGTTTGTCGTTCCTGAAGAAAGACTTGGACCGGCGCTAGATTCCATCAAGCAGGAGCTAAAGGATCATTTGCCCATTCTTGATCCGATTGAAGCATATAGATTAAAGCAAAGAACTGAATATGATTTGGAGATGTTAGAGCAGCTTGGGTATTGCAAGGGTATGGAAAATTATTCCCGCCATTTTGATAATAGAAAATCGGGCCAGCCGCCTTTTACCCTGATTGATTTTTTTGAATATGCGGCCAAAGATTGGCTTTTGGTAGTTGATGAAAGTCATCAGTCAATACCACAAATTGGCGGAATGTATCATGGCGATTTCGCCCGGAAAAAAAATTTAATTGACTACGGTTTTCGTCTGCCCAGCGCCTATGACAATCGTCCACTTAAGTTTCAGGAATTTGAAAAATATTTGAAGCATGTTATTTATACATCAGCAACTCCAGGCGAATATGAATTAATCCAAAGTGGTCAGATTGTTGAGCAAATTATTAGGCCGACCGGACTAATTGATCCGCCGACTGAAATTAGACCGGTTCAAGGGCAAGTGCCGGATTTGATAAAAGAAGCAAAAAATGTTATCAGTAAAGGCTACAGGGTTTTGGTTACAACTTTAACTAAACGGATGTCTGAGGAACTTTCAACTTATTTAATTGACAATCAAATTAAAGCCGTTTACCTGCATTCCGAAATAGATACTCTTGAGCGGACAAAGATAATTAAGGATTTAAGAATTGGAAAATTTGATGTTTTAGTTGGAATTAATTTACTTCGCGAAGGTTTGGATTTACCAGAAGTTGCTTTAGTGGCGATTTTGGATGCAGACAAAGAAGGCTTTTTGCGCAATACCAAAAGTTTGATTCAAACAGCCGGTCGGGCGGCTCGTAATGTTGATTCAAAAGTAATAATGTATGCTGACAGAATGACTAAGTCAATTAAAGAAGCGATTTTTGAAACCAACCGCCGGCGGAAAATTCAGACCGCTTATAATAAAAAGCACGGCGTTACTCCGAAAAGTATTATTAAAGCAATTATTCAAGATGATGTAGTAATTGAGCCGGGAGAAAAGGGCAAAGAGTTTGATTTTGATAAGTTGGTAATTGACTTAGAGGGACAGATGAGAGTTTTTGCTGAGCAGTTGAATTTTGAAAAAGCAATTGAATTGCGAAATAAAATTGAGGAACTTAAAAAAAATCTTAAAAAGGATTCCATACCATATAGAAAAAGAACCAGTAAGAACAGATAGCGAAAAATACAATTCCCCTCACCCGGCCTTCGGCCACCCTCTCCCCAAAGGGGAGAGGGGCGGAAATAAATAAATAAATAAATAATTATGCCTGATAAATACATCACAATCCGCGGAGCCCGCGAACATAACTTAAAAAACATCAACGTTGATATTCCAATTGACAAGCTGACGGTAATTACTGGTCTTTCGGGCTCGGGTAAATCAACGTTGGCTTTTGATACTTTATATGCCGAAGGTCAGCGCCGATATGTTGAATCACTGTCGGCGTATGCCAGGCAATTTTTAGGTTTAATGAATAAGCCGGAAGTAGACAAAATCACCGGTCTTTCACCGGCAATTTCTATTGAGCAAAAATCAATTTCTAAAAATCCGCGTTCAACAGTAGGAACAATTACGGAAATTTCCGATTATTTGCGTCTGCTTTATGCTCGAATCGGAATTCCTCATTGTCCTAATTGTGACCGGAAAATAATGTCGCAGTCGGCTGAAAGTATTGTTGATATATTGCTTAAAGAAGAAAAAGGAACGAAAATTCAGATTTTAGCGCCGGTTGTCAGAGGTAAAAAAGGAACTTATGAAAAATTATTTGAAGATTTGAAAAAAACCGGATATGTGCGAATAAGGTTAGACGGAGAGATTAAGGATTTAGATGATCATTTGAATTTTAAATTAAATAAACAAATTAAACACAATATTGAAATAGTTATTGATCGGCTGATTATTAAAAAAGGGATTGAAAGTCGTCTTAATGAAGCGGTTGAGACCGCTTTATCTGAAGCAAAAGGTTTAGTTTTGGTTATTATTAATGATAATTTAGAGCGGATTTTTTCCCAGTCAAATGCCTGTATTGATTGTGGCATTTCAATTGGTGAGTTACAACCAAGAATGTTTTCTTTTAATTCTCCTTTTGGCGCTTGTCCAAAATGTCATGGTTTGGGATTTTTACAGCAAGTTGATTCTGATTTGGTAATTCCAAATAAAGAGCTGTCTTTAAACGAAGGGGCAGTTAAGCCTTGGCAGACTCATGGTGAAGGTTGGCGGCGCCAGCTATTAGAAGGTTTAGCCAGCCATTACAATTTTGATTTATGGCTGCCCTTTAAAGACTTACCTAAAAAAATTCAAATTATGGTTTTGTACGGTTCAGACCAAGATATCAGATTCCATATGCATTCCAGTAAAAAAGGATCAAATTATAATTGGATAGGCCGTTTCGAAGGAATTATCCCGCAAATTGAAAGGCTTTATAAACAAACTGATTCAGAATATCGCCGACAGGAAATGGAAAAATATATGAGGCTTGGGAAATGTCCGGCTTGCCTGGGAAAAAGGCTTAAGCCTGAAGTTTTAGCCGTAAAAATAAGCGGAAAAAATATTTGTGAAGTTTCAGAATTTTCAATAAATAAAGCTTTTGAATTTTTTAATAATTTAAAACTAAATAAAGAAGAAAATGAAATAGCCAAGTTGATTTTAGTTGAAATTTCCAGCAGGCTTAATTTTTTAATGGAGGTTGGTCTTGATTATTTGACTTTGTCTCGCGAAGCAAGGACTCTTTCTGGGGGCGAGGGTCAGCGGATCAGGCTTGCTACCCAGATAGGCTCCGAATTAAGGGGAGTTCTTTATATTTTAGACGAGCCGTCAATCGGCTTGCATCAGCGAGACAATCAAAAATTAATCAGGACTTTAAACAGGCTTAAAAAACTAGGCAATACGGTAGTGGTTGTTGAGCATGATGAAGATACGATTCTTTCAGCGGATCATATTTTAGATTTAGGTCCAAGAGCCGGAATATATGGAGGGGAAGTAATTTTTTCAGGAAAGCCCGATAATATTAAAAAATCAAAAAATTCGCTTACCGGACAATATCTTTCCAGAAAGGCAAAAATTCTTGTTCCCGCCCGGCGGCGCAAAGTTTTTGACTATTTGGAAATAATCGGCGCTAGCCAAAATAATTTAAAAAATATTAATGTTAAAATTCCGCTTAAAGTATTCAGCTGTGTTACCGGTGTTTCTGGATCGGGAAAAAGCAGCTTGATAAATGATATTTTGTATAAAGCCTTATATAAAATTTTTTGGTCAAGTTTAGAAAAACCCGGCAAGCACAAAGGATTAAAAGGGTATGGACTTTTAGATAAAGCAGTTATTGTTGACCAGTCGCCGATTGGTCGAACTCCGCGTTCTAATCCTGTAACTTATATCGGCGTATTTACTCATATTCGTGAACTTTTTGTTCAAACCAAAGAGTCTAAAGCTAAAGGCTACAAGGTTGGCCGGTTTAGTTTTAATGTGGCGGGCGGGCGTTGCGAAGAATGCGAGGGTGATGGAGTTAAAAAAATTGAAATGCATTTTTTGCCCGACGTTTATGTTGAATGCGAAAAATGCAAAGGTTCACGTTATAATCAGGAAACTTTGGCCGTTAAGTACAAAGGAAAAAGTATTGCCGATGTCTTAAATATGACAGTTGAGGAAGCTCTGGATTTTTTTAGGAATATTCCAAGGATTTCATCAAAGCTTCAAGCTCTTTATGATGTCGGACTCGGTTATATCGCCTTAGGACAGAGCGCCACCACTCTTTCCGGAGGCGAGGCTCAGCGGATAAAGCTTACTTCTGAACTTTCCAAAAAAGGTGGAAATACAATTTATATTTTGGATGAACCGACTACTGGACTTCATTTTGATGATATAAATAAGCTTTTGGATGTTTTAAATCGTTTGGTCAACAAGGGTAATACGGTTTTGGTGATTGAACATAATCTTGATGTTATTAAATCAGCCGACTGGGTAATTGATTTGGGTCCAGAAGGCGGAGACAAGGGAGGAAGAGTTATTGCCGAAGGTACGCCGGAAAAAATCGCCAAATGCGCGAAGTGGAGTTATACTGGAAAATATCTTAAGAAGTTTTTAGGTTAGTAGATATTTGTTAGATAAGGTTGGCAGGATAAAAAAGAGACGATGGTTTTGTTTTTTATGATCACTAAGCGAAACTAATCGACTTAGTGTTCCAATTTTATGGAAAATTTAGCTAGAAAATTGAATAATGCTCCAGTACAACCGGGCTGCTATTTATTTCAAAATAAATTCGGAAAAGTTATTTATATTGGCAAAGCCAAGAATATAAAAAAAAGGGTCAGTAGCTATTTTCGAAAAAAAAATTTTGATTCAAAGACTAAGAGCTTAGTCGTTGAAATTGCTAATGTAGAGTTTTTTATCACTGATAATGAAATTGAAGCGTTTTTATTAGAAGCTCAGTTGATAAAAAAATACCAGCCAAAATATAATCTTGAGCTTAAAGGCGGGAAACGTTATGCTTATATCCAAATAACCAATGATAAGTTTCCACGCTTAATTACAACTCGTAATTTTAAAAAGGGCGATAAAGTTTTTGGGCCGTATTCTTCCGGCTCTTCGCGTCAGGAAATAATCAGATTGGCTAACAGTCTTTTTAAACTTCGTATTTGCAAAAGGCTGCCAAAGCGTTCTTGCTTGCTTTATCATATTAAACAGTGCAGCGCTCCTTGTATTGGCAAAATATCAGAAACTGATTATCAAAGAAGTATAAATCAAGCAAAGATGCTTTTAAAAGGAAAGACTAAAGATCTGATTAGTCTTTTGAAAAAAGAAATGAAAAAATATTCCGCAAGGCTTGATTATGAACATGCTAAAATCAGGCGTGATCAAATTCTGGCTTTAGAGCATATTTCTGAAAAACAAAAAATTGAATTAAGAAAAAATTATAACCAAGACGTGGTAAATTTTATTTATAAGGCGAATAAAATTTTTATTCAGTTATTTAACATTAACAAAGGAATAATTTCAGGTCGAAAAGAATTTAAAATTAAAATTCCGCTAGAAAATAATCCAAAAAAAAATTTAGCAGATTTTATTAGGCAATATTATTATACCGAGGACATTCCTCAAGAAATTATTTTGCCAATTGTTTTAGAGGATCAATCTCTGCTTGGGAAATTTTTAAGCAAGATGGCTAAAAGGGAAGTTAAAATTATTTCTCCTAAAATTGGTGATAAGTTGAAGCTTTTGAATTTGGTCAAAAAAAATATTGCTGTTGGGCTTAAGCTTGGTGAAAATAGTCTGCTTGAATTGCAAAATGTTTTAAATCTGTCAAGTTTGCCACAGATAATTGAAGCTTTTGATGTTTCCAATTTCGGTTCAACCGGCGTAGTCGGTTCAATGGTAAATTTTAAAGACGGCAAGCCCGATAAAAATGAATACCGACGTTTTAAAATCAAAACTTTTAAGGGCCAATCTGATTTTGATGCCATGAAGGAAATCATCTATCGTCGGTATTACAAAATTACAAAAGAAAAAGCTAAATTGCCAGATTTAATGATGGTTGATGGCGGAAAACCGCAACTGACAGCGGCTTTGGTTTCTTTGCGTGAGCTTGGTTTGCAGCTGCCGGTAATTGCCCTGGCTAAAAAAGAAGAAGAAATTTATACCCCAAATAACCGCTATCCATTGCGACTTTCTAAAAGGTCAGCCAGTCTGAAATTGCTACAAAAAATACGCAACGAAGCTCATCGGTTTGCGATAAATTATCAGAGATTATTAAGGGATAAAAGATAATTTTTTATATTTGATTTCAGTCAGCTACGGTCATTAAAAAAACGTTTTACCCAAATTTTTTAACGCTATAGTATTTTTACCATTATGATTAAAGGCTTACTGAAGCGAGGCTATCTTATTTTGAATTTTGATTTTTATTTTGCTATAATAAAACCCTATGCGATTAATCAAATATATTGTTATTTTAGCTGTGTTTTTTGGTTTAGTTTCAGCTTTTTTTATCTGGCAGAGGGCTAATTCAGCCAATATCCAATATTCAGACCAGTTTGACCATATTGAAGAAGAAATTAAAACAAGTTATACGAAAAAGATTGAAATAACCGAAGGTTCAACTTTTGGCAAGCTGATGTATCAGGCAGAAATAAGTCCAGCAGTAAGTCAAGCGATTTTTAATGCCAGTAAAAATGTTTATGATTTAACAAATATCAGGCTTGGAAGAACATTGGATTTAGTTTATGATATTAAAACTGAAGAATTTCAGCAATTAATCTACCAAATTGACAGTGAAGAAAAGCTTTATGTTTTTCTGCAAAAAGCAACTTCCAGCGAGTCAACTTGGCTGGCCGAAAGAAAGCCGATTCCTTATGAAATAAAAATAAAAACGGCAGAAGGAACGATTGAAACTTCAATGTGGGAATCTGGTTTAGACCAAGGAATTGACGAACGGGCGATTATATCTTTTGCCAATATTTTTCAATGGAGCATTGATTTCGCTTGGCAGGTTAGAAGCGGCGACAGTTATAAATTTATTTATGAGGAAAGATATTTAGACGGCGAGTATATTATGCCTGGAAGAATTTTGGCCGGTAAATTCAGAAATCAGGGAAAGGATTTTTATGCATTCTATTATCGGGAGTCGGAAGAAAAGTTAGGTTATTTTGATCAAGAAGGCAATTCAGTCCAAAAGGTATTTTTAAAAGCGCCTCTTGAATTCAAATATATTTCCTCAGGGTTCACTACCGGCCAGCGTTATATCTCGGCATTTAATATTTACACCGGGCATCGGGCAATTGATTATGCCGCTCCGGCCGGAACGCCGATAAGGTCGGTTGGTGATGGGACAATTGTTTTTGCCGGCTGGGACGGTTCTTACGGCAGAAAGGTAAGTGTCCGACATAATTCAACTTACACCACCAATTATGCCCATATGTCAAAAATTGCAGTTAAATACGGACAGAAAGTGAGTCAAGGGCAAGTCATCGGTTATGTCGGTTCAACCGGTCTTTCCACTGGTCCGCATCTTCATTATGAAATGGTAAAAAATGGAATAAAAATAAATCCACTTGCCGAAGAATTTTCTTCAACTGAAGGAATTAGTGAAGAAAACAAACAGGCTTATTTTGATTTAATAAAAGATTGGAAAACTCAATTGGATTAAAAAACAGCTACTTAAGATAAATCGTAGCCGCGAAAAGATTAGTTACTTTCAGTTTTAATAAGATATATTTTTAAACGACCAAATCAATTTTTTTTGATCCGGTTCTGCCAGTATTATTTTCTATATTATTACTTTTAAATTTTCCTAAAGCGCTTCTGGGGTCATAGGAGATCTGACTTTGACCAGTTTTCTCTTCCCAATTATCTTGGTCAATATCTAGGGCAATGTTGGCTTTAATTATTTGCTCTTTTTTTGTTTGGACAAGCTGACTTACGGATTTTCTGGTCGTTTTTTCAGCCCCAGTTTTCATTTGACCTAAAGCTGCGGTAATTTGTCTTAAATCATTTAGGTCGGCGCTTGAGAAAGTTGGGTCAGACAACATTTTTTTTCGGCCAGCCATCATTATTCTTACCCTGGCTTTACTGCTTAATCCCGAAGAATGTTTTGACAGTTTTGCTAATTCCTTGCCAATTAAATTTTGTATATCCCGCAGATTTTTATCAGAAAGATTTTTACCAAAGCTGAATCTGCCTTTATCTTTTGCTATTTTTCTCAATTCTCCGGCTAATCCAAGACGTTTTCGCGATGAAAAACTGCCGGCTGTGTAATGCCCGCCAGTACCAATATTTTTAATGCTTATATCTTGGTATGGGTTATTATCTGTCATTATTGAATTATTAGTTGGTTTTTAACCTTAAAATCCCTTTAATTCTAACTATATTATATCATAAATTTTAATTTAAAGTAATAACTAAGCACGATTTATAATAACATTTTCTTTTTTTTATATTAATGATAAAATAACTACATAAAAGATATGTCTACTCAGCTAGCTTTTTTTCCTATTTTTGGCAAACCTTTAATTATGTATGGCGGACTTTTGACTCTATTTTTTTTATTTATTACGGCTTTTTTGCCATATTTGGGAAAACAAAGGAGTTGTTAAAAATCATTTTTTTTAGCATCGGGTAATGGTTATTAGTACTGTTTGTCTGGCTTTAATCCATACAGTAATCGGTATTTTAGCTTTTATTTAGTCATTGCTAAAATTAAGTAATTAGCTTGAAAAAACACAGCTTTTGTGTTATTTTTATTATATGAACATCAAAATTATAACCGATAAAATTTTTTTAACTAAACTCAAGGAATTGACCAAAAACGATTTATTAGGAGAGATGATAAAGGCCGTAGTTGATATAAATAAAGGCATTATGGCCATTGGTGGCGAATGGCATTCTGATGCCGAATTGGCTTTGTTTAACGCCGACAGCAGGCAGGATTATTTAACGACTTTTGCCTTAACGGCAAGAAAGTATTTAATTTAATATGGGAACACTATTTGTTGTTGCCACACCGATAGGAAATTTAGAAGACATTACTATGCGGGCGCTTCGGATTTTAAAAGAAGTTGATTTAATTGCCTGTGAAGACACCAGAATTACAAAAAAAATATTAGAACATTATCAGATTAAAAATCAGACAATAAGCTATCATCAGCATAGTAGCACTGGAAAAATTGATTTTATAGTTGGGAAACTGAAGCAGGGCGGAAATATGGCCCTTGTTTCCGATGCCGGGACACCGGGCATATCTGATCCTGGCGGACTGCTTGTCAGAGCGGCTTTGGCTGAAGGAATAAAAGTTGAAACAGTTCCCGGACCAAGCGCTGTCATTGCCGCTTTGTCAGTTTCCGGCATAGCTACAGACCGATTTTTATTTTTGGGTTTTTTGCCCCACAAAAAAGGGAGGAATACTCTGATCAAAGAAATTATTAATTCGGAGTATACAGTTGTTTTTTATGAATCGGTCCATCGTATTATAAAAGCGCTTGAACAATTGAGAGATGCTGGCCTGGAAAGACAAGTGGTTGTCTGCCGCGAGTTAACCAAAAAGTTTGAAACAGTTTATAGAGGGAAGATTAATGAAGTTCTGGAGTCGTTAAATAATGATCAGGTTAAGGGAGAGTTTGTGGTAATTATAAGTAGATAATTTTTAATTTTTATTTTTTTGTTTTATGAAAAAGTTTTATATAACAACCGCAATACCTTATGTTAATGGCGATCCCCATATCGGTCATGCTTTAGAATTTGTGCAAACAGATGTTTTGGCCCGTTATTACCGCCAAAAAGCCCATGACGTTTTCTTTTTATCCGGAGCTGATGAAAATAGCCTAAAAAATGTCCAGGCGGCCGAGAAAGAAGGAATTTCAACCAGACAATTGGTTGATAAAAACACGCAAAAGTTCATTGATTTAGCCGAGGCCTTGAACATTTCAAATGATGATTTTATAAGAACTGTTTCAGATAAACATTTTGCAGGGG
>CAZCCC010000001.1:0-89221 GCA_964497245.1 uncultured Gammaproteobacteria bacterium | reverse complement strand
CCAGAAGAAATAAATTTGGAAAATATTAAAAATCCTTTCTTATTGCAAGATTACGAAATTTCCATTAAGGGCCAAGCGGAACCAGAAATTACAATTGATAATGACTAAAATGAAGAGTATCAACTCCGGGAGCAAGCGACTACTTCTATGCCACTGATAAAAAATTTTACACTAAAAATCTTAAATTTAAATTATTTTATTGGAGAAATTTTTCTAAGTCTTTTAATTATTCTTGGTAGCCTGCTAAGTAAAAAATCAGCTTCCTTCTCATTGCTTTCCCTTCCTAAAGTTATGCGAAGGCTACCATGAGCTAAAAGTGGATCTATCCCTAAAGCCATTAAAACATGAGATGGCTGAAGCAAACCGGAGGAACAGGCAGAACCGGTTGAAACAGCAATGCCTTGCTGATCTAAAAGTAAAAGCATACTTTCCCCTTCAACTCCTCTAAAGCTAAAATGAGCATTATTTGGAATTCTTCTTTCTAAATCACCATTTATATAAGTATCGGGAATATTTTTTAAAACTTTTTTAATAATCCTGTCTCTTATTTTTTTTATTTTAAATGCATTTTTTTTATTTTTTAAAACTAATTCCACTGCCTTGCCAAAACCAACGATTGCCGGAACATTAAGAGTGCCTGGCCTTATATTTTTCTCTTGGTGTCCACCGAATTGAATTGGCGAAACAGGCACTCCAGCCTTTTTATACAAAACACCAATTCCCTTGGGGCCATAAATTTTATGGCTTGAAAAAGAAAGCATATCAACATTTAAATCATTAACTTTCATTTCACAATAGTTAACAGCCTGCACCGCATCGGTATGAAAATATATTTTTTGTTTTCTGGATTTATTTAGATTTTTTACAAGTCTCCCTATCTCTGCAATTGGTTGAATTGTTCCAATTTCGTTATTAACATACATTATAGAAATTAAAACCGTATTTTCTCTAATTTCCTCCATAACATCTTTTACCGAGACCAAACCTTTTTTATTAACCTTAACATAAGTTACTTCTACACCCCTGTTCTCTATTTCCTGGCAAGGTTCAATCACTGCTGGATGTTCAATTTTAGATGTAATAATGTGATCGCCAGATTTTACAGTACCTAAGATAGCTAAATTATTGCTTTCCGTTGCACCGGATGTAAAATAAACTTCGTAGGGTTTACACCCAAGAAAATCAGCTATTTTTCGCCTTGAGTTATCAACTGCCGCCATCGCTTCTTGGCCAAAACCGTGAATTGAAGAAGCATTACCAAAAATATTGGAAAAATAAGGTTCCATTGCCTTTAAAACTTCAAAGTCAACCGGAGTAGTGGCGGAATGGTCAAAATAGCAAGATGGTTTAGACATAAATAAAAAAGTAAGAAATTAAGAAAATAAAAAATTAATTTTTTAATTTTTACAAATGGGCTTAAATCGCCTTAATTTCTTTTACCCCCTTGACTTTCGCTTTTAGAGCACGGCCAATGCCTTCCTGCAAGGTAAGCTGCGACATCGGACAACCACGGCAAGCGCCTTGCAATTTAACGGTTACAATGCCGGACTTTTCATCAACTTTAATCAGTTCCACATCTCCGCCATCAGCCTGCAAACTTGGCCTGATTTGTTCTAATATTTTTTTTACTTTATCTTTCATAAATTATTTAGTTAATCAATTAAAAATAAAAGAAAACTTAAATTAGTTTCAGCTCTTAGAAAATGAATTGCATTATCCTCCATTGAAATAAAAACATTTTCTTCCATAGAGACATTATTACCGGCCAATTGAAAGAGGCCTTTGCCTTCAACCACATGGATAAACCCTTTTTTGGTTGAAGTATGTTCAGAGATTTCAGCACCGGAAGCTAAACAAAAAAGAGTTAAGTTTATTTTTTCATCCCTAAACAATTCTTTGCTAAAAATTCCGCTTTTGGGATATTCAATACTGTTTTTTAAATTTTGCCAACTGTTAAACATAATTTTAAATCTCTAATGTAGATTTTCCTTAACTTTGAATGAATTAATCTCGGGATAATTATCCAAAACTCCTTGATTCTTTAAATAATTGCGAATAGCTATTTTTAAAGCATCGGAAGCCAAAACCGAGCAATGAAGCTTTACCGGCGGCAGTTGCCCAAGTCCGGCAACTATATTTTTCTTTTCTAAATTCCAGGCTTCTTTCAAAGTTTTCCCCAAAACCATATCGGTTGAAACCGAAGAACAAGCAATTGCCGCCGCACAACCCAGAGTTTCAAATTTAATATCTTCTATCACATCTTCCAAATGATTTGTTTTTTTTTCATATTTTTTTGTTTTCTTGATTTTCAAATATATCTTCATTATATCACCGCATAAAGGATTACCAGCCTCTCCGACAGCATCAGAATTAGAGATACTGCCTTGATTGCGAGGATTCTGAAAATGATCCATCACGGTCTTTGAATAAGGCATATTTTGTTAAATTAAAATTATTAATGATAAACTGTCTTAAATTAAATCTTTTAATGTTATTGATTTTAAGCTACAGGCTATCGCTTTCTGCACCTTCTGATAAACCTTAACTGACGGACAGCATTTTTGTCCACAAAAAATTTCTCCCTCTTTTCCAATACAATGAAAAACCGAAATTTCTCCCTCTAATGCCTCTATAACATCAAAAATTATAATTCTAGAGGGACTTTTGGCCAATTTATAACCACCCGATGTTCCCTTAGAGCTTGTTATCAGGCCGGCCTTTTTTAAACGGGAAAAAAGCCTTTCCAAATAAGCTTGGGAAATTTTTTCTTTTTTAGCTATTTTATTTAAAGAATACGGTCCTTTTTTATAATTTTTAGCTAAATGAATTATTGCTCTTAAGCCGTAAGACGACCTGGTTGAAAACCTCATAAAAATTAAATAGATGGCTCTTAAAATTTCTAATCATCTGGTTTTAGCCACATTAATATATATTTAATTAAATTTTAAAAATTATTTTTAAGCCTAAAATATCCAGTGAATACCAACTACTGTGGTTGGTATTTATATACTAACAATAAAAAAACAGCCTGTCAAGGCTTCTGTTTAAAAAACATTAACTTAATAGATAATTACGGAAAAGATTTTCCAGCCATCCAACTTATTTAATATCACCTATTACTGAAATTACCACTCTTCTTCCCTGCTTAATTTTTTCTTCAGTCATCCCACTTTCGGCCAATTCATGATCCCAATCATGGTTAGCATCAATTAGCCTATGGTAATTATAACGATAGCCTTCCCCTCTTCTGGTGCCCGGATCATTTGTTATGAATTCATTGACCCTGTTATCATAACCCCTGATTAAAAGCATGTGGTAAATTGGGCCAGGCTGAGTGAAATATGGATTCCCTAATTTTCGGCCGGCAACCGGTATAACAATTAATCTTCCTAAAAAAAGCTCGTTCTTAATTATTTCCACGGTTGGATTGACAATTAACTCTGAATAAATATTAAAATAAGCATCCAAAACTTCCACTGTCTCTTCTGCGGTTAAATCAACTTTATAGCCATTATCTTCCTGCCATTTTACCAGGCTTAGAATTCCTTGTTCCATAATATGAAGAGTCAAAGGCTCATTCCTTAAATATTTTACAGCCATTATCATTGACGCTTCTTCACAAGCTTCCTGATGAAGTTCATCCCAGTGGCCAAAAGGAGCCTGACTAACAAAGGGTACAGGATAATCCAAAAAATCTGGATTTTCTTGTTCCTTTACTTCTTCTATTCCCTGTTTTGATTCGTTTTTTTGGACATATTCTTCAACTAATAATGCCCCGTCATTCTCCCTAACATCATTAAAATCACCAATTTCGTTATTGAAATCAACTGCTAGTTCATCTGAACCATTTATGATTAATAATTCATCATTATTTTGTTTTTCAGCAACAATGGCCCTGCAGCCGAAAAATAAAAAAACCAATAAAAATACTAATAAAAAATGCTTAAATTTCATACTATATTAGTATAGCCTAAATAAATAGTCTTGACAATTTTGCAAGACTAAGATATTATAATTATTACTTACTACTTAATTCTTAATTCTTATAAAATGGCACATAAGAAAGCCGGCGGCTCCACATCATTAGGCCGGGACTCACAATCAAAACGTTTAGGAACAAAACTTTATGACGGACAATCAGCATCTGCTGGCAATATTTTAGTAAGGCAAAGGGGAACAAAAATCCGACCCGGCAGAAATGTAAAAAAAGGCGGAGATGACTCCTTGTTTGCCGTAACCTCAGGAATAATAAAATTCAGTAGAAAAAAAATAAAAAAATATGACGGATCATTAAAATGGGCAAAATTTGTCAACATAATCCCGAAAAAAAGCGAATAACAATATACATAATTAATAAAATACGGCCAAATTTCGGCCGTATTTTATTTAATGAAAAGTATTTTAATCTCCACGATTCCAACTTTACGCCGGGACAAAACATTCCTATTTAGAAAAAAATTATCTTTTCTTAGCTGCAGCAATTAATCCGACAAAAAGCGGATGAGGATAAAGCGGCCGAGATTTTAATTCTGGATGAAACTGGGTCGCTACAAAAAAAAGATGGTTTGAAACTTCAACTATCTCAACTAATTTCTTGTCTGGGGAAAGTCCGGCCAAAAGCAAACCTTTTTTAGCAAGCTTTGATCTATAATCGTTGTTCAATTCATAACGATGACGATGTCTTTCATTTATTCTTTTTTTACCATAGCAGCTAAAGCTTTTTGATTTCTTATCCAAAACGGCCGGATAAGTGCCCAGCCTCATAGTATTTCCGTACTGTTTTTTGGACAATTTTTCAACTTGATCAGTCATTATATGAATTATCGGATATTTCGTTTTTGGATCAATCTCGGTCGTATTAGCGCCTTTTAATCCGCAAACATTTCTGGCAAATTCAATTACAGCAAGCTGCATCCCATAACAAAGTCCCAAAAAAGGAATATTATTTTCTCTAGCATACTTTATCGCTGAGATTTTTCCTTCAATTCCACGGCTGCCAAAACCTCCGGGAACAACCAAAGCATCATAACCTTTAAGTTCTTTTACCAAACTTGGCTTATTTTCATAAACATCCGAATTAATCCAATCTATCTTCACTTTTACTTTATTTAACCAGCCGGCATGTTTCAAGGCTTCAATTACGGAAATATAGGCATCGGGTAAAATATATGCGCCTGTGGAAAAATATTTGCCAACTATACCGACTTTTACCGGTTTAACTATTTTTTTTACTTGCCTTACCATTTTTTGCCATTCCACTAGGTCTTTCTTGCTTCTTGGGCGAAGATTGAGTTTTTTTATTATTTTCTCACTCATTTTTTCTCGCTCTAAAACCAAAGGAATCTCATAGATTGATTCCACGTCTGGATTTGAAATAACATCATGTTTTGACACATTACAAAAAGTTGAGATTTTATTTTTCCTCGGTTCATCAATCTTGTCCGTTGAACGGCAGACTATGAAATCAGGCTGAATTCCAAAAGAATTTAATTGCTGGACGGCATGCTGTGTCGGCTTTGTTTTCATTTCACCTAAAGTTCCGGGAATAGGCAAATAACTTACAAAAACAAATAAAACATCGCCGGGATTTTGATAATGCATCATTCTGGCTGCTTCTAAATACATTATATTTTGATATTCTCCAACCGTACCCCCTATCTCAATTATGGTAATTTCCGCCTTGGATTTAGCAGCGGCTTTCCTTATTCTTAAAATTACTTCCTGCGGTATATGAGGAACAGCTTCAACACATTTTCCGCCATATTCCAAGTTTCTTTCCTTTTGAATTACTGACTGATAAACCCGACCAGTTGTCATATAATTAATCCTGAAAATATCAATGTTTAAAAATCTCTCATAATTACCGATGTCTTGATCGGTTTCATCACCGTCTTCGGTTACAAAAACCTCCCCATGCTCTGTCGGATTCATAGTTCCAGCATCAACATTAATATAAGGGTCAATTTTTATTGCTGTGACTTTATAGCCTCTGGCTTGCAAAATCTTTCCAATTGAAGCCGAAGTAATACCCTTACCGACTCCTGACATAACCCCGCCAATTACAAAAATAAATTTAGACATAATTTTATAGGTTTTAGATTTTAAATTCTAGCAACCAGATAAATCACCTGACATCTAGAATCTAAGATCTAAATTTAACCATAAACTAATTCTGCATCAGTTGTAAAATTTATGCCTAATTTTCTTAAAGCAGTTTCATTGGCAAAGCTGGGCATATAAGTAAGATGCATATCACAATCTTTTAATTGGTCAAGCTTGTTTAATGCTTTTTCTGCAACAGGGTCGGACGCGGCCGAAATAGACAAAGCAATCAAAGTTTCTTCCAAATTTAAAGAGCCGCTTTGACTGGCTAAAAATTCTTTTTTGAATGAAATAATTTTTTGAATCACCTGCCCACTAAGCAAATCAATTTTATCTGGAATTCTCGCCAAAACTTTTATCGCATTCAATATTGCCGCCGATTCCGAATGAAGCAAGAAAGAATTCTTACCGGTAATAATTCTACCGTCATTAATTTCCAACGCCGCACCACAGTATATGCCCTGAAATCCCTTACCTTTATTTTTTCCTTCTTTTTTAGCAATTCTTGCTTTCATTACAACCGATCGGTCAGAAATTTTAACCCTTGCTTTTTTCATTATTTTTTCCATCCACTCAACGGTAGCTTGAGTTTCTATCCCTTCCATTCTCTCCTGATAATAACGCAGATAACGTCTTATTATTTCCTGGCCAGCAGCCGCCCTGACAACCTTATCATTTATAATTCCGGCTTTAACCATATTCACCCCCATATCAGTCGGCGACATATACTTTGAAGCATAATTTTTACTACCAACAATAAAAAAGATTAATTCATTCATAATTTTAAAATTTTCAATATCTCGATTATAATTTATTGAGGTAATGCCATAGGTTTCTTTATGAAAAGGATCAACCATATTCACATCATGTAAATCTGCGGTTGCCGCCTCATAGGCAATATTTACCGGGTGATTTAACGGCAAATTCCAAACAGGAAAAGTTTCAAACTTGGCAAATCCTGAATTAATTCCCTGTTTTTTATCCTGATACATTTGTGAAAGGCAAAATGACATTTTGCCTGAACCGCCACCAACACCGGTAACAATAATTATCGGCTTTTTTGTTTTAATATAAGACTGACTGCCAAAACCCCTTTTACTTACAACTTTTTTAATATTGTCCGGATAACCTTTAACCTCAAAATGGATAAAAGTTTTAATTCCCCTAGTTTTTAACTTCCATTCAAGTCTTTTAGCCAAACTTTCCCCCTCAAAACGAGATATTACGACTGAGCTTACATTAAGGCCGAATGCCTTAAAATCGGCAATATCTTTTAACGCCTGATTATCATAAGTAAGGCCAAAGTCTCTTCTTATTCTCCCTTTTTGGATGTCTTTGGCTGCGACACAATAAATTATTTCAATATCTTTTAATTTTTTTAATAATTGAACTTTTACAGTCGGTTCATAACCGGGTAAAACTCTTGCTGCGTGCATATCATAACAAAGTTTTCCACCGAATTCTAAATATAATTTACCGTCAAATTTATCAACTCTTTGTTTAATTGCTTTAATTTGAGCAGAAAGATAATTATTAGTATCAAATCCTTTTTCTTTATATAGTGGTTTCATAAAAAATTAAATCAATAGGCAAAAAGCCTACCGGCTGGCAGGCTTATTTATTTGTAAAATAAATTTTATCAATGAAAACGAAAACACTGCTATTCTGAATTAATAATTAAAGTAATCGTTGCTTCAAGGCCGTGACTAAGCTCTATGCTTATTTCATGTTCACCTATCTCTTTAATATGCTCGGCCTTAATTTGCTGTTTTTTAATTTCAATGCCTTTTGTTTGCAGAACTTTCGCTATTTTAGCCGGAGAAACTGCGGCATAAAGAGTACCTTCATTGCTTGCTTTGGCGCTAATTTCAACGGTTTGACCTTCCAGCCTTTGAGCAAGTTTTTGAGTATTTGCCAAATCAAACTCTGCCTCTTTAGCGGCTTTTGCCTTTTTTTCCTGAACTAATTTTATCTTTTCGTCAGTTGCCGCCTCAGCCAAATTTTTTGGAAATAAAAAATTTCTGGCATATCCTGATGCAACTTCTTTAACATCTCCCTGCTGGCCAAGACCAGCAACATCTTTTATAAGTATTACCTTCATTATTTTTTAATTTATCTTAAAATCATAAAAACGGCTAGTCGCCTCCGACCAGTCTTGGTCAATTTTTTCAACCATTGCTGACCTGACTCCATTATAGCACCAATCAATAAAATTCCGCAAGTCTTCTTCCTTGCCTTCTGCAACAATAACAACTGAACCATTTTCAAGATTTTTAACATATCCAAACAAACCGCGTTTTTCAGCCTCTTTCTGCGTCCAATAACGATAACCGACTCCTTGAACTTTACCGAGTATGCTCAGAGTTAATCGCTTTTCCATATTCAATATTATATCTTTTTAATAATTCCTTTACTGGCATCCACTTTCACTTTATCCCCATCTTTAAAAACCTTGGTGGCTATTTTTGTTCCAACAATACAAGGAATTTTCAACTCGCGACTAACAATAGCAGCATGACAAGTGAGTCCTCCAGTATCAGTTATAATAGCCGCGGCCTGCTTCATGGCAGAAATAATGTTAGGATTAGTTGAACGACTGACTAAAATATCACTTTTTCTCATTTTTGCCATATCGGAAGGAGTAATAATAATTTTTACTTTTCCTTTAGCTTTTCCCTGGTAGGCGCAGGTGCCAAAAACTTCATCGGATCTTAAAATCTTTATTTTTTCAAAACTCAACTTTGATATCAAAAAATCAACTCGGCGACCGGTTGCAAATTGCTGTTTTTTTCGGCCGTAAAACCAAAAGCATTTTTTAATTCTTTGATTTAAAATATTGGCTGATTTGCGACTACTTAAAAATTTATCACAGATTTCATCAGGAAAACACATCCTAATTTGATTAACCGACAATCCATAGCGCTTCCCAAGCTCTTTAAAAATCTTTTCATAAGCGTAAACATTTAAAGACATCATTTCCTTGCGATAAGGTTTAATCCAAACAATTTCTCCGGCCAGTTTAAAAATCTTCTTTTCCCTGCCGTTTAAAGAAAGTTTTTTGATTATTTCTTTTTGCTTATTTTTAACATCTAATTTTTCTTGAAAAATATCCTTTTTGATTTCATTCAAATTAACTCCTTGCTTTAAAAGTCCTTTAAGAACCGAGTAGTAATATTCTTTATTATTAGCTGGACCCATATAAACATAAACAATCCAACAATAACGATGATGCAGATTATCAATTTTTTTCCAGATATTTAAATTGGCACTTTTGATCTTTTCATCAATTAAAGATAGATTTTTTGTTTTCAAAATTATATCTTTAACTTTCGGATTTTTTTTAACATTTTCAGCTAAATTTATAATTGCGCTTTCTTCCAGATTAACAAAGGTTGTTTTAGTTGGAGTTGTTAATGAACTAAAGGCAACAGATAAATCAATATCACATTTTTGAGCCTTAATTTTTTCTTTTAAAATAGCTTTAACCTTGTTTGAAAATTTCTCATCATAAGCATCAGAAATCCATGATGTAATTACTCCCAAACTATGTTGAACTTTATAATAACGCCAGATTGATTGATATATTTTAAAAAGTTCGGAGTTTGATGCTTCTGCCAGTTTAACTTCATCTATATTAAAAGAAATTTTTTGAGAACTTTGACAATTTCTGATAATCTTATCATTAATTTTAAACGCCCAATCCGGATTTTTAATCATTTTATTGGAAACAAATTCTGCAGTCTGAATAAATTCATTTCTAATAAAACCAAATTTAATATAAAAATTTTCAATCCAAAAAAAAGTCTTGCTGAAAAAATTTCCAGCTCCGGCTTTTGGAAAAACATTAACAAATGCATCTGGTAAAGCCGCCATTAAAATAATATAGGCATCTGGAAATTCTTCAGGAATAAACCAAACTTCTTTTTTATTTTTTTTCATAATTTATAATGTAGTTATCGGCCGACTTTGAGTAATATAAAACTCTCCCTTGACAAGAGCCCATTCAATATCTTGGGGATATTTGTAATGTTTTTCAATCTGAAGACAAATTTTGCTTAATTCAATAATCTGCTTGCCGGTCAAAACCTGGCATTCTTGTTTTGCCTTTGGCAGTGGCTTCCAAATAATATTGCCGGCAACGCTTTTTCTAACAAGCATTTTTTTCTGTTCGGAAATATTTATATCAAGAATACTTAAATCTCTTTTGTCAACAACATAGCTGTCCGGTGTAACCTGTCCTGAAACTATTGCTTCGCCCAAGCCAAAACCCGCCTCAATAATCATTTGATTTTTATCTTTTGTTACCGGATGGACAGTAAAGGCGATTCCGGAGATTTCCGACTGGACCATTTCTTGAACAACAACTGCCACTAAAACTTTTTGGTCGATTAATTTTTTTTCAAAACGATAAAAAATCGCCCGCGGCGTAAAAAGCGAAGACCAACATCTCCTTACATTATCTAACAAACTTTTTTCTGTAGTATTTAAATAGGTTTCCAGTTCACCGGCCCAAGAAGCAACCGATGAATCTTCAGCAGTAGCCGACGATCGTACGGCGACATATTTGGTTTTTAATTTTTTGAATTCATCCTCAATCTCATTGGCTAATTCCTTGGGAATTTCGGTATCCTGCATAATATCGCGAATTGCATTTGAGGCTTTGTCAATTGAATTTGTATCATTAAAATTCACTTCGGAAATTTTGGCTTTTATTTCCAAACCGACTTCAGCGGTCTGTTTTCTATTTTTCTGGTCAATAAAATAATCAAAGGCTGAAGCTAAAATTACAAAGCCCTTTGGTACTTGAATTTTAGCATTTGTCATTTCGCCCAACGAAGCTCCCTTTCCGCCGGCAATATTAGTATCTTTTTTGGATAATTGAGTAAATGATTTTATAAATTTTTGCATATGTTTTTATTTGTTATTGAAAAAAAACTACAACTTTAAATCTTTGAACATAAACAATTTAAAAGAATTGCTTCGCCCTCGCTATACCAGGCTTACGATGACAAAGTAATTATAACACATTTATCCTATCAATAATTAAACTTTTTAGCAATATTCACTCTTATTTGAGCCAAAAAATTTGAATATCATTTGACAAAATTAGTAAAATATGCTAATATAATTTGTTGTTCATTAAAATAAAATACCGTGTGTATAATACTGGTTGGCTCAAATTAGCGGCAATTGACATTTGTTTTTTGCCGCTGACCTGAGTCAATCAGACTTGTATTGAAATACAAAAAAGCCGAATAATCGGCACAACAGAAAAGGATGATTTTCATGAAAATTATTGATTACTTGAGACACTCCTACAAGGATGGAAATAACATCAGTGCCCAAGGCCTGACCGCCGCCACTCAGGCAGGCAGAGAATGTTTTATACAGTATGAATATGCCGTCGGTGGCAATGAATCCCGCACCTGGCAGACGTTGTGTGCTTTTTTTATGGGATATTGCCATTCTGTAACACTCCTCACTCCTATTGCTGCGTTCGGCGACAGTTCTCTCTTCAAGGGCTGGCTGGACCGTGGTTTCGGCGACGCTGTCAAACAGACGGGAAGCAACATTAATGGGATCCATAGGATCCTGCCGAAAAACGAGTTCGAAGAGGCGTGCGCTAATGCCCTTGATGGCGTGCGAGAAGTATTCCGGCAAATGAATTACGGCACAGCTTGCCTGGCCTTCGGTCACAGCCCCATCATTGAACTGGCTGTAATCGGCGCCGGTATGAAACTTGAGGATATCCCCTCTCTTAAAGAGCTCGAAGGTCTCCGGTTCACGCAACACGACGACGGTGAAATAACCGTCGAAATACTTTAACACAAAGGTAGCAGGGGGAGAAAAGATTCATTTGTGGCCATCTGAATCATCCCTCTGCACCATCCCTTTTTTGTAAGAAGTAAGAATTAAAAAGCAAATAATAAGCCTAAAAAGGCTGTTTTTATTTACCCTATATCTATTTTAGATTGTTAAAATAATTATTCTTTTTCAAACTCTTCCTCTAATTTTGTTGTGTAATCAATTCCTTGCTGGATAATACCAATCAATTCCTTATAACCAAGCTTAATTTCATTGTCTTGATATTTAATCACTAATCTCATCTCTTCGGGCTCATTACCAAAAGATTCATAATTGACAATAAAACCTTGATTTTCTCTAAAACCATTATTCTTTAAATCTTCTTCTAGAAATTTATCCGCTGCTACTTGGCCTTCTTTAAGGCTAATTACCTTATGTAAAAAACTCTCCAATACCGTCATATGAGAAGCAGCAAAAGCAAAATCAGCTGTTTTATCACCTGCTACCATCATCTCATGGGTTTTTTTATTACCTAAAACCAATAAAAAAGCTGCGACATTGCCGGCTTGTTGAGAATAAGTGGTAACTTTATTCGGATTTTGTTTTGTTCGAATGGCAAACTCATCGCTTTTTTCAGCAATAAATTTCATAAATTCATTCCGCTTAAAGTCAGCCATTAAGGCATCTTTATACTCTCCTTCTCCGACCTGAAAATCAAGTAGTGGCGACTCGGTTTTTTCTACTCCACTGCCCTCTAACCATTTAACCATATCCTCTGGATCAAAATTTTCAAAACCGGCTTCGGCTAGTTGCTCAGCCAACATCCGACTTAAGGCGCTTTGACCGGTTCTTTCTCGGGGAGAACCATATATTTCCAAGGGTTCACCTTTGACGGCTTTAATCTTTGTTTCTTTGCCTAATGGGCTTGTTTTACCTGCCTCTACTGCTTTTAAAATACCTTCTTCGGTCAATGGCTCGCGATTGTCTTTTTTACCTTTAACAGAATGCCTGGCTAAATCAATTGAAAACACCACCTTCGGTTCTGGCTCTTTTTCCACCTTAATGAATCTTGATTCATTTTCAGACGGATGTTCTTCAAATGTATTAACTGATCGATTTTCCCCTCCCCTAAAAAATTTCATCATAAATTTAATATTATTAATAATTTATTTTTTTAACTACTCCTCTTGTCGCATCTACTTCAACTATATCGCCGTCTTTTAAAACTTTGGTGGCGATTTTAGTGCCAATTACACAAGGTATTCCAAGCTCACGTGAAACAATGGCCGCATGTGAAGTCACTCCTCCCTGTTCGGTAACTATGGCAGCAGCTTTTTTCATTGCTGGCACAATATCTGGATCAGTTGCAATAGAAACCAAAATATCACCTTTTCTAAATTTTATCATATCAGATGGCCGAAAAATCTTTTTAACTGCACCTTTTGCTTTTCCAATACAGCCTGTTTGACCATTAATTTCAACCACATCTTCTACTTTTCTTTTCGCGGTTTTAGTAAACTGTCTGGCTTTCTGTCCAATAAATACCTTATCAATTCCTTTTTCAGCATAATAAACACAAAATTTTGTTCTGGCTTTGATTTCCTTTTTATTAATTTTATTTTTTATCAAGGCTTCTTTGACTTCTAATGGCAACATAAAACGGACTTCCTTCTGGCTTAAACCAAGCCTTTTTGCGATTTCTAGTAAAATATATTCCATTTTATAAATTGCATAAATCTGGGCAAAACGGCGATAAATTTTTGTCACCATAAAATCGCCAAAACCGTCAAAAATTGCTTTCCAATTTTCTTGAATATTTAATTTTTTCAACATGGCTTGGCGTTTTTTCAAAGACTTGCCAAAATCTTTTTTTGCATTTTTATAACTTACTTCAAGATTAATGTCGCTTCCGATAATCTTTGACAACTCCTTGACATAATATTCAAAACTGGATACTTGACCGACCCACATATGAGAAACATAAAAATATTTTTCATAATGTTTTTGAATCAAATTATATATACTTGGCTTAATTTGATCTTCTATATTATGGACGCTTTTTTCAAATATTTTTTCATAATCTTGGCTGTGAGTTTGATAACCAAACTTTAATGATTCTTTTTCCCGAAATTTTTTAAATAAATCCCGAAAAAGTTTACAATGATACTTGTCTTTTTTTATCGCAATGGCAATTTTCAAAAATTCTTCCTGCTCGATTTGAATTAATGATTTTTTGGTCGGCTGGGTTAAAACCACTAAATACTCGTTTAATCTATCTTCTGTCACATCAATACTGCGCAAGTATTGCTTCAATTTTTCAGTCAAATTATTATGAAACATGTCAACAGCCACTGGAATCCAGCCCCATTGGTAATAAACAGTATGAAGCCTGTCGTGTTTGTTATAAAAATTCCAAAGTTGTTTATTGCTATATGTATTAAGATTGGTTTGGGGTAATTTTTCACAATATCTTTTTAAATCATCAGCGGTTTTAATAATTTGCTGATTTGTTTTTTTTATAAAATTTGGATCTTTTAAAAACTTCTTAACCAAATTATCTCCAACTCCTCTTGAATCTTTTTCTCCAAAATAAAACCATAAATGATAACCCCTATAAACTGCTAATATTTTTTTATAAGGCTTGCCGGCAGGATATCTAAACTCATTCACAAAACTGGAAAGCCAAATTTGAGGAAAGAAAAAATCTATATCTGGAATATCTTCTCCCAGCATCCAGGAATCTTTGTCATTTAAATATTTTGGCTTCATAATTTTTTAATTATTCCTTTATTGGCATCAACTTCAACCAAATTGCCATCTTTTAAAACTTTGGTGGCGATTTTAGTGCCTATTATACATGGAATTTTCAACTCTCTGGCAACAATTGCCGCATGACAAGTAATACCTCCTTCATCAGTAATAATTGCACCAGCTTTTTTCATTGCGAAAAGCAAATCAGGCGATGTAGCTGCTGAAACTAAAATTTCACCTTTTTTAAAGTTTTTTGCATCTCCTACTTTATTAACCAAGCGAACTTTGCCAATTACCTTACCAGCAAAAGCCGGCATACCCTTGATTTTATTGTCTAATATTTTATCCGAAAAATCAACTAGCTTAATACTTTTGTATGCTTCCTTGGCTTTTAACCCGTCCAATAAAATTGACTTTTTACCGAAACGGCAATCATAAAGACAATTTTTCATCCTTGTTTTAACCGTCTCTTTTGCTTTCTTGTTATTTCTTAATAATTTTTGCCATTCAGTCTGAATAACATATTTTGATTCAAGTGATTTTAAACCGGTTCTTCTGCCCAGCTCAATTGATATATTTTGAAAATTATAAAGCCCTTCCTGAAATTCATATTCACGTAGCCATTTATAATAGCCAAGTTTTCTGATTAAATTAAAAATTTTGATTTGAGCCTGGCTTAAACCTAACTTTTTAGTCGTGGCTTTAAAATCACTGGCTGATTTTATTTGATAATTATCTATATTTTTTATCTCCTGGGTAATATTGCTTTTTTGGCTTTCAATTACTAACTTAGCAAAATAATTTAAATCCCAGCCAAGACTGTCGGTAAAATCATAAGACAAAAATTTATACTTATTATAAAGATTTTCTAAATCATTTTTAAAATTTTTTTTAATGCCTGATACTGTTTTTATTTTTGCCCTTTTAGTCAGTCCGGCAAAAATCAAAATATCTCTTTCCATTAAAAGCGTTTTCAGCGCTTTGGGCGGATTGGTTAAAGCTATAAAATAATCAACTTTTTTGTCAGGACAAAATTCTGTTTTTTCCTTTAAAATTTTTTCAGCTTGGAGATATAGAGGATTATTTTGGTTATATCCGAACCAAGAAGCAACAGTGGCATAGGAATAAAAATCAAAAAATAGTTGATAATAAATAAAAATTGACTTGATTAATTCTTCATCAGACAAATTGCGACAACTTCGGTTAGTGTATCTTTTTGAGGCTTTATTGAATAAAACCGCTTTAAAGTAAGCGGTCTCAAATATTTTAAAAAATTCTTTCGGCTTTTTGACAGCCATTATAAAAAGCGCTTTAACTGTTTGACTTATTTCATCATCTAAGTAGAGATAATTGCCGTTTTCATTCTGCCAATAACAAACTCCTCTATTTATTTTGCTTTTTAAAAAAATTTTTTTAAAACCAAAAACCGTTGCATCAACAACTATTGTCATTAAAAATGGAGGATAAGACCGACTTTCCCAGACTGGCAGCCATTCATTCTTAGACATAATTATTTCAATTTTTTAATTATTCCTTTATTGGCATCAACTTCAACCAAATCGCCATCTTTTAAAACTTTGGTGGCGATTTTAGTGCCTATTATACATGGAATTTTCAACTCTCTGGCAACAATTGCCGCATGACAAGTTACTCCACCTGTATCGGTAATAATAGCACTCGCTTTATTTATTGCCGCAATTAAAGAAGGATTTGTTGAAATACTAACTAAAATCTCTCCCTTCATAAATTTATTCAGATCATTTGTAGAATTAACGATCTTAACTTTTCCTGAAGTAACTCCAGAAAAAGCAACTATACCTTTAATTTCTTTAATATTTTTATCAATTTTCTGCTCAATTAAATACATCCGTTTTAACAAATCAAAATCCTTTCCAAAGACAATTTTTTCCTTGTTGGAAATAATACAGTAAGCGCTTTTCTGATATCTTTTATTTAATATATCAACACTTAAAGGTTCTCTATTAAAAACTAAAATATCTTTATATTCATTTGGCAAAATATATCTAGCCTGCAAGGGTGAAAAATCGAACCTCTTTGAGAATTCACAAAACCATCTATGCATAGCAAAATTCAATAAATATATTTGTATTTCTTTTCGCGCTTCTTTCAAATATAAAAAATTAGACAAAACATTAATTAATTGCCATTCTTTACAATTAAATCGTTTACGACATTTATCTTTATATTCAATTAATTCTTTTCTTCCTAAATTTATTTCAGCCAACTGTTTTTTTGCGTCTATATTCATTCGACCCTTGATAAAAGAATAATAATAATCAACTGTTGCAGGCGGTCCAAAATAATAAAACTGCAGCCAGCCAAATTTTCTTTCTAAATTTTTTATCTTTTTTTGCAAAAACAAAGATAATAAATTAAAAGCTGAACTTTTTTTAAATTCAGCTAATAATTTTTTATTTGATTGTATTAATCTTAACAAATTAAGAACTTCTTTATTTTCTTTGGAAATTAAATTTTCTTTAAGAGGTGAAATCAGCTTACTGAAAACAACATCCGGACTGCCAATTTTTTTTAGCTTTGGTAATAAGGATCGTTTAACTCTTTCAGAAAATATATTATCCCCCATTTCAGAATATTGAATAGCCATGCTGGAAAGCCAAATATCGGCATAATTTTTTACTCCCTCCAAATAAATATCATAAAGTTGCTTATTAGTTTTCTTTTTCAAATCATCTTTTAAAAGAACCCCTGCAAATTTTTTTATTTTTCGCAGATATAAATTATGATCCTTGCAAATCTGCCTACCAAAACTCTGATCCGACCAAAGTCTCTCGTTGTAGTATTTTTCCGCGGAAATAAAATGCCTAAGATTCGGCGCCCAATAAGTATAATCTTTTTCAAAAAATAGAATACTATCAACTTTTACCCTACCTTTAGTTTCCTTTGGCATATCTTTCTGAAAAGTCTGATTAACTAAAATTGACCACGGAAAAAGCGGTACATTATAATCTTCAACCAAAACTTTAAAATCTTTTTTTATCATATAAACTAAATTGAAGCTGATAAGCATTAATCCTTTCAGCTTAATTTATTGGTAACGTCAAGCTAGTGTCCCCGCAGTTGTCGCTTGTCCGCCTATGGCGGAGATAAACGACTTTGGCGTGGCAGACAGGGAACCAAAAAAGGTTAATACCCGAAGTTTGCTGCGAAAAAATCGCTTTGCGGTCAATACCCTTTATTTGCTTGCCATTTTACTGTTGATTTTTTAGTATCTCAATCGCCTTGTCAAGTTGCGGATCAATATCTTTATCAAAATCTTCTCTAGTTCTTTCAACTTCAACATCCGGCTCAATTCCTTCTTTATTTATATTCCTGCCAAGCGGAGTGAACCATTCGGCAATTGTCAATTTAACCGAAGAACCGTCTTTAAGCTTCTTCAAATCTTGAACTGAGCCTTTGCCGAAAGTTTTTTGGCCGACTAAAGTCGCAAGACCGTAATCCTGCAAAGCGCCGGCAACTATTTCAGCACCTGACGCACTGCCGCCATTAACTAAAACAACGGTTGGAATTTCTTCAAATCTTGCTTGTCGGGTGGCTTTATGCGAAACTGACTCCCCATTGCGAAGCTTTTCCAACACAACCGGCCTGCCATTAGCCCATTCGCCGGCAATTTCAATGGCAGTGGCCAAAAATCCGCCGGGATTATTCCTTAAATCCAAAATTATGCCTTTAGGGCCTGCCTTAATAATATTTTGAACAATTTTATTCCATTCAACCAGTGTATTTTCGTTGAAATAGCGAAGTTGGATATAAGCAATGTTGCCTTCTTTTACTACAAACCCTTCTTCATCTTCTGACTTTCCGTTATAATCTTTTTTTTCAAAAATAACACTATCAATTTGAATTTTATCCCTTGTTATTGAAATCTCCTTTGGTTCAGACTGGCCTTCACTGAGTATAGTTAAAATCACTTCGGTTCCTTTCGGTCCTCTAATTTTACTTACTGCCAAATCAATGGCAATTCCGGTCGTATCATAATCATCAATTGCCAAAATCCTGTCCCCGGGCATCAGACCGGCTTTTTCTGCCGGTGTCTGAGGCAAAGGAGAAACAATTGTAAGCCTCCCATCCTTAATGCCAATTTCCGCCCCGATTCCTTCAAAACTTCCCGAAATTTCCTCCTGAAACTTTTTGGCGACTTCCGGATCTAAAAATACTGAATACGGATCGCCTAAAGAAGCAACTATTCCGGCTAAAGCACCATAAAATAATTTAGTATCCGGTATATCTGAATCAACGTAATTTTCTTTAACATGCTTCCAAACTTGCCAAAACTGATTAAAATCAACATCTCTACTTAAAAAATCAGGGGTTTCTTTTGAGATATTTACAACCTCCCCTTTTCCGGCCGATCGGCCCGCCGATCCATAAATTAAGGAGAGTTCAGCTGTAAAAAAACCAGCAATAAAAATTAAAGTAGCAAAGATAAAACTAAAAAAAACAATCGTCATTTTTGAAGACGGTTTTATCTTGAAAATATTTTGATTTTTTTTCATTTCCATTTTTTATTTATATTTTATTATTAAATTAATACTTTAATTGAGATACAACAAAAATTTAATTCACAAATCTAATCAATCTTTTTAATTTTTGCTCCTATTTTTTCCAACCGACCACATAAATCTTCATAGCCGCGCTCTATTGAATAAACATTTCTTAATATTGAATTACCACGGGCGGCAAGCATGGCAACTAAAATTATAGTTGAAGGTCTGAGGGCCGGCGGACAAATTATTTCATTTCCTCTTAAAGGTGTAGGACCGGTTATAAAAACCCGATGAGGATCAGCCAGCGTTACTTTTGCCCCGAGTCTGTTTAATTCGGTAAAATAAATCGCCCGTTCTTCAAAAACCCAATCAAAAATAAAAGTGGTTCCTTTCGCCTGAGTGGCAACAGGAGCAAAAAACGGCAAGTTATCTATATTTAAACCGGGAAAGGGACGAGATTCAATTTTTTCTTCAACGGCGCAAAGTCGGCTTCTAAAAGTTTTAATGTCAACCAAATTTCCCTTGCCATTCTTTGCTTTGTAACGTCTAATTATTTTGTATTTAAAGCCCATTTTCTCTAATTTTAGAAGCTCAATCTCTAAAAAATCAATTGGGCAGCGTTTAATTGTAAGGCTTGAGTTGGTAGTGGCGGCAATTGATAAAAAAAGCATAGACTCTATCGGATCTTCAGTTAAATTATAGACAATGTCTTTTTTAATATTCTTTTTGCCTTCTATTTCAATTGTTGTCGTGCCTATTCCCTTAATTCTTATTCCCAGCTTTTCAAGAAAGTAACAAAGGTCTTGAACTTGATAATTTGCTGAAGCGAATTTGATTATAGTTTTGCCTGGTATCAAGGCGGCGGCTAAAATCGCATTTTCAGTTACCGTATCGCCTGATTCATACAAAACTAAATTTTTAGCAGGGTAAAGTTTGCTGTATTTTACCTGATAATGTTTCTTCAAAGTATTAATCCTTACACCAAAATTCTCCAAAGCAAAAAGATGTGGTTTCACTGTTCTTTTTCCAAGACGGCAACCACCCGGCTGGGGAACTAAAAAAGATTTCTGGTAATGAATCATAATTCCAAGCAAAAACAGGATGCTACGGGTCTTTATGGCTGAATCATAATTAATTCCTGATAAATTAATTTTTTTTGGTCGAGTTATCTCAATATCTTTTTTGTTTATCCATTTGACATATACACCAATACTCTGCAATACTTCCATAATCCGGCTGACTTCCTCAATTTTTGGAACATTTTTAAGAATCGTCTTTCCTCTATTTAAAAGCGCAGCATTTAACAAAGCAACAGCTGCATTTTTTGAAGTATTGGTGGTTATTTCACCCCTTAAATCCTTATTTCCTTCTATTAAATAATTACTCATAAAATTAGCAAAAAAATTAAATTTTTGGTAAAATTAAACTAGTTCTTTTATGTAAGTTTAACATTTTAAAAAAATTTCCACAAGCATTATGAAAATGTATTTTCGCCGAATTACATACTCAATATTCATTGCCGCTTTTTTTATTATTGCTCCGATCTTGATTATGTATGCATCCGGCTACCGCTATAATTTTAAAAAAAATAAAATTGAAAAAACCGGTATTCTTTATGTTGATTCAAGGCCTCGTCAATCTTTAATATATATTGACGGCAAATACAGAGATAAAACCCCTGCCAGATTCAGATATATGTTACCGGACACTTACAGGATAAAAGTGGAAAAAGAGGGCTATCATACATGGGAGAAAGATCTTGAAATAAAAAGCAATTTAACAACTTTCAGCAAAGATACTATCTTATTTAAAAAATCACTGCCAATGAATATAATCAGCGGAGAAATAAATATTTTTACAGTTTCTCCGGACAAAACAAAAATGATTTATTCCATCATTTCCGAAAGCGGTGAAGAACTTAGAATTTTTAACCTAAAAAATCAATTAGATTTACTTATAGAAAAATTCAGCCCTAATTCCTACAGTCAAATTGATTTCATTCAATGGTCTCCAAAACAAAATAAGGCAATAATAAATCAAAAAATAAGTGAATTTAATAAATTTATAATCGTTGACGTTGAAACTCTAAAAACCAGAGAATTATTTGACATAACCAGGCTAAATTTCAACGAATTGAAGTGGGACAACAGAGATGAAAATTATCTTTATGGACTTAGAGAAGCTGTTTTATACCAGATAGATATGATTTCCAATTCAGTAAAACCAATAATATCCGGACGGATTCAAGATTTTCAGGTAAATAATAATATTCTGCTTCTTATGGAAATAATAAATGAGGAATCATTTGTCAGCAGGGTTGCAATAAATGAAAAAAATCCGGAAAAAATTCAGAAAATAAAACTTCCATCAACAGAATTCGGACTTTATCCGGAAAGCCGTGATTACCTTATTTTAATTGATCAAAACAACAATGACTTCTTTATTTTAAAAGACAATTCTTTTAGTGAAGAAAATATAGAAAGGAGCATAATTCTCCAAGACAGAGCAAAAAAATTTGTTTGGTCTGATGATGCAAAAAAAATCTTATACAACACTGATTTTGAAATATCAATTTTTAATTTTGAAACCGCACATAAAGATTTAGTAACCCGATACAGCGGGACAATCATTCAAGCTGCATGGCATCCGGAAAATAATTACCTAATATACCAAACAGAAAACAAAATAAAAGCAATTGAAGCTGATGGACAAGAGTATAAAAACGACATTCAGATTGCTGAACTGCAAAGCGTTTTAGGAATTATCATCGATAACCAAGGTAAAAACATTTACTTCAAGGGGCAGGCCGGAACCCAGCAAGGAATATACAGGCTAGAAATCCAATAGATTATCGCCATTTTATAAAAAATTAATTACCTCCCATAACAAGGAGGTAATTTTTGTCAAAATAATATATATAGTCTTAAATGAATTTATGACATATTGAGAGCTTTTTTACAGCGCTGATAAATTACTACTTTTGCTTGCTTAGTTTTTTTGCCACTAAATTAGCCGCTTCCAATAAACTGTCAAAAGACTCTCCTCCGTCTCCCCACCAGCCAGCTAAAATTTCAAAAGTCATTTCCCCTTTCCCAGCATAAAAATTATTAACATCGGTTATTTCTAATTCTCCCCTGCCCGAAGGCTTCAGAGTTTTAATCACATTCCAAACTTGACTGTCATACATATAAACCCCAATTACTGCCAAATTGCTTTTCGGACTTTTCGGCTTTTCTTCAATGCTGATAATTTTTTTTCCTTCCACTTCAGCTACACCAAAAGAGCAGGGATTCTTAACTTCTTTTAAAAATATCTTTGCTCCCATTTTTTGATTATGAAAATCAATGGCTGCATTTACTATATTATCTTCTAAAATATTATCCCCAAGCATGACAGCTATTTTTTCATGGTCGGAAAAATCTTCACACAAACTTAATGCTTGAGCTATCCCACCGGCTTCTTCCTGAATAGCATATGAAAAATTAGCGCCAAATTCTTTGCCTGATTTAAGTAATTCCAAAAATTGGCCGGCATGACCTTTTCCTGAAACTATCATAATATCTTTAATACCCGCCGAAACTAATGTTTGAATCGGGTAATAAATCATCGGTTTATCATATACCGGTAGCAGATGCTTATTTGTTATTTTTGTAAGCGGACTAAGACGCGAACCGGTTCCGCCTGCTAAAATTATTCCTTTCATAAAAATAAACATAATATTTAGTTCCTAAAGCATAATTCTGACATACTTCAGGATACTTTTTTTAAAATGTTTTGTCAAAACTATTGAAAACGGTAAACCCTAAAAACCACATTTCCTAAATAATTTTTTATTTCAGATTCAGGATTAATGCCAGCTAAAATAAGTTGATCTTCTAAAGATTCAACCAATTCATTATAATATTGATTCTTCCTGTTTACTCCTTCATTAGCTCCAACAACAAACCAAAATCCAGCTACTTCAAGATCTTGTCTTAGATAATCAATAAAATTTTTCTCAATATTACTACTTGAAAAAATAATATCAAGATCAGTAAAATAAAAAACAGGGGCATTATAATAAATGATATATCTGTCAATATGCCACATCCGAGAAAACCAATCAATCCTTTCGTCAAATAAAACGACTTCTTTTCCTTTTATATAATAACTGCTTATTTGAGAAAAATTTTTAATTTTTCTCTTTTCAGTAATATTTTTAAAAACATTATCTTTTAAATATTGTTCAAGCTCATTAAAACCAGACTGGTAAAAACGACCAGAAGAATAAAAAAAACCTTTTTTCCCAATAGGCTTTTTTAATATATTAGTATTAACTGAATAAAATACTTCAAAGCAGAATAAAAAAATTAAAAATACTGATAATATTTTGAGATAAAAACGACCGTAAATTTTAATTTGCTGCCATAATTCACAAATCATCAAACTTAAGCTAATACTTAAAAATGGAAAAATTATTGACAAAAAACGAACCGCTCCGCTGCCAAAACAAAACATTAATACTATCATTAAAATATTAATGAATAAAAAATTTATTAAAAGATTTCCTTTTTTTCGAATAACTTTAGCAAGTAAATAAAATAAAGATAAAATATTTAAAATAAAAAACGGCGTTGAGCTTACTCCTCCGATTGATTTAAAGGTTGAAGATATGTTTGATAAAAAATCTGTATTTGTTCCGCGCTGAGAAATAACCTCAAAATCTGCAGGATGCATAGCAAGCATTGAAGATAAAGCGGCATCAAAATGACCACGAGTTTGAAAAACCATTAAGTTATAAAAAATCAAAGGAGATAAAATCAAAAAAATAAAAACTAAAGACAACCAAAATTCCTTCATTTTAAAAACATCACGCCGCCAAATCAAAAGATACAAAATCGCCGCCGGAAACATAAAAACAGCCGTATACTTACTTAAAATAGCCAGTGAAAAACTGGCTGCCCAAAAAAATAAATATCTTTTTTTATCAAAATATAAAAAATAAATAAAGCAAATAAAGCCTAAAAATATAAAAAATATCTCTATTCCTTCTAAATAACCAGATCGGGAAACCCAAACTGAATGAGCAGAAATTGCAAATAAAAAAGAAGCTAACAATGCCTCCTTTTTTAATTCTATATTCTTCAGAAAAAAATAGATCAGAAAAACTACACCAATGCCCGCCAAAATAAAAGGTAGCAGCGCTGAAAACGTAGAGGCTCCGACTACTTTGAAAAAAATATTTTGAATGAAAAAAGTTAATGGTGGATGATCATGAAAAGATAAATTAGCCCACCAAGGAATTTCTGAAAACCAAACAACAGGGGAAGTTTGCCCTTGTCCTGTAAGATAATCAAACCAGCCATAAGCCCTGACTGAATTAATTGCCGTATCATGCTGTAAATCGCTTCCGGGTATCCCCCAAAAACGTAAAAAAACCGCTAAAATAATAATAAAAATAAAAAATACTATTCTTATTTTTTTCGGATTATATTTTTTCATTATATCTTTTTAATAAACGCAAAAAATTATTTTTTGACAAATATTGTCTTTGGATAAGCGAAATTAATTTTTTCCATTTGGAAATCGCGATATATTGCCAAATTTATTCTCTGCCTTGTGTCCATATAAACTAAATAATCAGGAGAATTAACAAAATATACCACTTCAAAAATCAACGCTGATTTGCCGTATTCTTTAAAATGGCATCTGCTAAATTCGGCCATTTCTTCCGTATCAATTATTTGTTTGATTATTTCCGGAACTTTATCTAATTGTTTCAAGTCTGTACCATAAACCAAATCAATAGTAAAGGAAACTCTGCGGTTTTCCATTTTCTTAAAATTTTGTACTCGAGCAGAGGTTAATTCATGATTAGATATCACAAGCTCCTCTCCATGCAATGTTCTTATTCTGGTGGTTTTAAGCCCTATTTTTTCAACAATTCCGGCATCTTGACCAATTTGAATAAAGTCACCAACTTTAAAAGGCTTGTCTATATAAATAGAGAAAGAAGAAAAAATATCTCCCAAAATATTTTGTACCGCCAAGGCTATGGCCACACCGCCAATTCCCAAACTCGCAACTATAGAAGTCACATTAATTCCTAAATTAGCCAAAACTAAAGTAATACCCAAAAGCCATAAGATAATTTTTAAAATTATCTTTATCGGCCTGGTTATATATTCTTTCTCCTGCTGAGTATTTTCCTCATCAATTTTTTTTAAATACTTAAAAGCGAAAAAATCAATCAACTTATCCATGGCCCTAATAATCTCAAAAACAATTAACGCTAAAAAAATGATCCTAATCGTTTTGGACAATATTTCAGACAAATTCAAAAAGCTCAAACCAAAATAAAAAGCTATAAAAAAATAAAAAGGCGGTTTTATCTCTGAAAAAATTCTGATCAAGGTTTCATCAAAATCAGTTTTAGTTCCAGCCGCTATTTCTTTTAACTTGACTAAAATAACATGCTGAAAAATTTTTAGAATAAAAACCAACAGTAAAAAAATAAAAAATGAATTAAGATAATCCTGTAAGGTATTACCAGCCAAACTTTTACTATTTAGCCAAACAATATTTTCTAAAATTTTTTGCATAACAATTGTTATTATTTAAAATATTCTATAATTTTAATTTTTATTTTCTAAATAGTCAGTCAAAGACTCCTGCCAATTCCTTAATCTCTGAAATTTAGTATTAATTAATACCCCATATTTAGGCCTTTTAGTCGGACTTGGAAAATCTTTTGTCGCACATGGTCTAACTTCTGCATCTAAACCTTTAATTGATATGGCAAGATCGGCAAAATCAAGCCAGCTTACTCCGCCGGTATCTGTTTCATTTACAAGATGATAAATGCCACATGGCTTCATTTGGTCAATTAACTGCTTGGTTGCATATGCCAAGTCCTTGGCATAAGTCGGTTTACCAAATTGATCATTGACAACAGACAAAAATTCTTCAGTTAAAGCTTTGTTTAAAATCGTGTCAACAAAATTTTTGCCGTTTTTGCCATAAATCCAAGAAGATCTAATCAGATAATACATATCCCCTTTTTCTAAAAGCAACTTTTCACCCAAAAATTTTGACTGGCCATAAACATTAATTGGATTTGGCTGATCTGATTCCATGTAGCCATCTTTCTTTTTACCATCAAAAACATAATCAGTACTATAATGCACTAAAATTGCGCCAAGATTTTTTGCCACTTCAGCCAGATGACCAACAGCATAGCCGTTTATTTTTACTGCCAAGTCACCATTGGTTTCAGCGCCATCAACGTTGGTATAAGCTGCTGCGTTAATAATCAATGTCGGTTTGACTTCTAATAATTTATTTTCAACATCTTTTTTTCCAACTATATCTAAATCTTCCCTATCCCAAAGAATCGGGTTTTGTTCAGAAAAAACTTCAGCCAATTCATGACCAAGCATTCCTTTTGCTCCTAAAATTAAAATTTTTTGCCTCATAAAAAAATTAAATTAACCTTTCCAGCTTTCAGCTAGAATTTTTGCAATATACTTTTTAAACTTCAGCTGTTCCTTGACTGGATTTGCCATTTCCAGACAGATATATTCTGAAAAATACTTCTTGGGTATAGTTTTTAAATAATCCAAATCAGAAAACTTTTTCACTTTGTGCCAGCTTTTTCCATTTGCTAAAATTGCACTTAAATGATTACAACCGATACGGTAGTTGTCAGCGGCTTTTTTAGTTAAAAGAAAGTAATCAGGATAAAAATTCTCAAAATGTTTCAGGTGCGACAAGTCAATACAGATTCCTCCGCTTTCTTTAACGAGTCTCAATTCTTTAATTCTTGACTGTCCATTATTATTCTCAATAAACATTTTCTTGCTATACCTTGATTTTTTAAAAAATTTAAAAAAATACTGATAATGAACGGTAAAAGATTTGGCACAAAAACGCGATGACAAATAATCCAATTCGCTTTCTCTCATGTCGTGACGAATATGGACATGGGGAATATTTTTAACTTTTGTCTTTTCTAATTCTCTATAAATTTCTTGTCTTTCCATATAGCCGGCACAAGTTAAAAATAAAGAAATGTCAGTCAACCCGAGATTAAAAACTTCCTTGGTCATTTTCCGCCAATTGCCGATAAAAGTGACAACCGATGGATAAATTCTTTTTAAAATTTCATTTTCTGTCATGGCCGGTACTGCCTTTCATAATAGTTCCGATACTCCCCTGATTTTATCTTTTGCCACCACTTGGCATTTTTACTATACCAATCAATGGTTTCTTTAAGGTAGGCATCAAAATCATGCTCGGGAGTAAAACCAATTTCTTGATTGGCTTTTGACCAATCAACGGCATATCGCCGGTCATGGCCGGGCCGATCTTTAACATATTCAATCATTGATTCATCCTTACCTAAAATATTTAAAATTCTTCTAATAATATCTAAATTACTTACGTCGTCAATAATTCCCCCGATACAATAAGTTTCCCCGATTTTACCTTTTTCCAAAATTAAATCAATCGCCCGGCAGTGATCTTGAACATAAAGCCAATCGCGCACATAAAGGCCGTCACCATAAACCGGAACTTTTTTTCCTTCAAGCAGATTAGTAATTGCCAAAGGCAAAAATTTTTCCGGAAACTGATATGGACCAAAATTATTTGAACAATTAGAAATTGTAACTGCTAAATTGTGGGTATGAAAATACGCTCTGACTAAATGATCGGAAGCTGCTTTACTGGCCGAATATGGACTGTGCGGATCATAAGGCGTATTTTCATTAAATTTCTCCTTTGACCCCAAATTTAATGTGCCAAAGACTTCATCAGTTGAAATATGGTGAAAACGCTTATTATAATCTTTTGCCGCCTGAAGCAGGATCTGGGTGCCCAAAACATTGGTTTTAACAAATTCGCCAGCATTAATTATTGAACGGTCAACATGGCTTTCGGCGGCAAAATGAACAATCAGATCACAATCTTTGACTAAATCAGAAACAATTTTTGAATCACAAATATCGGCCAAAACAAACTGATACTTTGGATTCTTTTTTGTAGCCTCTAAATTCTCTAAGTTTCCGGCGTATGTTAGCTTATCTAAATTAACAATCTTGTCTTTTGGATGGTTTTTAAGCCAGTAATGAATGAAGTTGGATCCGATAAATCCCGCTCCGCCTGTCACTAATAATTTACTCATTTAATTTAATAATTATAACTAAAAAACTTAATTTATGATTTTAACATATTATTGCAATTCTTTTTGAATTCTTGATGCGATTCTTTCCATCTCCCCTTCCTGATAAGTCTTGCCAACCCAAAGTTTATAGCCATCTCCTTTAAAACGAGGCATAATATGAAAATGAGTATGGCCAACAGTCTGTCCGGAAATTTCACCATTATTGGTTATGACATTAAATGCTTCAGCACCAACGGCTTTTAAAATCGCCGGCACAATTTTTTTCATCACCATAATGGCAGCTGATAAATCTTCATCGCTTGTCTGGACTAAATTTTGCGAGTGATTTTTTGGAATAACCAAAGTATGGCCGGGGTTAATCGGACTTATATCCAAAAAAGCCAAAATCTTTTCATCTTCGTAAATTTTAGAACATGAAATTTTGCCTTTAATAATTTTACAAAAAATGCAGTCTGGCATATTTTTCAATCATTAATTTTAAAAGGCGAATTTCTACCGTCCTCCCATCTGATTTCATCTATTTCTTCCAGTTTGCCTTTTCCTTTATACAGAGAATCCGGCAAATTGATTACCAAACCTGGTTCTTTTGAAATACATCTATAAGCATGGACGACACCTGGCGGAACCAACACTGAACAGGGATTTTCTCCTCCCACTTCAAAAGTTTCAAGTATTCGGTATTTTTTTGCTCCCTGTCTGTTGTCCCAAAGATAAAGCCTGAATTTACCCACAATAAAAACGAAAAAATCGGATTGGCTTGAATGTTCATGTGGTCCTCTGGAAACTCCCGGTAAAGTCTGGGAAACATATCCCATTGCCGGTGCATAATCTATAATTTCATCATTTCTAAAAAACTCAGACAACCAGCCGCGCTGATCATTAAATTTTTCAAGTTTTATTATTTTTATCCCTTTAATCATATTAATCTTTTGCGATGATAATTATAATACAAAAAAAACTTAAAATCAATAGCCAAACTGAATTAAACCAATTAGAAACAAAACCGGGAAAAATATAGTCAATTGCAAATAAAGCCAAAAAAGAAACAAAAGAAACTTGAAAAACAGCTTCAACCGTCTTCAAAAAAATATCTTTATTTTTAGAAAATATTTTCATTATTATTGGTTTAGAATTATTTTAAGTGAATAAATTTTAAGTTCCGGACGCTCCCGTTGCCCCGAAGGCTTAAGGGAAATCAAAAATCGCCTGATATTTTTTTGCTGATATAATTCGTCTAAGTCAAAGTTGAATAATGCAATTTTTAGGCCTTGCTCCAAATCATTAACCAGAAAAGGTTCTTTTATATCATACTGCCAGCCGGGCCCTGACTGACCGGCAATTCCCTCGAGTTCCATTTCTTCTTCCAAAAAAACTATAATGACAATAGCTTCTTTAAACCATGGCATTGACCTTAAATCAAAATAAACCGGGCCTTCCAGAACCGATTGGAATCCATTTTGCAAAATTACTCTCGGCTCAGGTCCAAGCTTGGTAATTGCCGGCAAATCTTTGCCCAATTTCATTTCAACAGTTATCTGTCCTGACCTGGGGAAATTTTTATTAATTAAAAACAAAAATAAAAAAATTGAAAAAACTATCAGTAGTAATTTAATTAATTTTAAATAGTTATTTTTCATTTTATTTTATATAAAACTTCATTACCGATATTTTGCACCAATTCTAAAGACATTCCGTTTTCCATTTCAAGATTTTTTTCAAATTCAAGGGAATAATAATAAACCGGTGCTTCATTGATTAAATTAGGCAAAAAATTTTGTATTTTTTGATTATCAGAAAGCTTCTCAAAAGTATGAATTACTTTTCTTTCGGGAAAAAAAACTTTATCTTTTCTGACAGTAATGATTATTGAATCTTGTTCGGTTAATGAAATAACTCTGGCTGCCGTTTTTTTATATTCAGCAATTCTTCGGCGGACCGGCAAAATGCTGTCCTCATTTTTAAATAGGGATAGTAGCAAAGAATTATACAAAAGAAAAATAATGAAAATTGCCAAGGCTGACTTTTTTAAAACCCGTGTTTTTAAAAGGCTAGAAATCCAAGCAAGCCCAGAGGCAATAAAAGGAACTGATACTAAATATATAGGCAACCAGTAACGTAAATAAGAAATTCCTAAAACATTGAGTTTTACCGTGAGTTTGTCTTCAAATTGCCAGCTGCCATAAAAATTTCCAAGCCAAAAAAACAAAAATAAGCTGAAAATAACATAACCAAAAAATAGTTCGTTTCTTTTCCTAAAATTAAATAAAGAGACAAACAAGCCCAAAACGGCCAAAAATGAGAGCCACCAAAGCTGCTTAAAAAAATAAAGCCAAAGATTTTCTGTTGCTAAGCGAGGATGAATGCCAAAAGGAGCGATAAAAGATTTTATAAAACCGGCCGACTGCTCTAATATTGATTTTTCTATATGAAACTGATCATACCCTGAAGTAAAAATACTCCCAAACAATATCTGCTGCTGATAAATTGAAGGAATTACTGCTAAAAATAAGATTACCAAAAACAAAATAATTTTTTGCCAATCAAGCCTTTTAAATAAATAAATAAAAATTAAAAAATACAAAGCAAAAATCCAAAAAATCTCAACCGGCCGAACTGATACCGCAAAACCTAAAGCAAGCGCCGAAAACAGGACTTGAATTGAACTTATCCTATTTTTCCTGAAAATCAAAAGCCAAACGCTAATGATAATAAGTGAAACAAAACAAGCATTGGGAAGCATCGGAGTGACTGAATAATAAAGCCAGGCTGGATGAAAAAGCATTAAAACTAAAGACAATAGAGCAATTCTTAAGTCAAATATGTGTCTAATTATTCCATAAAAGCAAAAAGACGCTATTATCGCCAATATTGGAGTAAAATAAATAGCCAAAGTGGAACTAAATAATTTAGCAATCAATCCATAAACCAGTATTAAGCCAAAAAAACTGCCCGGAACAAGCGAGCCGTCTTCCCGGACATTAAAACTCCTTGGATGAATTTGATTTTCAGCGATTAAATTTAAAGGTTCAGCAACATAAAGCTGACTGGTTTCCGCGTAATTAGTAATCCAAAAATAATTGGAAACTTCATCAGGCCAATCAAAACGATGGCTTATTTCAAGACCGGTATTAATAGGCGAAACCAGCCAAAAATAAACAACTAAAGACACTACTCCGATAGCTGCCAGAAAAAAATTGCGCTTCTTAAACATTATAGAATAATTATTAATTTTTTAGCCTTATCATATTTAGTATTATAGCAAAAAAAGTCGTTTTTGTGCTAAAATATAGATACTAGAAAATATGGAAGAAAAAATCACTAAATTCAAATACTTTACGACGGCTCTAATTATTTGCCTTTCTTTGGCATTTAATTTTTTGTATTGGAATAATATTGTCATAGGTTCCTTTTTTACCTTGTCATATATAATATTCTTCGGCTTTATTACCGGATCTTTATTTATTGATAAGCGAGGCTGGCAGACTATTTTTGGCCCGCTTTTTTTACTTTGTTTCATTTCAATAGTTGGTGCTGGGCTAATCTATATTTATCGTCTAAGCAACAATATTCTACTTGGTTTGTTTTTCTTTATTCCTGTTGTTCTTGCTTTCTTGTATTATTGGATAAAACCCGAAAAAAAACTATCACTTAGAAAAATTGTAAAAGAATACTTTTCAAAATTTAATGAAAGAAAAGAGCCTAAAACTAATTTTTTTCTTGTTATTATTTATATCATCGGTACCTTTTTTTGTTTTTTCCTGCTTTTAAACGGACAAACATCTCTGTCAATACAGGAACCTTGGCAAACTGTGGATTCAAAATTTTTTCCTGTTTACTTTGGATTAACCGTCTGTTTAGTTACTTATCTATTAAGATCAACAAGAACCAAATTGCCTTTATTATTAACAATAGTTCATACTTTTCTAAGCGCTGGTATTGCTTTAATAGTCTACAAAATAGGCTATGGCTTTGATCCTTTCATCCATCAAGCAACGGAAAAAATAATCAGCCAAACAGGAACAATCACCCCTAAGCCCCTTTATTATCTCGGGCAATATGCGATTGTCACTTTCCTGCATAAATTCAGTGGGATTAGCATCTCCTTGATTGATAAAATGCTGGTACCTGTCTTTTTTTCAATTTTTGCTCCCACAACGGTATTTTATGTATTCAGCAACTGGCTACAAAAAAAGTATTCGCTAATAATGGCCTTAATGATTATTGCGATTCCCTATTCCGGATTTATTATGACTACTCCTCAAAATCTGGCAAATCTAATTTTTATTATAACGATACTTTTTTCTCTGCTTTATTTTAAAGATGATATTTCCGCCATTACCCTCTATTTTTTGGCTTTAGCGGCACTGGCCATTCATCCGTTGGCAGGAATTCCGCTTTTAATAACAATAATGCTTTTGAATATTTTTAAATTGTTCTATAAAAACTACAAAAGGCATATCTGGCTTTATTTTCTGACGGGAACGGTTTTTATAATCTTTCTGCCTTTATCCTTTATAATAAACGGATCCTCATTGAATTTAAACAAACCTGATATAAACTTTGAAAATCTTGTTTTATTTAGTTGGATTGACAAATATGACCTTCCTTTAAACATCGTGTACCTAATAAATTTAAATAAAATAATTCTGGCATTTTTAGTAATTTTAATCGGACTTGCCTATATCACCAAGCACAAACTTCTAAAAAATAATTCTGGTTATCTAATGGCATCAGCCGTTATTTTCATCAATTTTTTAATTGTAAAATATTTTATCACTTTCCCCGCCTTGATAGATTATGATAAAAATTCATTTACCAATAGACTTTTAGTGCTTACTTTTTATATCCTTCTTCCTTTTTTTCTTATTGGATTATATGTTTTTATTAAAAATTTATGGCAAAAAGAAAATTATTTGGCAAAATCTTTCCTGGTTTCTATTTTAAGCGGGCTGTTATTGATTTCCTTATATCTATCTTACCCTCGCTTAAACCAATATGAGCCGGCTAAATTTTTCAGCCTTTCGGAATCAGACATCAAAGCCATAACCCTGATTGAGCAAATCGCTGCGCCAGAACACATAGTGCTTGCCAATCAGATGGTTGGCGCAGCGGCAATTAAAGAATTGGGATTCAAAAAATATTACAATAACCAATTCTATTACTCAATGCCAATGGGAGAGCCTAAAACCTTTTATCAAGGCTATTTGGAAATGATTTACGAAGGGGCGAAAAAAGAAACAATGCAAAAAGTGATGAATGAAGCTGGAGTAAATGAAAGCTATTTTATCTTGAACAAATATTGGCAAAATTTTGAAAAAATCGCAAATCAGGCGGCTAACTCGGCAGACAAAATTTACACGGTAGACGATGGAGAAATTCTTATCTTTAAATATAAACACTAATATATTCAGAGTCTTAAACCTATAATAAAAATTTCATAATTTAACCCCAAATTGCCTTTAGGGCTTTGGATTCTAGCCGGTTGAATAATCGGCTAATTTTATTTTAAAAGTAGGACATTTCTATTTCCCCTTTGCAAAACTCCACGATTAATTGACAATATATAAAAAATGGGGTAATATTAATATTCAAATTTCTGACAACCAAAACAAAAAGGGAAATCTAAATGTCTACTCGCACCTTTTGCACTTTTGAAGAACTGGCCAATGGACACGGCAATCTTTTAAAACTTCTTTTCAGCCTAAAGGCCGTTTTTTGTGATCTGCCTGAAGAGACAATTTGTCGCGCATTTACCTCCCTAGTAAATGCACATGGGCAGACACATATTATTGGTAATGATCTTTGGTACTTTCTAATGACAAAATTTGGAAAAGGAAATGAAATAGACTACCTTGCTCTTTCGTCATCCATTTCTGGATTCTTGCATTAAGACTAAAGCTGTTTTGAAAAATCAAAGCAGTTTTTTTTAACCGTCTAAAACTCTAGATTATAAAAATTGGCAAAATAATAAAGGGTATTAACGGTGCTGCACACTCGCTTGATGTCGCCAATAAACCTAAATTAATTTCAAAAGCTGATTAATATAATTTCTGATTGAAGAATTCCTCACTGAAATAAAACAATTTTTTTTAAGATCAGCTATTTTTTCCCGATTATTCAAAAAATATTCTAAGACTTCTATTAAATTCTTCTTATTGCCAGGGGCAAAAGTAAATCCATTGTAATAATCTTTGACTATTTCAGAAACCCCGCCGATATCTGCGGCAATTACCGGAACATTAGCCACCAGACTCTCATCAATCACTTTCGGCGAGTTTTCATAACAAAGGGATGGGACAACGGTAAAATCAGCTTGGCGATAAAATTCCGCCAACTTTTCATGATCAACTCTTCCAATAAATTTAAAACGGCTATCTCCCAAAACTTCTTTCTGAACGGCTTTTTGAACACCACCAGAACCGATTATCAAAAGCTGCCAATTCTGCGACTTAACCTCTTTTAAAGTATCAATTAAAAAAAGAATTCCCTTAAACCACTCCAGCTGCCCAACAAATAAAAAAATGATTTTTTCTTCTACTAATACTTCCTCTCTTTTATCAGTTTTCTTAAAAATTATCGGGTTTGCCATCACCACTTTTTTTGACTCATAAAAAAACCCGCGCGCTTGATAATACCCCAAAAGCCAACGCGAAGGCGAAATCAGCAAGTCGGGATTCCCAAAAAGCCTTTTGACAATTTTTTCATAAAGCTTATCTAAGATTAAAAACGGTTTTTCTTGGCCAAAAATTATCAAGCCGGATGGCCGTGAAAGCTGAACATCGTGAACAGTATGGAAATGCCTAATTTTTCTCCGCCTTATTGCTGCCGGCACCAAATAGCCAATTCCTTTCAGGTTATGAGTCATTACCACTTTAGGCCTTTCTAACTTTAGAATTTTTTTTATTTTAAAATAACTTGAAAAATTAAAAACATCCAACGGATGCCAAAACAATCTGAGCCAAACAGGCATTTTATCTATCTTTAAAAAAGAAAAAACATTAAAAGGATTAATCCGGTAAATTTTTAACCTTCCTTCTTGCTGAACTTCATTTTTTCTGCCGATTGTGACCAAAATTACTTCATGTCCAAACTTTAAAAAACCATCAATAATATTTTCAACAACAACCTCAGCCCCGCCTCGAGTATATGGTTTATATAAGCTATGAATCAGACATATTTTCATAATATATTAATAAAATTTAATTATTTTAAAACACCCAATTACACTATTAGTTTTTAGCCGAACTGACGACCTAATTTTTTGATTTCTGAATTAACTTCAAAAAAATAAAAACGGAAATTCCCAATCCATCTATTACCACATCAATAATGCTTTTGGTTCTACCCAGAACTTGATCCTGATGCCATTCGTCAAAAAATGCATAAACCAAAGAAAAAATAAAAGCTAGTAAAAGCGATCGTCCTACTTTCAAGCCAAGGCTCCGATAGGCATTAAAAAATAAATAAGCCAAAACAAAAAACTCGGCCATGTGGGCAATTTTTCTTAAAATCAAATCCCAAAAAGGTTGAAAGTCTGATTTAAGGCTCGGCTGGCTGGAAAAATAATAAATTACCATAAACCAGAAAAAAACCGCCACCCACCAAAAAATAATACGACCAACTCTGCTCATAACCCCTTGTAAAGTTCATCAAGCTTACGACCGATTATTGACCAATCATATTTGAGCTTTACTTTATTTCTCCCAGCTTTGCCGAAATCATAAGACTGCTGAGAATCACTTAAAAAATAATTTATTTTTGCTGCCAAATCATCTGAATTTCCCGGCTCAACCAGCAAGCCGTTCATTTTTTCAGTGACAACGCTTCTGACGCCGGGCAAATTTGAGGCTACTACCGGCTTGCCACAGCTCATTGCTTCAACCAAGGTGAGGCCAAAAGCTTCAGACTTATCAACTGAGGGTAAAACTGCCACATCCGCCAAATTATAATATTTCGGCAAATCTTCATTTGATACATAACCAGCAAAAATCACTTTTGATTTAAGCCTAAATTGATCCACTAATGAAACATAATATTTTTTTAAGTCTCCTTCTCCAACTATTAAAAGCCGCCAAAGGTATTGGGAATTTCTTAAACGGCTCATTGCCTCTATTAAATATTCAATGCCTTTAAAATAGTGGGCTTTGTCTAATCCGCCCACAAATAAAACAATTTTTTCATCTTCAGTAATTTCATATTTTTCCAGCAGAATATTGTCTTTTGGAGCCGAATAAAAGTTATTACTGTCAACGCCATTTGGAACTTCAATAAACTTTTTGGGATCTTTTTTAAAAAACTCCGCTAGGTAAGAATTCTGACCGTAATCCATTGAAGTAAATATTACCTTATCGGAAATTTTTACTATCCTGGGAAGAATTAATGATTTATGAAGTTTGAAAAAAAATTTCATAGCTCCTTGTCCACAGACGTCCATATGATAATGAAGGATAATTTTTGCCCCCTGTTTTTTAAATCTCCTGCTGTAAAGCCAGATCACTTCAGCTCCGCCAAAAAAAGGATAATGGATATGAATAATATCAAAATCTTGAAGTGCCCACCTGAGAGACAAAACAATTGCGGCATTTCCATAGTTAAATAAAGGTGGAAGGCGCTTAATTTCAAAATCAGTAAACTCTTCTTTTACTTTTTCATAAAAAGGAGTAAAAACAACCACTTTATGCCCTAATTTTAAAAGCTCTTTGGCATTAAAAGCGGCAACATTGCCAATTCCTCCGGCATAAGGTGGAAAAGTTGAGGTAATAATTGCTATTTTCATAATATAATTTTAGCTTATTTTATCTTATTTATCAAATAAAAATATTTACTAAAAAAAATATTTATGATACAATAAAGGGTATTAACCCCGAAGCAAGCTCCGCCCACTTCTTCCGCAGTCCCGACGTAAAGTCATGACGTGGTATTAACCCTTTTTGGCTCCTCGGCTCGGAAACAATCCGCCTTTGGCGGATTGTTTCACTCGCTCTACGTCGCCAATAAAATCTGAAATTAACAATTAATCAATAAGTTTAAATTTATGGAAAAAACAATAAAAAATTTAACTAAAGCCTTTATTGGCGAATCACAAGCGCGAAACAGATACACATTTTATGCAAAAATCGCCAAAAAAGAAGGCTTTGAACAAATCGCGGAAATTTTTTTAATTACGGCCGAACAAGAGAAAACTCATGCTAAACGGCTTTTTGAGCACATTCAGGAACTTAAGGAAAAAATGGGCGATAAAACCAATGAAATTATAGTTGAAGCGGCATCGCCTAATACTTATGGCAATACTGCAAAAAATCTGAAAGAAGCGGCAGCCGGAGAATATTATGAATATAATGAAATGTATCCCGAGTTTGCGAAAACTGCCGAAGAAGAAGGTCTTGATGAAATTGCCAGAAGGTTAAGGTCAATTGCCAACGCAGAAAAGCATCACGAAGAACGCTACAAAAAATTACTTGTCCAAGTTGAAGCCGGTACGGTATTTAAAAAAGAAGAAAAAGTCTGGTGGATTTGCCGAGAATGCGGATATGCTCACTTCGGCGCTGAACCGCCAGAAATGTGCCCGTCTTGCGATCATTCCAGCGCCTATTATCAAATTAAATGTGAAGAATATTAATTTATAAAATATGACTGAAATAAACCAAGTATATAAATGTGAAGTCTGCGGCAATATCGTTGAAATGGTCCATGCCGGAGCCGGTGAGTTGGTCTGTTGCGGACAACCGATGAAATTACAACAAGAAAATACAGTTGATGCTTCACTGGAAAAACATGTCCCGGTAATTGAAAAAATGGAAAACAAAATTAAAGTAAGCATTGGTTCAGTGTTTCATCCAATGGAAAAAACTCATTATATTGAATGGATAGAAATAATCGCTGATGATAAATCATACAAAAAATTTCTCAAGCCAGGAGATGATCCGGTTGCTGAATTTTTCATTAAAGCGGAAAATATTACCGCCAGAGAATACTGCAATCTGCATGGCCTTTGGAAAGCCTAGAAATTAAAACTAATTGTTTTAATTTCTTTCATGATTATTGTCTATACAACCTTCCCTAGTTTGAAGGAAGCCAAAAAAGCCATAACTATCTCGTTAAAAAACATCCAGACTTTATATCTAGGATGTTTTTTAAAAAATAACTTTTAATTTTAATTATTGAGCAAAGGGTTCCAAAAAATAAATTTTTTTAATATCATTTCTGTCTATTATAACCCTAAAAATTACCACCAAATAATCCTTTTGGCAATCTGCCAATAGGCATTAAAAAACGGATTGGCAATATACTTAAGCAATGGATTATTCAAATCTTGAAATTCAATTTTACCGGTAAATCTTTTTACCACTTCTTTGTCTTTCACTTTCCTTTTTGCCTGAATATCCTGCCGTGATTTTAAAATATTATCCCAAGATTTTTTCCGAAAGAAATATGTATAAACCCTAAATTCTTCTTTCCAAAAACCGCCAAAAAAAGCGTAAAAAAACATTGCAATATCCATTAAGGTTGCCGCCGGCAATATTAAAAATAAAGTCCCCATTTTGTAATTTTGAAGCATTATTAAATAACGATTGCGCTCCATGTAATAATATTTCTTTATTGAGCGAGAAAACTCATACTTATGATAAACAACTGATTTTGGTGCAAGCATAACCTTAAAATTACAAAGCCACATCCGCCAGCCTAAATCAGTATCTTCATGATAAGCAAAAAATTCTTCATTGAAAAAACCGACTTCTTTTAAAGCTTTTATTTTAATAAGAACTGCCGCTCCGGAAGGATAAGTAATTTCCTTGACTGCTATTTCAGAATCAGACATCTGGTAGCCGCCAGCATAGCCGAAACCTAAAAAATGAATTTCATTTCCAATACTGTTAATTTTTTTGTTTTGAAAAAGTAAAAGCTTGGACTGGACTGCACCGATTTTTTCATCTGTTTCTGCCAACTCAATTGCTTCAAATAAAAAATCGGGTTCAACCGCTGTGTCTTGATTAAGCAGATAAACATAATCAAAATTATTTTGAACAGCATAATCAAAACCGATATTATTGCCGGCGGCAAAACCGATATTCTCTTTATTTTCAATTATTTTGATTCGCGGCCATTTATTTTTAATTAATTCCAATGAATTATCGGCCGAAGCGTTGTCAATCACTAAGATTTGAAAATAATCTTTGGGATAATTTATTTTTTCCAAACTGGAAAAACAATCGCCGATATAATCTGTGCCATTGTAATTTAAAATGACAATTAATATTTTACTATTCATTTTTAATTTCTTAATTTTTTATTTCCTTGTCTGCCTTGTCTAATGCATTTTTTCTTACAATTTTTGTAATATCTCTATCAATTTTTTCCAGTTTTACTATAATTTTAAAAACGGTAAAAAATAAAACTATAATTGAAATGTAAACCAACAAATCAGCACCCCGCTCCACGCCAAGCAACTGAGCAATTATATCTGTTCTTTTCGGAGCCATTGTAGCGGCTGCAACCATAAACCAAAACACAAGCCAAATGAAAAATTCCCGACTGGTTATATCCCCTTTCTGAAAACGCAAAAAAGTCCGCCATAAAACGAATAGAATGAATAAAATTATTATTGCCTTAATTATCATCTTGTAACCCTGCTAATAATTAAATCACGAATTATTTTAAATGAGTTGGAAATTTTTTGCCCTTTTTGCAAAGAATAATCTGTATATTTTACAGTAACGGGAATTTCTTTAAATTTTAGATTATGTTTTTTCACCTGCTCAAGTATCTCTGAAGCATGGGCCATTTTGTCTTGTTTTATTATTATCAGCCTGGCGGCTTTTTCAGATAAAGCCCGAAAGCCATTATGAGTATCCGTAACCGACAAACCGGTATAAATTCTGGTCACCAGAACTGCAAACTTTAAAACTGTTTTTTTTATTTTAGGAATTTTACTTTTGTCATCTAAAAATCGCGAGCCCAGACAAATATCGCATTCCCCCAGAAGCAAGGGTTTAATAATTTTCTCGATTTCTTCTGGAATAAACTGACCGTCAGCGTCATAAGTGACTATAATATCAGCACCCATTCTCAAAGCAAAATCAATTCCCGTCTGCAAGGCTGCTCCCTGCCCCCGATTTAAAAAATGACGCAAAGTCTTTGCGCCTGACTCTATAGCTAGACAAAAAGTCTGGTCACTTGAACCATCATCTACAACTATTACTTCGTCAACCATATTGGAAATTGAATTGACCACCTGTTTTATGACTTCTGCTTCATTATAAGCTGGGATGACCGCAAATATTTTCATAGCAAATTACCCAAGCTCTTCTTCTAAAAGCTGCTTAAGTTTACTTGTTGGCTTTAAATTGTATTTATATGCCCTAAAATAATCAATCGCCCCTTTTATACCATCTTCAAGCAAAATAATTGGAAACCAGCTTAATTTTTCTTTTACCAAAGTAAGATCGGGAAAACCCAAAGGGCTCATAAAAAGCAATGGATTTTTAAAAACAACACTTGATTTTGAGTCAGTAAGCTTAATTATTTTTTTAGCAACATCAACAATTTTATATTCTAAGTCACTACCAAAATTAAAAGGACCCTGTTCAACGCTTTTCATAAATTTCACCAATCCTTGAACTATATCAGAAACATGGCAAAAAGAAGAAGAAAAATCTTCCCCGCCAAAAATAACCAAATCTTTGTTCTCAAGAGCATTATAAACAAAATCAGGAATCATTTGACCTGTTCTAAGCATCATTCTCGGGCCGTAGGTTCTGAATACTCGAGCAATTTTTGCATCAAGGTCATAATTAACTCCGTAAGTTTTAACCAGGGTTTCGGCAAATCTTTTTCCTTCATCATAACATGCCCTAGGACTTAAATGATCTACTACTCCTTTATATTCTTCATTAAAATAAGGATTTTTTTTATCTCTTGGACCATAAATAACGGGAGAAGAAACAAAAAGAAATTTTGCTTTATATTTTACAGCTAAATCTAAAACATTTTTTACCCCGATTGAATTGGCAAGTACGGTATCTATTACGGTTTTTTCAAAATCCTTGGGGGATGTCGGACAGGCTAAATGATAAATTTCTTGAACACCTTGAAACTTGATCTTAAATTTATCAAGTTCGGGAAAAGAATCCAGATCAAAAGGAATATTGATATCATGTTTAATAAATTGAAAATTAGGATTCTGTAATAAATGGTCAATATTAGCCTCATCCCCGGAAATAAAATTATCAATGCATATAACCTTATTTTCACTTATTAATTCATCACAAAGATGAGAGCCAATAAATCCAGCTCCCCCTGTTACTAAAACGTTTTTCTTCTCAAAAATTACTCTTTTTGGCATAAAAATATATTTATTATTGACATTAATAAGCTTGCTATTGGGTATTTTTTTAAATCAGCTGTTCCTTTATTTTACTAAATTATATCTTAAAATACGAAAAAAAACAAATTAAAGGCTAATTTCGGAATTAAGCCTAAACGTCCAAAATTTATTAAAACCAAAATTCCAAAACAAAACAATGCCGGTAGCAAAAACCCATGACAGCCTGTAATCAAAATTTAAAAAATCGGTAAACATAAAAATAATAACCGTATTAAGCCCAACCCCAAGACAAATTACTACAAAAAATTTAACTGCCTGACTTACTGCCTGATAACCGAAAGCCAAATTTTTAAATGTCCAAAACTTATTGGCTAAAAAATTCCATATCGCTGAAATTATTCCTCCGCTTAGCGCTGAATAAACATACCAAAAAGCAAATTTTTCAGTCATCAGATACATCACTAAAAAATGAATTAAAGCGGCAATTACTCCAACAATACAAAATTTTATAAACTGCCTTAATTCTTTGGCTGTAACAAATATAAACTTACCAATATTCATCAGATTAGTAATTAATAATTCCAACCCTTGCACCTCCGGAATAATTTTCAGTATGAGCCAGAAAATCAATTTTACTTTTTCCGAAGAAATCAAAAATTTTAATTTCCGGCTTGCCACCAACTCCTATCCCGGTAATAATTTCCGAAATTTTGTCGCCGTCAATATCACCTATTGCCAGATTCAAACCATGATAAGAAGATTGGTAAGCAAAAAAATCATTTAATTTATCTCCTTTATAATTAAAAATTCTAACTATTGGCAATGATTCTTTTTCCAAGGCAACAACTATCTCTGCTTGACCATTGCCAGAAAGATCACCGCAAGCTATATTTATTCCCTTAGTGACATAATGATTAAAAACAAAAAATTGAGAAATTAGCGACCCTTGATAATTAAAAATTCTAACATGAGGACCGCCGCCTGATCCGGCACCGGTCACTATTTCAGCTATTTTATTTTTATTAACATCACCAACTGCCACTTTAACTCCACCTCTAAACTTTTCATCATAAGCCAAAAAACTGCTTATTAACCTACCTTTATAATCAAAGACTTTGACTTCCGGCTGAGCGCCGCTACCTAAGCCGACAATTATTTCCCTCTTGCCGTCGCCGGTTACATCGCCGACTGCGACATTAACTCCGCCACGAAAACTCTCTTGCCAAGCAAAAAATTGCGAAATTGGTTGACCTTCAATATTAAATATTCTAATATGAGGTCCGCCTCCTGGACCCGGAGCAGTGATAATTTCTTGTTTGCCGTCGCCGGTTACATCGCCGACTGCGACACTAATAAGGCCGCTAAAATTAGGATTATAAGCATAAAAAGCCTTAAAAACTGATCCGTCCGGTCTTAAAATTTTAAGCTGCGGATGAGAACCAAGCCCCAGTCCGGCTACAATATAGCTGCTGTTTTTTAAGTCACCGACTACTTCCGACTTTTTATCCAATACTCCTTCCAGCGCTTTTGTTGAATCAAGCATTCCGCTTCCAAGCTTACCTTGATATTCTTTATTGTATGGATATATATCAATAGTGTTATTTAAAACCAAATCTCTTATCTGGTCAGGTCTTAAATTCGGACGCAGAGCTTTAATTGTCGCCAAAGTTCCGCTTACTAGCGGAGCGGAAACCGAAGTTCCCGACCAATAACCGCCATAATATCTATTAAAACCAAAAACATTTGAATCGTAGACTTGTGTAGAATAAAATTCTTCTCCAGGAGCAACTAAATCAATACAGCTCCCGTAATTAGAAAACTTGGATTTCTTTAAACTCCGGTCCAAAGAAGCAACCCCGATTACCATATTTTCACCGTTTGGACCGTCATAACAAACCGGATAATGTCTCACTTTATCTAAATCAACGCCATTGGCATTAGGATCGGTGTTGCCAGCGGCTGCCACTACTAAAATTCCACTGTCATATGCCCTCTTTATTGCGTCATAAAGCCCCTGGCTATAGGTATCACCAACAAAACTCATGTTTATTAGATCAGCTTTATTTCTAATTGAATAATCTATAGCCCTTATCACCGAATAAACATCGCCGGTACCGTCGCTGTCCAAAACCCTTAAGGCCATTATCTGGGCAAATCGGCTCATCCCGGCAATTCCCTGTCCGTTATTGGTGACTGCGGCCGAAATTCCTGCAACAATTGTACCATGTTTTACTGCACTTTGATCATAATAAGGAGATACTACCGGATTAGGGTCTGAATTATTCTCAACAAAATTCCAACCATTTATATCATCAATATAGCCGTTTTTATCATCATCAATACCATTTCCATCTATCTCTTTTTTATTTATCCAAATATTATTTTTTAAATCAGGATGATTTAAATCAACACCTGTATCCAAAATGGCAATAACTGGCCTAATATGATTATTTTCCTGCTCTCTTAAAAGAGATTCTTTAATCCAAAAATCTCTGGCATTAATCGGAGTAAAATACCACTGCAAATTGTAGTCTGGATCATTAGGAAAAGCAACAGTTTTTACAATATAATTGGGTTCAATGTATTCTATTTCTCCAATAATAGCATATTCGCTTATTACGGTTTCAATGTTTGCATCCTCAGAAAAACTAATTTTATAAATTTCGGGATTTCCTTTAAATTTAAGCAGGGCTTCACCTAAGCGAAAATTTTTATTTTCAGTCGCAGAGGCAGAAGGCTCTTTACAATTAATAAAAAAAACAGCAAAAATAAAAAATAGTAAAAACAATGTTCTTTTTAATTTCATTTTATTTCAAATTATTTAATTCTTGTAAAATTTTTTCCAGCTCCAAGGCGGCAGCCGAACTAATTTTTTTTATTTCAGAAATAACATCTTCAGCCTTGTCTGATTTTTGTGCCAAGGCATAAAAAACCACCAAATTCTTATAATTTTCAAAGCTGGGTTCCAATTTGACGGCCTGAAGCTGCAGTTCAATCATTTTATCATAATTCTTGCTTATCTGAAATAAGCTTGCCATTATTGCGTATTCTTCTGCTTTCGGTTCCCAATTAAACTCCTGTTTCATTTTTTCAAAATATTCTTCAAATAAATCACTTTGTCCGAAAATTATATATGATCTAAGAAGGTTTAAATGAGCATCAATCACATTAGGCGCCAATTCAATTGCCTCTTTAAAACTATTTATTGAATTATCAAAATCGCCTAAAAGATAATATGCCTTGCCCATCTCATAATATATATGAGGTCTGGTCGGACTGAGAACCTTGGCTTTTTCCAATAAACCAAGAGTTTTTGCCGGATTCTGCCTGTTAAAATTGGCTGTACTATTATAAAATCCGGCCAAAAAAAGATAATGCCTAACATTAAGCGGCTCTTCCTCAACGCTTTTTCTGAGTTCGTTAGCAGTAAAGTTTACCGCGTCACTTTTTTTGCTTTCTAAAATTCTGTTACTTCCCAAGCTGGATAAAACATAACTTCCCAGCTGTTGGCGAGCTTCAAATCGGCCGACTATTGACTTATCAATAGCTATACGGAAACAATCAATTTTTTCCGAACAGTGTTTTGATATCTTAATTGGATGAATCGCCTCAACCAGAAGAATATTGGCTTTGGCTATATTAATATTAACAATCAGTCCAGCAACTACAATTATTACCGAAATTACCGGATAAATATAGCTAAAAATTTTCGTGATTGAATTTTGTTTGTCATCCTTGCGTGTAATATATAGATTTTTTTCAAAACAAACCATTGCTAAAACCAAAAAAAACAAAATTTCCGTATTCAAAGTATCAAAAACAAAAAAATTCTGAATTAAATAGGCAAAAAGCAAACAAACAAAAAGCCAGGTTCGGCGGACTGACTTATTTAACTTATAATTTTTAATCAAGCTAAAAATTGCCAGACCTAAAATAACTAGATAGCAACAAAGGCCCAAGACTCCGGCAGTTGAAGCAACATCAAAAATAATGTTATGAGGCCGATCAAACCAAATTTGCGATCCAGCGTTTTTATAAATTTCAACCGGAAAATATTTATTAAAAATGTAATAATAATTCTCCAAACCATAACCGATCAAAAAAGTTTTGGGACTTTCGGTAAGGCCTTTCCAGCTTGCTTCCCATGTAAGTAATCGCGACTGAGTGGTTTTATCTTTAATATTGGAAAAATTAAGAAATCGACCAAAAACATGGTTGTCTGTTTTTGAAAAGATACTTCTACTAAAAATTCCAAAAATTGGCAGCAAGAGTAAAGTAAAAACAAAAAAAGTAACTATTATCTTTTTTCTTTTTTCTCTAAAAAAATAAATACAAACAATAGAAATTCCAAGCAGGCTTAAATAAAAGCCTACTAAGGAAATAGAGCCTGAAACCCTAGCTAAAACTATTCCCAGATCGCTAAAAAATTTAAGCTCACTTTCTTTCAAAAAATCAGCTATTGATCTGCCCCAGCCAAAAGCCAAAAGCTGAAAAAATAAAATTAATCCGGAAGTAGAAAGATAAAAAATTTTTCTTTTCTTATTACTGCAGCTGAAAAATAAAATAATTAAAAAAACGGCAAAACCAGCCAAAAGCCCTAAAACCGCTCCCCTGGTTTGGGTATTTAAAATCACCCATGCCTGAAAAATAAAAATAACCCAAAGCAAACAAGAAATTGCGTATTTTTTAAAACGGAAATACCAAGTTAAAAATATTAAAATTTGAAAAGCCAAAAAAAGGTAAAGAAACCAAGGATAATATAAACTATCTTTGATTATTGAAGCTTTTAAAAAATTAAAGCTGCCCCAATCTGAAAAACGATAAATTCTAGCCAAAACTCCGCTAAGGATTAAAAATAAATCAAAAACTAAAAAACTGTATAAAAAAAGTTTTATCTTGAATTTTTCAGGCTTCATTAAAAAATAAAGGACAAAAAAAACATTAAATATCAGATAAGCCGCAAGATAAGTTGCATTGCCAACCATGCCCGTAAGCCTGGCTCCGCCCGAAGAAGGAAGCAAAAAAGGCAACTCAAGCCATTGAGCATAAGCCAAAAAAGACATCAATGTGCTTACAAAAATTGAAAAAGAAAAAAATTGATCCCAGTCGTCTTTTCTTTTTATAACACTTATTAAGACTAAAAAATAAGCCAAAAGATGCAAATGATGAAAAAGCCCACCCATTCTCTCATAATTTCCCCAAAAACTTAGATAAACGCCAATTCCGCTGAAAGTTGAAATAAAAATTAATCCAAAAAATGCCAAAACTGCCCAAATCAAATTATTCAATTTCGGACGGTATTCGGGTTTAAAATAAAGCAAAAGCAGATATGAAGCAAAAATAATTTCAACACTAATCCTAAAAAGTATATTTTTTGGGACAACAAAAGGGAAAAAAAATCCACTGTTCATCACCATTGGCAAAAACAAAATAAAAAAAACGCCAAATTTGATAAAATGCGTCAAAAAATTTCCAATTTGATGGCTTTTTTCTTCTAAAATCATAAAGTAAAAACAATTTAATTCTACCAGAAAACAACCTTAACTTCAAGCCTATTTAATTGACTAAAAAAAATAATTATCCTATAATTCAGCCATAATGGCAAATGATTCATTGGTAAAAAAGAAAAAATATTTATTATTGCTTGGGGATATAATAATCCTTTATTTTTCTTTATTTTTAACTTTGGCACTTAGGTATCAAAATGAATTCAATGGACAAATCTGGGAAAAACATCTCTGGCCTTTTTCAGTGGTATTTGCAGTCTGGCTGATAATTTTTTACATAGACGACCTTTACGAAATAGACAGAAGTCAAAGCAAAATAAGCCTTTTAGTGCGGATTATGAGAAGTATTTTAATCAGCAGTCTTATAACTATTGTATTTTTTTACATCGGACAAAATAATATTTTTAGCATCAAGCCCCAAAGAGTCTTATTCATATATATCTTAGTAAGCGGAACTTTAATTTACCTATGGCGACTAACATATGATTTAGCCACTTCTTCTATGGCTTTTAACGCGGTTGCAATAATAGGATTCAATGATCTGGTTGAACAAATAATAAAAGAAGTAAACAGAAAGCCTCAACTCGGATTAAGGATAAAAAAAATAATACTTGAACCAGGGATTGAAGTTTTAAAAGATTTTGAAAGTTTGGTGGTAAATGATGATTTTAAAAATTTAAAGTTAATTTGCCAAGACAACGACATAAATACTGTCATATCAACAATACATCCGCGTGAAAACGACAATCTTGCAAAAAGCTTGTTTGAATGTCTGCCTCTCAAAATCGGTTTTTTTGACATTACAAATTTTTACGAAAAAATAACCGGCAAAATTCCTGTCGCTACAATTGAACGAGTTTGGTTTCTAGAAAATCTGACTGAAAAAAGCAAAAAAAATTATGATACATTAAAAAGATTTTTTGATATTACATTTTCAGTATTTATGCTATTGGTTACTATGATATTTTGGCCATTAATTGCCTTGGTAATAAAACTTGAAAGCAAGGGTCCAGTATTTTTCAAACAAATCAGAACCGGCAAGGATGGAAAAAATTTTTTGGCAATAAAATTCCGAACAATGATAAATAATGCCGAAGTCAACGGTCCGCAATGGGCGGCAAAAAACGATTCAAGGATAACTAAAGTTGGAAAATTTTTCAGAAAAACCAGAATTGACGAAATTCCCCAGCTGATTAATATTTTAAAAAATGAAATGAGCTTAATTGGACCAAGACCCGAAAGACCGGAATTTGTCCAAGAACTGGAAAAAGAAATTCCCTTTTACAAGGAAAGATTATTGGTTAAACCCGGCCTAACCGGCTGGGCGCAAGTTGCCGGGCCGGCTTACGGTGGATCTAAAGAAGAAACACTAGAAAAATTACAGTATGATTTATATTATATTAAAAATCGATCATTGGCGCTTGATTTGAGCATAATGCTAAAAACTATTAAAACTATTTTAACGAGGAAGGGGCAATAAAAATTTAATTTTAATTTACTTTTGTAAAATTTTTAATTTGTTAATTACTTCTTGATAAATTATTCCATTAGACACTAGGATGCCATTATCGTGGTTATTTTTTTTTATATTATAAACTAATGATTGCCCAAACATATCTGTAATCTCTCCACCAGCTTCTGCAATTAAACAGCTTGCCGCACAAGTATCCCACTGCTTTATCTTATTAGTACTTGTAAAATATAATTCCGCCTTTCCTTCAGCTATTGATGCAGCTTTTAACCCACAGCTCCCGCATTGTATATAATTATTAATTTTCAAGTGACTTAAAAATTCTTTATCCTCTGTTGACAAGTGATGTCTGCTCATTACCACCCTTGCTTCTACTAACTCAGAGATTGAACTGACAGATATCTTATCCCAAATCTTATCTTTACACCGATAAGCTCCTTTATTTTTTTCTGCCACATATAATGTATCACCAATTGGCTTATATATTACTCCGCCAACAGAAATTTTATTTTCGACAAGTCCAATAATAATAGAAAATTCTCCAGTCCTATTAATAAAATCTAAAGTACCATCTAACGGATCAATAATCCAAATTTTCCTTTTTGATAAACGGCTAAAATTGTCTAAATCTTCTTCTGAAAAAATGTCGATTTCCGTTTTACTTAAAAATTTCTTTATTATTTTATTGCTTACTGTATCAGCCTCGGAAACTGGATTGCCATCCCGAAACTGCAATAAAAAATCTTTACTATATATTTTTTTTATTTCTACTGAAGCCTTTATAGCCGCTTTTATTGCTATTAAAATTTCTGGAGAAAATTTTGGCATAATTAAATCATTTACAATAAGGCCTTAGATTTTAAAAAATCTAAAATTAAAAGAATATTTTCATCAAGACTATGAATATCAGTTTTTATTTCTAAATCCGGATTTATTGGAATCTCATACGGATTACTTTTACTAAGCCCTATAAAATTATTGATTTTTCCTTCTAAAGCTTTCTTATAAAAACCCTTGGGATCTCTTTTAATACATTTATCAATAGAACAATTTATAAAAATTTCAAAAAATCGAGAGCCAATTAATGAGCGAGCCATGTTTCTATCTTCTTGGTAAGGAGAAATAATTGGTACAACCACAAAATCATTTTTAAAAGCTGCTTCCTCAGCTAATTTTGCAATTATTAAATTATTTTCTTTTATGTCTTCTCGGGAAAAACCAAGATTTTTATTAATTGTAGACCTTACGGTATCGCCATCAATTATCACAACTTTCTTTCTAAGAGTTTTTAATCGATTTTCTAATTCACCGGCAATCGTGGTTTTTCCTGAGCCACTTAAACCAGTAAACCAAAGAACTATTCCTTTTTCAACTGACTCTTTTTTAATAAAAACTTCTTCTTTGTTGCAAATTGCATTTGAAATAAATTGTGATATTTCCGGACGCATAAACCAGCATGGCGGAATATCCCCTTCCTCAAACATTTTTCTAGCTTCTGTGCCGCTTATATGAAGCTTATCTTCTTCCAAATGATCAGAATCCTCAGTCTCATGAATATAACCGTCATATTTTTTTGAGTAAAATATCTTATTAAATTTAATTATTTTCATGCCTAAATCAGGAAATTTATCAAAAATATCATGAGACGCCGTAGGATTGTAAAAATTACCAACTCCAGTGTGGTCACGACCAACAATAAAATGGCTGCAACCGAAGTTCTTGCGGCACAAAGCGGTAAAAACTGCTTCTCTGGGACCGGCATATCTAGAATAAGTCGGCAAAGTGGCAAAGAATACCTTATCGGCTGGGTAAAAATTTTTAACCATAAGCTTATAACTTTCAATAATGTATTTGGCATAAAAATCACCAGGCTTCTTTTTGCCAATTACTGGATGAACAAAAAGCCCATCACAATTTTCAACCTCCAAAGCTTTCATTTGAATAAATTCATGACTGCGGTGAATAACATTTCTAGTATGAAATCCCACAACCCTAGACCAATTTTTTTCTTCAAACAACCTTCTTGTTTGTCTGGGAGTCAGAATATATTCCTGAAACTCTGATTCTCTTCTTTTGAGAAGAGTAATTTTCCCTCCCAGTAATATTTGATCTAGGCTATTCACCCACAAAACACCGGGATGTTTATTACTAGTAGTACCATAAAGTTTTAAAGAAACTTCTTTTTTATTAAATGAGTATTTATCCTCTACATTGATTAATGCTATCAAGCCGCCATCACCAATTAGCATAATATCTTCACCTAAAGATATATTGTCAGCATGTTCTTTTGAGACATCCAAAACTATGGGAATTGTCCATACTGCTCCGTTTACAAGTCTCATTTTATTGAGAACACTATTAAAATCACGTTTTATCATAAAACCTTCCAGGGGGCTAAAAGTACCAACTGCTATCTGCTCAATATCCATTGAAATATTTTGACTTACTACAATTTTTTTTAAAGAATCTAAATATTGCTTACTAAACGATCCATCAGAAATCCTATTTATTAAGGTGCCGCCGTGAGGAGAAATTAGAGAAGATGATGAATCTGTACTTAAAAAATAATTTGACTTAAATAACTTTTTAGCTAACCGATCACCGGATTTTTGATAAGTTATATCATTAAATAAGGTTGTTTGCTTGATCAATTTATTTAGCATATTAATACAGGCTATTGGATATTTACCTATTGCTGTTTCAGATGAAAGGGTTAAACCAGAAGCACCATCTAAAATAGCATTAATTACATCATTAACTTCCGCTCTGGTTGGATTACTCTTTTCAACCATGGTCTCTAATAAATTAGTTGCAATAAAAGTTTCCTTATTATAATTACGAGATTTGCTTAGAATTATTTTTTGTAAAAATGGAATTTTTTCTATTGGAATTTCTTTACTTAAATCTCCTCTGTCAATTAACAAAAAATCAGACTCTTTAATAATCTCATCTAAATTATTTAGTGCATCAAGGCACTCAATTTTTGAAATAATTTTCATCTTGCCTTTCGTAGCCATCTTAACATCTTTAACAAACTGCTCAGATCTCATAAATGATGCCGCAATATGACTAATACCCTCTTCTAAACCTACCTTGATTGATTGATAATCTTTTTCCGACAGAACTGGCAAATCAAACTTAGTATTATCAGATGAATCTATTGCTACGCCTTTATTTCGTCCCAGACTGCCTTTATTGATAGCCTTGGCCGTAATATAGCCTACAGAAATAGTTGAAATATCTGAAATTTCTAAAATTAAAGCATTAAAATCTACATACAATATATCACCAATTTTAAGTTGGTCTATTACATAACTTGGCTTAATTGATATTTTGTGGATATCACCAACTATTTGCTCTTTATATATCTTTATCTCGTCATTCTCATTCAGATTAATACTGCTTTCAATTAGATCACCTGTCCTGATTTGAGAACCTTCAGTGTCAATAATAAATGGGATATCAACAGTTTTTGCCAAATTAATAAAATATTTAAGATCATCAATACTGGAATGCGACATATTAATACGAACAAAACTTACGCCCCTATCTTTAATTTTTCTTAAATCTGATATGGTTTTAGTTGACGGACCCAAGGTAACAATAATCTTAATATTTTTCTTGAACATAAGTAGTCTTAGTAAATTTTATATTTATTAAAAGTCATTTTTCTCACCTCACCAACAATAGCATCCACCAATTCAGCCTGTTTTTTAGTCATATGATTTACCCAGTCACCAACTACACCCTTACGATAAGGACTCTGTAGCTCTTCTTGTCCATTATCTCTTCCACCAGTAATATTCCCCTTAGCTGTCATTTCCTTAAATGAACCTTCTTTAATCATATGACTAATAATATCAGCATTAATGGCAACATCTAAATAAGAAAGGATATCACATAAAACCCCGTTTTGATTTTCAGCCAAACTCTCATAAGTAAAACAGTAAATATTGCCTTTATAATCAAGCAGGCTTTCATATTCTTTTTTAATCGTTTTCTCGCAATATTCTTTGATAAATTCATCGGTAATAACAACCTCGGTCTTCTGACCTTTTCTTAGTTTGCTAAAATGCCAAGATACTATTTTATCCTTCGGATCTCTGATTATACAAAGCTTTTTTATATTTGGATAAAATGAATCAATAAAATCTAAGTGAAAAACATAGGCTGGAGTTGATTCACCAACCATTTTTTTGCCATAGCGGTTCTCTTCACAAATCTCATTATACCTTTTTATAAACATATTATATAATTCTTCCTTAGGCACCTTGCCCTCTAACGCTGCCAAATCGGCAAAAATCAAATTATGCTTGGTTAAATATCCAGATATGGGCCGGGTATGCTTATCTTCGGTATTCAATTCAAGACTTGCCAAAGTATTAAATAAATGGACTTCCCCAATAATTTCTCTATTATATTCACCAAAACCTTTATCAAAATAATCGGCCGGAAAACAAGAAATCTCCGGATGCGCATTCAGTAAACCGGCAACCCAGTGAGTGCCACTTCTTTCAAGCCCGGTTATTAAAAAATCTGGTCCTATTTTTTTAAACATTTTATAATAATTAATCTTTATATTTCTGAAATTTAAACAAATAAAAAGCAACTGGAAAATAAGAAATAAATCCTAGCACTCTGCCAATTACCAAACCAATTAAACCAAAAAATACGCCGGCAAATACCATTATTAGTATATTTATCAAGGGTACAACCGAGCTCATAATTACTATTTCTTTTTTCATCTTATGCGCCTTGAAATAAACGGTAAAAAGCTGTTCAGGCGTAGCTAAAATAGTTAGTGAAAGTATTTGGGAATAAATAATTGAATCTAAATATTTAGGGTAAAAAATTTTAAAAAGAAAAGGTATGAATATAATATAAGTCGCTACAACAGGAATTAAAATAAAAAAAAGCTTTAACATTTTTCCCATTAACGTTTTCTGCATTTGATTCTGTGGAGCTAAGCTGAATTTTGGGAAAGCTAATGATTTGATATTACCAATTGTACCCTTAATTTTATCAACTGGCGCCAGTGCAATTGAATAAACTGCCACTTGAACCGGACCAAGCAGATTCCAAATTAATATTTTATCAATATTACTATTAATAAGACCAATTATCCTTACGAAACTTAAATATTTTCCATAAGAAATTGTTTCTGGATTACGAATATTTGTCAACTTAAATTTATTAATAACTTTTTTTAAATAAAAAAAATCAAATAATAAAAATGATAAAAAATATGTTAAAATAATCAAAAAAATATTTCTTGTAAAAAATATTACCATAACTAAAAAAAAGGAAGTAATAATATTTCTAGCAGCACCAATAATTGATGAGAGTCCAAAATTTCTTTTCCCATTAAAAAAAGCAGAGTAAATACTGAGCGAAGGCCAAAAAGGAATAAATAATGAAACAAATAAAAAACAAATCGCCAAAACTAAAGAATTGTTTATAAAATAATAAAGCGCTATCGCTAAACTTATTATACTGCCAAAAAAACCAAATCTAATTTTGGTATATAAAGCTGAAATTACTGAATCATTATTTCCTTTTGCCACTGATCTTGTTACTGCTTCATTCATACTGGTCAGTGTAGTAAATGCCAAAAGATTGGCAATTGTTAAAATATATGAATATGACCCATAAGTTTCCTTAGAAAGCAAATTAGCAAATACAATCGACAAAATAATAGCGGTAAGAGTTGAGACTCCTTGTTCCATATTCATCCAAAAACTACCTTTTAAATAATATATTAAATCAACTTTTACAATTTTCTCAACACGACTTATTATACTTAATATTTTATTATATAAGATTTTTACCATAAAAAAACCACAATTTAGTTAAAATTATAAAATTTTGGATAAAAAATCATACTTAATATAATTCATAAATCCCCTTATCCTGATAAAATCAATCAATGAAATAATTTCTTGATAATAATAATTTATTTTTCTTAAAAAAACATTTTTACACGGCTGACAATAAATAACATAAGCACACTTAGTATTTTTGTTATTATTTTCATACTCATATTTTATAGTTTTGAATATATATTTTTTCTTCAATGCTTTTCTAAAAAGTACTTGCATTGGTATTCTTCTACCCTCAAAAAATATTATTCTAATTCCTCTAATATTTTTTACTATTTCACTAATTAAATTATATGGTCCTCCATCCGCCAAAATTAATTCGTAATTTTTATAAGGAAGTGGCTTAAAATTATTATAATCTGAAATTATTGAATACCTTTCTTTAAAAGCGCTTAAATTTTTTTCAAGCTGATTTAGACAAAAACTATTATCTTCATATATAGTAAGATTTGCATTTGTATTATTCATACAAAAGTAACTTAATGCCCCTATTCCACCACCAAACTCAAGAATATTTTTTGGTTTTAAATCCTGAAGTATTTTATTTAATCCCTGTAGAGCACCGAGGCAAGATATGTGTTCAGAACCTTCTTTTAATTTAAAAAAATCATATAAACTTTTGATTTGTTCATCTATTTTACCTATTTTTATTGTCCTCATATTTCTTTTAAAATACTAAAAACCAAAAATTAATTCTTAAAAACTGTTACTAACATTTTATCTATAGTCTCAGATTCAATACTGCAATTTAAATTGTTTTTTTCAGCCAAATGCAAAACAGAATTCTGCGAGAAAATGAAAGGATGATAAGGGTTCATTTGATCAAAAGTCAATAAATTTGGAGTTTGAATATAAATGATCCCTGAATTCTTTAAACACAATTTTGCGTATTTTATTATGTTTATCGGGTCAACAGTATTTTCCAAAGAATGAGAAAATATAATAACATCAAACTTTATATCTTTTGTTGATATTTCTTCAATTTCCTCAGCATAATAGCCAATCAAATTAATCTTGCCATATTCTAAAATAGTTTTTCTGGCTTCTTCCGACGGCTCAATTCCGTAAGATTTACAATTATATTTCAAACTTAATTCGTTCAAAGTGACTCCAAAACCGCAACCAATTTCAAGAATATCTGAATTGCTGTTGATACTAATACTTTTTTCAATCACCGGGATTATAGTTTTTATTCTTTGCGCTTTTTGCTTTTCAATCCGATTTTTTTTTCCATCTTTTGCATCCCAAATTTTTTCATTATCAAATTTATATTTATCAAGCCCCCACATCTGACCCTCTTGATGAAAACCGGTATTGGTTATTTTCTGTTCCCAAAAAAATTTTTTATAGAAATCTTTATACGATTGGATTGTCGGTCTTGGATTCATATATTTTAATCCGCAAGATGGACAAAAAACATACCAGAAGTCAAAACTATACCATTTTACCCTGCCATTAGGTATCATAACTTGGCTACTGCAAAAAGGGCAACTCACTAAAGCTTCAAAATCAAAATTAAAATCTGACAATTTTTTTTCTTCCATATTAATTTTATTACTTAATAATTATATCCTCTATCTTTTAATTTTTTTAACATATATTCTGCCTTTAACCAATCAAATTCATTATCAATATCAATATATCTTTCTGCCGGCACAATATGTCCGACAATATAATCACCATATAACTGATTCTTTTTAACGATCAAATCTCGTTTTTGAACATAAACTGCACTGCTTCGCCTATATACCTTTGGCAAATCCTGACGATTTATTCCTTCCGGCTCATCAATAGTATAAGACAATACCCTCTGCTCCTCGAACTTTTTCATTTTCATTGGATGAAACTGGCTTTCCACTTCCACCAGACTGACAGCACTATCGGCGCCTTTTTCAATAATTACTTCTATTGTTTTATCTATATCTTCCGGCAGTCTAAAAGGTGATGTCGGTTGCAGGATTACTATATAATCAAAAATAATATTTTTGTTTTTTTCCATAAAATCAACCGCATGCCTTAAAACAGGAAGCATTGGAGTTTCATTCAAAGCCAATTCCTTCGGCCGAATAAAAGGAACATTAGCGCCGCAGGATTCAGCTATTTTTGCGATCTCCAAGTCGTCAGTAGACACAATCAGGTCAGTTATATAAACGCTTCTTTTTGCGCTTTTAATCGTATAATAAATCAACGGCTTATCACCTAAAATTTTTATATTTTTCTTAGGTATCCCCTTGGATCCACCGCGGGCCGGAATTATGCCTAAAATATTTAATCTTTTTTTCATAAAACGCTACTTAATTTTATCATTAAATTTTTTCTGGGTATACAGTTTGATTTTTGCCAAAGTATCTGAAATTTGTTTGCTGCAATTACCTTTAAAATATATATTATCTTGAGGATAATAACCATTATCTAATTGCTTCTTGATTGCTTTCTTTATCTGTTCAGAATCATATTGGACATCTAACAAGTTATTGCCCTTTAGCCTTCCGTTCTGCCGGCTGCCAATATTTACAACAGGAGTGCCAAAATAAGAAGATTCTTTAATTCCAGCCGATGAATTGCCGATCAAACATGAGGTTTTTCTAAGTAATGATAAAAATTTATCCGGGGCAAGATACTTTATAAAATGGGTATAGCTGTCAATATCTGTATTCTCCCTGAATTTTCTAATGGCATTGGAGACTTCATCATTGCCGGCATCAATATTGGGCCAAAACCAAAGAGTCGGCATTTTAAAATCAGAAATCGCTTTTAGCGTCTCTTCAATATTTTTTCCATTTTCATTTATTTCGCTAGTAACCGGATGTTGTATTACAATCAAGAATTTATTATTAATATTAAACTCTTTCATGCCTACTCCAATTTGATTGATTTCTTCATTCGTGACTGAAAAATTATTAATAGCGGCAAATTCAACATCAGGGCTGCCAAAATCAAAGACATATTTTTCATCTTCCCCCATTTGTATAACGCGGCCTTTAGATTCGGCATTGGTTGTAAAATGTATATTGGACAATTTAGTAATTGCATGTCTTACACTCTCATCAATGCTACCGCTGATATCACCACCCTCTATATGAGCCAAAGTTATATTCATATAAGCGGCGGCAATCGCAGCCGAAAGAACTTCATAGCGATCACCTCTAAGCAATACGATATCGGGATTTAAATTTTCAAAGATTGAAGCAAATTCAATCAAGCCTAACCCGGCTGTTTTAGCCATGGCTACAGGATTACCGCCTTCAACGATTATGGTTGCCTTGCTCTGAAATTCAATTCCGTCATCTTTTAAGAGTTTTTCAACGTTGCCATACTGTTTTAATATCGCGGAACCGGCAATTACCAACTGCAATTCTACATCATCACGTTTTTTTAATTCCTGAATAATCAACTTGTTTCTAGCATAATGAATTTGACTTGTAATCACAAAACAAATTTTACGTTTTTCCATATTTTTTATTCTATTATACTAATAGTTATTGGATCATATTTATTTAAATTCTTCAACGCCTTTTTCCCTATAACATTTTCATACTCTTCGGACGGTAGACCATTAATATAGCCATGCGGCCTCATCGAATAAATCTTTTCTTTAGAAATCGTTTCTCCGGCTTTAATATTTTTACCGGCAACCAAAGATTTACGAAATATCGGCCGGAACACCATTTCATCATTATTTAATATTTTATATTCTGAACCTAAGTCAGTAAAATTCGATTTTTTGCCGCTATAAGCCATATTAACCATTGATTTAAATTCATCGGGCGTTAAAGAAACCTTATGGTCTGGGCCCCATAGGTCACGGCTTAATGAAAAATGTTTTTCAATTACTTTAGCACCTAAATCAATGGCGGCGGCGACTGCATCTTTGTCATTAATTGAATGACTGGAGAAACCAACCGGTAAATTATATCTTTGTTCTAAAAATCTAATCGTTTTTAAATTCAATTCTTCCGGCGGACAAGGATATTTGGAAACACAGTGCATAATGATTATTTTATCCGTTCTTTCCCTTAAAAAATTAACTGCTTTATCAATCTCTTCCAAGCTGCTCATACCGGTAGAAATTATGACCGGCTTACCTGTTTGCGCCACGTAATCCAACATAACAAAATCTAATATATCTCCGGAGCCAATTTTCCAAACAGGAACATCTATTTTACTTAAAATTTCTGCTGCTCCGCGGCTCATCGGCGTTGAAAAAAATAAAATGTCTAGCTGTTCAGAATAATCCTTAAGTTCGCGCCAAAACTCCAAAGGAGTAGCCTGCTGATTCCTCTTTATCCAATTATAACGATCAACTGATGAAAAATGCGGCGAAATAACATTAATTTTCAAAAATTCATCATCTAAATTATGAGTTTGAAATTTTACCGCATCAGCTCCGCTTTCTTTAGCCGCCTTGATTAATTTCTTAGCGTTCTCTAAATATTCATTGATTGTTTTTTCATCTGATGTTTGAATAAAATTTTTACCAATTTCAGCGATAAAAAAAATCCCTTTTTTTAATATATTTAACATGTCTTCTGTACTTTTAATCATATACTTTAAATGCTTATTATTGGGTTTTTTCCTCCCTTAATGTCATTAGTATCACACCTACTTAAATAAAATGGACTATCTAAATTTATGTTAATATTTCGTAGTGTCGTTAACCCATACAAAATCCCAATATTTTTATTAACCGATAAGATAGAATCAAAATCTTTTTTATCTCCAAAGGTTCCGTAAGGATATGCTATCCCTTGAACATTTGCTCCAATTTTACATAAAAAATTGTAATTCAATTGATATTCATTATTCAAAGATTCTTGGCTTAATTTACTGATATTTATGTGGCTATTTGTATGCATTCCAAGACTAAATAAACTATCAGATAATAAATTTTTTAAATTGCCCACCGACATATATAATTTTTTACAAAAATCTAGCATTCCAATCTTTGAATATTTCTTGAAAATACCACCAATAATTATTTCCGATATTCCTACATCTAAATAGTTATTCAAAATAAACTTTAATTTTGAGATGTCTTTATTATCATACCTCTTAAATTTTGATGCTTCTTTCTCTTCCGCTTCAGATAAGATTAATATATTACCAGTTATTTTATTATAATTGGTATAAATTTCTTCCAAAAATTTCTTTGGATCGAGAAATGTCAAAAGCCAATGTATCAAATGGACACTGCAAGCACTATTCTCAAGATAAGGTTTACTATTTATATAAAAAGTTGCGGGAATTCTTCTTTCTTTCAGCACAGGTATGGCATTATCATATTGACAGCGGAGACTGTCATCAAAAGTTAAAAAACAAAAATTTATATCTGGCAATTTGTCTGATCCCCCTATTATTTTAACCAATTTATCTTCATTTATAAAAGTATATTTTTTCCTAATAATATCAAGCTGCTTGGTAAATCTTTCTATCGAAATCGGATAAATCCCTGATTTATATTTTTTTTCTGAATCTATATGATGATACATGACAATTAAAAGTCTCATATTATATTTCCCTCCCGACACTAGAAAGAACAGCAGCTAATTCTCTTGCCGAGGTACCATTAACAATATGCATTTGTTCTAGCGCAGTTTCTTTCCTTTCCTTTTGGTGCAGCTCTTTATTCATAAGGTAAGAATTAATGGCATTTACTAGCTCGTTATCATTCCTAACTTTAATGGAAAAATTTCTTTTAAAAATTCTGACTATATGGTCTAATTCATAATGTCTCTCCGGCCGATAATAATAATTTATCTTTTTATCCCCGAGATACAGCAGATTAATTATCGGCGTATTCATCAAACAAGCCTCGATCATAAGTGTAGAAGTCAAACAAATAAGTCCCCTTGAATGATAAAGTAAATTAAAAAGAAGCTGATTATCTTCTTCTGGAAATTCAAAATTATTACCAAGGTTTTCTAAATTATCTAATGGTCTTTTTTCAAAAATTAAATTTTTGTTACCAAAATATTTATTTAAAATACTCTTATTGTAATAATTTTTTGGATAAGGCCTTAGATAAAACTGAATTCCTCCACATTTTTCTGAAATTTTATTAAGCAGGTCTAAAAAATATTCATAATCAACTCTTTGGTTACCGGCCCCAAAAGCAAAAATGAAAAAATCTTTTTTTGGATTTGCACCAATTTTATCAAAAAAATCATCCTTTGGGAGAATTAATTTGTGATTAAAATAAAAATCAAAATGAGGCAAGCCAACAATTTTTACCGAATCTCTTTTGAAATCACCAATATTAACAGCGTCCTCGGCTACCTGTTGATTTGGGACAGTAATAAAATCAGTATGTGTTGTTATAAAGACTTTACTAAATAAATTATCCCAACTAAATATATTTCCTACGGTTTTGATCCCCAAACTTTTTGCAGCTTTTAATATATTCAAATTAAAATCCCTTACCCCTATGCTAGTATAGTTAGCATAAATAATGTCAATATTATATTTTTTCAGAAGATTAATACAATCAATATTGACAGGAAAAAATGAATATATAAATCTTAAAATTTTACGCCAAAGCTTAAATCGACTTAAAAAATAAGAAAAAAATATTAGTGGAAAATAAAGAATCCATATATTGAACCTGAACCCGCTCTCTTTGAAAATTTTCCTCATTATTTTTAATTTTGCCACTTTTGCATGAATGCTATATTTTAAAATTATATTAAATTTTTTTTGAAAAATACTAGGATAACTATCAATTATTGATTCTATTATGACATTATTAAAACCATATAATTTTTTATAACTATTAACCTTTTCTCTTGGAACAACCAAAATTACTTTTGAAAAATCACTTTTTATATTAAATAAAAAATTTGAACGCAGAAGACTGCGGGCAACATAGCCAGTTTCAATAATAATTAAAATATTTTTGTCAATCATAGCTAATCATTTTTACTATTAATGGTATTTCTAATAGCTAAAAATAACCTTTCTGCTGATTTTCCATCAATATATGATAACTGTTCTATCACTGTCTTTTTCCTAGCATTGCGGTCTGTCAATGGATTATCTAAATATTGTTTCAAGACATTAACTAATTCTTTATCATTATTTACCCACTTAGCACAACCAGTATCTAAAATTTGTTTAATATGATCATAATAATAATATCTTTGTATCTGATGATAGTAGCTATTTGACAATCCTCCGGAGTAATTAAGATTTATTATTGGAGTGTCAGTAATGCATGATTCAATAATAATAGTAGAATAATAAGTAATTAAAACATCTGAATGTAATAATAAGTTAGCTAAAAACTCTGGATCATTATCAAAAAATTCAAAATAAACTCCACAATTTTTAGCTGGCCTATTTTCAATTAGAATATTAACATTACCTTTAAATTTATCAACTATATTCTGTTTAAGCCCAACCTTGGGATATGGCCTAATATAGAATTGTATATTAGAAAAAGAACTTTTCGCTAGATTATTAAATAAATCCAAGAAATGATTTTCGTTAATTGCATCTTTAATACCAATAGCAAAAACAATTAACTTCTTATTAATATCAGCATTAATTTCCCTAAAAAAATATTCCTTTGATTTTATTATATTCTTATTAAAATAAACATCGAAATGAGGTAAACCAACTACCATTATCTTTTTAGCATCGACATCGTCCATTAAAACTGCTACATCTCGAACTATTCCGTTCGGCACAGTAATACAATCAGAAAAATCTGTTATGAAAACTTTACTAAATAGATTATCCCAGCTAAAAATATTACCAACTGTTTTTATTTTTCTTTTTTTAGATGCTCTAATCAATTTTAAATTAAAATTATTAACACTAATATCACTATAATTAGCAAACACGACCATTGGCTTATACCTATCAATTAATTTAATACACCTTCCATCAAGACGGGTAGTTGAATAAATCATTCGTAAAAAAAATCGCCACCAACGGTATTGACCCATGAACCAACATAAAAATAAAATAGGGAAAAAGAAAAAATCCTTGTTAAATTTAACTTTACCATCTTTATTATATAAAGTTCGTAAAAGTTTTATTTTATTTATATTAGAATGAATACTGTATTTTATAATTTTGAATATTGCTCTTTGAAATAATGAATTTTTATCCTCATCCATCGGTTCAAATATTATCCTATCGTCACAATATTTTTCATTATAATAATCGAGTTTCGCTTTTGGAGCAACAATAACAATTCTTTCAAAATTTTCCTTTATCTTTGTCAAAAAATTTGAACGTAAAAGACTACGAGCAGTAAAACCTTCTTCAACTACAATAATAATTGTTCTAAGATTATTATTCATTATCAGTTTTCTTTAATAAAAATTTTAAAGCTAAGACTTTAAGTTTAACTACTCTTTCAAAAAATTTAAAGATTTTTGACTTATAAATGTATAAATATTCATCAACAATTTTTCCACCAAAAGAGTTTTTAAACTGAGCAATACTTGCTTTATTTGAATCGACTAAATTAATTGATCCCAAATCAAAACCAAAATAATCATTTTCTTTACCATATTTGCATATCTCCCAAACCAATCTTCTGGTGGAAAAACTTATCAATCTCAGCATTTCTTTGTCAAATGACTCCATGCGCAAGGAACTTATAGATTTTGCTCTCAAATATTTAGAACCTGTAAAACATATAATGGTGGAAATCATTTTATCCTTGAAATATGCCGAAAATACCTTACAACCAGAAAACTCGTTTTTACTTTCCGGTATCCTCTTTTGTGATGTTTCATGCCGGCAATAAAGCTTATATGCTTCTTTAAAATTACCATCATCATTAACAAACTTTAAATCAAAATTTTTTTCGGATCTTCTTATTTCATTTCTTGTTGTATCGTGAAAGGCAAAAAAGATTTCAGGTAGTGTTTTTGTCAAATCAATCAAAGGGGTTTTTTTTTGCCTTTTTTCAAAACCGGCTAAAGATAATTCTTGATAGGATAAGCAGTTTATCATTAAATATATTTTCTTAAGCTTTTCTATTTCTTCCGGCAACGGTTCCAAAACAAAACGGATAGTTTTAAAAAGAAATAAATTCCTTTTAATCACCATATCTTATCGAAATAAATTAATTAATCTGTAATAATGCCCAGAAATTTTAACCCTGAATTTCAATACTGAATTATTACCGAATATTTCTATTCTCGGAATATTCAAATAATCGACGATTCCACTAACTAAAGCAGGATTTCCACCAAAACCTAATTTTACTCCAACTTTTTTCAAAGTGGCAAAAACGTTGCTCGTGGTTCGGTTTCTCGGATAAGCTACATATTTCAAATCATTTTCAGAATTTACAATATTACTTAAAATTTCACATGCATGGTTAAATTCAGACTCAATTTCCTGATCAGAAATTTCGGTTAAATTCCTGTGGGAATAAAAATGGTTGGCAACCGTAAAACCATTTTCAATTAATTCTGACAATTCAGCGAAGCTCATCATTTCCTTATTTTTTATTTTTTCAGAATAATCGCTTAATTTTCCGATATGGCGGGCTGAAATAAAAAAGGTTGCTGTAAAATTATATTTTTTTAACAAAGGGTAAGCAATAGAGTAATTATCCTTAAAACCATCATCAAAAGTAATTAAAATGCTTCTTCTCGACAAATTAATTTTGCCATCTAAAAAACCTTTTAGATCTTCGGGAGAAATTGATACATAGTCAAGTTTTTTAAGATGTTTCAATTGTTTTTCAAATAATTCGGGTTTTACTGAATAATTGCCGTCGTCGTCAATCCGATGGTATAAAATTACCGCAATATCCCTTGTTGGAAAAAGGCGCTCCAATATTAAAATAAGGCAATAAAATATTACCTTCATAGTTACCACTTATTAATCTTATCAACTGCGTTTTTCTTTATTGCCTGATAAACATCAACTGCTTTTTGCTCCAATTCCGGCGAAATTAAACGTAAAATTTCTTTACCTAAAATACGATATTGCCCACCAACTTTATTGGCTCTAATTAATCCCTTTTTTAAAAGACGCTTCATTGTGCTTGAGCTAACCTTTAGCAGCACTTGGGTTTCATTTGAAGTATATACTTCATTTGGATTTATTTCAGGCATATTGTTAATTTATATTTTGAGAATTAAACATTAACAATTATACCAAAAGGTGTCAAAAGATGTCAATAGGTATCAATTAATTTAATATAAAAGGCTTAAATAAGACCTTTTTAATTATAAAATAATGATTAAACAAAAACAAAACGTTTATAAATAAAAAATTTCAAAACAAATAAAGTAGTGGTTACCCCAATAATTGACAAAATATAATGCAGTCCTAAAAATTCAGTTGCTGTTTTAACAAAAATGGAATCTATTAAAGAAATTATTAAGACACTAAAAAGATATTTAAAAAAACAGTTAACTGATGGTTTTCCTCCAGGGAAAATCCAACGGGCGTTAATTATAAAATTAACTATTATAACCGTTGCCAAAGACGTTAAATAGGCGGCAAAATACCAAACATTAAAAAACTCGGCGGCAATATAAGTCAAAACTATTTTTATTCCATAACTTAGAAAACCGCCCAAAGTGTAACGAATTAATTGTTTTTTCATATTATTTAACGAGATATGCGCTTGACGATTATTTCGGAAATCAGAGATATAAAAAATAATAAAACACCAAAGGTAATTAATAGTGAAGCCAGTGTTCCAATGTAATGCACTACCAAAATATCACGAATCATTTTTGCAAGTCCGAAAAAAACAAATGCTAAAGCTAACGGAGTAATCATTTTAAGGGGCTTAAAATAAAAAAATAATTTCAATATTAAAGCAGCAAATTTAAAAAAGTGAAATGGCCTGATACTTGATTGTCCAATCCTTTTATAATAAGGAATGTCTATATACTTAACCGTATAATCATTGGAAAAACAGGCAATGGTAATTGTACTGGTAAAGGAAAACCCGGAAGGAAAAAGATGAAAAAATTCCAAAGCAATACTTCTGCGAAAAATCCTCATTCCTGAATTTAAATCTGGTATGTGATAGCCAGCCAAAAAACTAGCCAGTTTTTTTAAAATCCACTTGGCAGGTTTTCGGCCAAAATGATCTTTTTCATGCTGACGGTTGCCTACAACCATGTCGTAATCCCCTGCCGGTTCAAGCAACTTGGGAATATAATCAATTGGATAAGTTCCGTCAGCATCAATAATCAAAATCCAGTCAGCATTACTTTCTTTTATTCCCTTTTTTAAAGAAGCTCCATAGCCGAGATTATATGGGTTATTAAGAGTTTTAATACGTTCAATTTGTTTTAGTAAATCGACAGTTTTATCGGTTGAAGCATCATTAACAACAATTATTTCGTAGCTGCAACCAAATTTATCAAGAACCGTTTTTAATGAATCAATTGTATTAATAACTCCACCAGCTTCATTGTAAACAGGAACAATGACGCTTAATTTTTCATTTTTGTTTAGCATAAAATTCTAAAAAATAATTATAGCAAGAAAAAATTATAACGAAAACCAACGGAATTATCGGAAAAAAATAGCGCGGATTTCGGTAAACCGGCTCAAACCAAGTCAATGAGTAAATATAAACCGGTAAAATTAAACCACATAAAACAAAAACAATCCTATTTTTATTATATATCCAATATAAACCAATTAAAAATAATAGGGATAAAAATAATAAAATGAAAACACCAAGCCATAATACCTCATATCGATCCAAATAACTAATTATTTTAAATGTATTCCATGGCGAAAATATTACAGCGCCATGTTCTTCTAGACTAGCTATATTATCATTAGTTGATGCATCATAACCAAAACTAAAAAACTGGCTCTCTGTTAAAAAATTAATCAGCAATTGTATGCCCACAAAAGGAATAATTCCCATTAAAAACCAAAAAAACCAATGCCATTTTCTAGCTAATAAAATTAAAATTAAACCTAATATTAGTAAAACCGAATTTTGCGGTCGCATCACTACTATTAAACCAACACCAAGCCCAAACCAAAATAAATGATTATTTCCAAATCTATTCCAAAATAAAATTGCCAAAAAAATACCAAAGATAATAGCTGTTGAAAGATAATCTGAGCCTGACTGAAGCCAAAGTAACTGTAATGTACGCGATTGCTGAAAGTCAATAGCATATGGTATGGACTTTAAAAAAAACCCAGACAAAAAATAAAAAAAATAAGGAAAAAAAACAAAAAGCCAGGCGGCCGTCTTTGCGTAAAATTCTTTCTTAAAAATTATCTCGATGAATTTATAAAGTAAGCCGGCAGCAATAGTAAAGGCTACCAAGGAATGAAATAAAGAAAAATAAAAATCAAGCTGCACCGCATCGACATTTGGAAAAATTTTTATAACTGGGATAATAACCAAAGGATAACCAATTGGCAGAGAACCACCGCCTAAATTTCCGTTAATTAAATAACGGCTGAAAGAATAATAACCACGGCTATCACCGCCATGCGGAATTTTTAATCCATCAATGCCTAAATCGGGAAACCCAAAAAATACAGCAAAAACCACTACGCCTTTAAGTAAAAAAATTAAAATCAATGTTTTCAAAAAGCTGCTTGCAAAAATTTTTTTAATAAATAAAAGCATATTTTTTATTGCTAGTTAAGCCAACTTATAATATTAGAAGCTCGTTTCAACCAAGTATATTCCTTAACGCTGTTAAATGCCACTGAAGCTAGCTTGTTTAACTCTACCTTTTCCACTATCGCGTAATCAATTTTTTCGGCTAAATCTTTTGGGTCGTCAGACCGACAAAACAAACAATTTTTTTCATTTAAAATTTCATGAATACTGGGCAAATCTGAAGCAATGATCGGCCGATGGGCTGCCATATACTCAAACATTTTCAAAGGCGACATATAATATGCATAATGCTGATTAAAAGGAAAGGGCATCAATAAAATATCAAAGGCTTTTTGATACAAAGCCACTTCTTTTTGACTTACCTTTTCAATAAAAAATAATTTTTCCAAAATATTATAATCTCTGGCAATTTTTTTATAAAATTCAATATCTTCTTGGCTCCCCCCAACTGAATAAAAAATTACATCTTGCCTTTTTTTATCAATAATAGATAATGCTTTTATAATATCAGCTATCCCCTTATCCATTCCCTTTGTCTTAAAACTGCCGGTGTAACCTAAAATTATTTTATCTTGAGGCAAATTCAATTTTTTTCTGGCATCCTCTTTACTTTCAGGTATGTCAAATATTTTCAAGTCAACCGCATCAGGCGAAACTACAATTTTATCTTCGCATATTCCTAATTTTATCAGGTCATTTTTGACTTGATTAGTCAAACAAAAAATTTTATAGCATTTTTTCCAATATTTAAAATATCTTTTTTTATTATTAGGCAGAGCATGAGATTCCCAAACAACCTTTTTAGAAAACAGCTGCAAAACCGGCAAAAGCATTTCATCACGGGTATAAAAAATATAATTTTTTTTGTTTTTCTTGAAAATAAGATAAAAAAATAGGCTTTTAATAAATATCAAAAATTGCGCTTTAATATAATAACCAGCCGGCATTGGAATCAAAAAATCAGGATCAAATGATTTTAATTTTTTTAATTCAAAATCATCTTTTATACCATAATACTCAAACGGATCGGTTTGAATTGAATTTTTTCTTGTGGGCAAAATCAATTTAACCTCCACACCGGCAAATACAAAAGATTCACACATTTTCATAATCTGCAAGCCATGGGCTTTTTCTGTTGGTATTCTTATATTGGCAATATATAAAATCTTCATACGAAACTTATTTTTTCAAAACAAAATAATAATGATATGGATCATCAATATCCCAAAAAGACTTAATTATTTTTAAACTACTATTATTTATTTCTTTTTTTATCATTTTTAAAGAATATCCCTTTTTGCCGATTTCCCAATAATGCTGGCCATTAAATTTATGTTTTTTTAAACCAGAAATTTTAAATTTTAATTGTTTAACACTAAGGAATGGTAATTTTAGTTTAAGGCCAAAAGTATAACCCCAATATGGCAAAGATAAAAAAATATAGTGCCTAGTCACTCGGTGAAGTTCAGAAAGACATTTACTAAAATCCTTAAAAGACAGATGTTCTAAAACTTCAAAACATAAAGAAGCATCAAACTTATATTCGGGTAAACCACTTAAATCATCTACTGAAGAGACTACATCCGGATTTAGACAAGGATTAATATCAACTGTGGTTAAATTATATTTTTTCCTCAAAATTTCGGTTATTATTCCATTTCCAATACCAATCTCTAAAATTTCCCCTAAGGGAAAAAAATTATGAACTAAATCTGCCTGTATTGAATAACTTGCCCATCTTTCTTTATTAAGATATGACTCCCCCAAGTATTCTTCCGGTTTTAGAATATTAGAATCACTATTCATAAGGTGTAAATAAAATTTATAAACAGCATTTTTTATACCAAAGCTGCCAAGTAATTAAAATCCAAATTAAATGCAAATTATATTTCTTTCCTTCAATGTGGTCATCAAGCAATTTCCTAGCAGCCTTAAAATCAATAAACTCTTCAGAACCCTGCGTATAATTCTTATTTATAACATCATAAGAAAAATCTTTTAGTTCATCACGAAGCCATTTCGCTGCCGGAGAAAGCCAGCCGCGTTTTGGCTGATTAAATAAATGACTAGGCAACTCTTTGGCAAATGCTTCCTTAAATATAATTTTATTATCTTTAAAATTCAATTTGTATTTAGTGGGTATCTTGGCAGAAAGTTCAACAAGCCTGTAGTCTAAAATAGGAACTCTCTGTTCAATCCCAAAGGCCATAGTGCTTTTATCAGTTCTTAATAATGAATGATCAGTAAGCCAAGTCATTGAATCGGTTATCATAAAATGCTTTTCAAAATCGCCGGTTAATTTTTTAGAAAAATAATTTTCATTAAGATAATCAATTGTCAAATTTGAATTATAACAGTTTTTAAAGACTTTTTTGACATCTTTTCCTTGATGAAGTTTTAACGTACAATATCTTTCAACGTCACTTGATAAATTCAACCGTTCATGCAGATCTTTTTTTCCTAACATATTTCCTATTAGCTTAGTCGGCACCAACCTTCTTATTGAGGCAGGAATTTTAAGCCACTGAGAAAACATAAAAGATAAATTGTATCTTGGATATCCACCAAATAATTCATCTCCACCGTCCCCCCCCAAGACGACTGAAACTTCTTTTTTTGCAATTTCCGAGAGCCAATAGCTTGGGATAGCTGTTGTCATAGCGTTTGGCAACTCCAAATTATCAGCCATTTTTTCTGATACATATTCCAAAGCCTTGCCTTTTTTTAAAAATAATTCGTGATGATCAGTTCCAAAAAATTTAGAGGTTTTTCTTGCCAAATAAAAATCCGCGTTAAATTTTTCATCCTGATTTTTATCCACTTCAAAACCAACAGAATAAGTCTTAACTGGCAATCTTGAGTATTTACCGGCTAAAAGCGTGATAATGCTTGAATCAAATCCCCCGGATAAAAAAACTCCAAGTGACACATCACTAATCATATTTATCTTCACTGAATCGTTTAAAATTTCTTTTATTTTAAAAATTATTCCTTCCTTACTTTTAATATCTTCAAAATCATTAATCTCCCAGTATCTTTTTTTTGCAATTCTACCATCTTTGTATAAAGCCCAATTTGCCGCAGGAAGCATATGAATATTTTTATACATTGTCAACTCTCCCGGAAGACAGTTCATTTGATAAATAAAACTGATTCTTTCTGGAACTATTGTCTTATCTATATTTGAATGACTTAATATGGCTTTAATTTCCGAAGAAAAAATCAATCTATTTTCTTTTTGGTAATAATATAAAGGCTTGACACCCAATCTGTCTCTTGCCATAAAAAGAGTCCTACCTTTTTCATCTAAAATCGCATATGCAAATATACCATTAAATTTTTGCAGGGATTTTTCCTTCCAGCAGTGATAGGCTTTCAAAACAACTTCCGTGTCAGTGTTTGAGTAAAAAGTATATCCTAATTTTTCCAGTTCTCTTCTGATTTCTTGGAAATTATAGACTTCACCATTATATACAATCTTCAAACCTTCAAACTCCATTGGCTGTTTTCCACTTTCCGAAAGATCCAAAATTGCCAAACGCCTGTGGCCTAAAGAAAAATTATCATTGCAAAAAATTCCACCACCATTTGGTCCACGATGAGAAATCAATTTATTCATTAATTGAATTGATTCTTGACTTTTCCAATTAAAACCATTTATTCCACACATTTAATTTAATATTCTATCCTTTAAAATTTCTAGACCCTCAATAAAAAATAATGGCCGCCGTGGACTGGTATAATGCTTAACGACCGTTTTACCATCAATTTTATCTTTTATAGAGTATAAGTTTTCAGGCAACGAAACCAGATTATTTAAACAATAGGCATAACCAGCTTGTTCAATAAAATGAGAATTCTCTTTATTCTCAATATCAATCTTGCTTAAATAGTCTGACAATTTATCCAGGTTAAAATCGATTTTGTTATACAAAACAATTCCGGAATTAAAAGACGCTAAATTATCGCTTGATTTGCCACTTTTAAAATAAATATAACAGCTATTATTATTCTTCATCATTAATGCCTGACTTTTATTTTCAATGACAGCGCTGCTAATTTCCTTGGCCGATGAAAGCCATAATAAATCAGAATCAATAATTAAACGAAATTTTTTATCGGAAACAAAATAAGGATCAATCAATTTTTTAAGCAAAAAATAATTGGTAAATTCTATTCTAAATTTTCTTACAATTAAATAGCTATTTAATTCTAAATTATATTTCTCAAATAAGTAACCTGGAACAATTATTTTTGCATTCGGAAAAAATTTCTTTAGAATATCTTCATCTGTTGAATTAAGGCTTCCGTCGCTATGAATGAAAAGTTGTCCAACCACCTCAATATTTCTGTAGAAACTAGCTAACGACCAGACTGTCATTACTAAATCTTTGTGGCAAGTCAAAATATGAATAGATAAATCATTATTATTTATGGGTTTTTCTAAAATCTTATTTGTTTTTAAAATTTTCGGAGCTAAAATAAATTTATTATAAATATATTTAAAGCCAGCGCGATACTCAAAAAACGCTTTACGTAAATAGAAAAACTCTAATTTTAATCTTTTGAAAAACATTGCACTATTTTTTTAACTAAATTATCCAAATTATGGTTTTCTACAACTTCTTGCCTTAGATCTTCTCTTAATTTGCTAGATTTTTCTGATGGGATATTAATAATTGCTTTTATTTTTCCCGCAAGTATTTGTGGATTATCCCTTTCAGTTCTTAATTCTTCAGGTAAGATGCCTAAAAAAGCTTCGTTAGCGGTCAAAACTAAACAGCCACAACTCATTGCTTCTAAAACCGCTTTGTCTATACTTCCGGTACTACTCATATTAATAAACAAATCCGACTGCTGTAAATAAGCAGAAATCTCATTATTGGGTTTTGACCCTAAAAATTCAACTTTTCCCTGTAAACCCATTTTTAAATACATTTGTTTTAAATTTTCAAAATAAACCTTTTGTGAGGCAAGACCAGCATCACCAATAATGGTTAATTTTATATTACTAATTCCCTTTTTTACCAAAATATCAACTGCTTTAATCATTGATTCATAGTCTTTTGTTGGGGAAATTCGGCCAATGCTTATTATTTTAAAAATATCATTATTTTGATTTTTTTGACCCAGTTTAAACATTTTAATATCAATTCCATGACCGGTAATCACTAATTTTTTAGAGGGCAGGCGAAAACTTTCTTTTGAAGCTGATAAAATAACGTTAGCAATCTTTTCCATCAGTTTAACTCGCCAATCAACTTGCTTGTGCATATACCAGCTAACTACCTTCTTTCCCTTTAAACGAGCCAAAAATCCGGCAATAATAGTATAAATTGGCATTTGATGACAAAAAATTCCATCAACTCCGTTTAAATTTTTCCAAACTAATAATTTGAATTTTATAATCTTCAAAAACTTATTACCATTGGTCGGCAAATGATAAACTTTAATATTTTCCGGCAAGCCAAAGCTGTCCCCTTCCTGCCAACTAATTACTCTAAGTTCTTCAACCTGCTCTCCAATTTTTTTTACCCAATTATAAGTAAACCCTGCCAAATGATCGTTTCTATCAACTTTTCTTGTAATCATTAATAACTTCATAACTATTAAAACTTATAAACTATTAAATTAAACTGATTTTATTAATTCAGCCGCTTTCAGTATAATCTTTTGATTGTCAACGGAATTATAATATTTCAATTTTGTAATTTTCTCAATATCAATCCATTCCGGCAAATCAGCATAGTTTTTTTCTTCTTCGTCAAAATTATCCTTTGAAATTTTTCCGCCAATTTTTCTAACCAGGTAATAAATCAAAACGCAATTCCAATATTCATTTTTGTGTTTTGGTGAATGTGCTGGGCAAAAAAACGAAGTTTCACAATGAATGGGTATAACAGGCTCTATAATTATTCCGGTTTCTTCCCAAAATTCACGCTTTAAGGCTTCGTCCAAAGTCTCGTCAATATTGATTCCGCCACCGGGAAAATCATAACCACCATGTTGTCTGGACAATAGCACTTTTTTATCTTCTATTAAAATTCCATAAATTGAAGGCCTGAAATATAATTTACTGGAATCAACTTCAAATTCCTCTCTAAAGAGATTATGACAAATTATTTTTTTCATAACTTAATTATTTCTCTCCAAAAATTAATTATTTTTTCGGTATTGTCACCATATTTTTCCTGAACTGATTTACGGCCATTTTCTCCCATCGTTTTTGCCAATTCAGGATTATTCAAAAGGTATAAAATATTTTCCGCTAAAGCATTGGCATTGCCAACCGGCACTAAATATCCATTATAACCATGTTGAATAATTTCTTTGGCACCGGTTGTTGCTGTTGACACTACCGGCTTACCGCAAGCGTTGGCCTCAACCAAGACCTTACCAAAACTTTCAGAAGTTGAACTTAAAACCACAACATCGGATCTGTGATAAATATTTATCAGATTTTCAGCGCTGACTTTTCCCAAGATATCTACTTCAAGCGGGCCGAAATTTTGAATCGCTTTTTTAATTTCAAGGTCAGCTCCGGCCTGAACAAATTTAGTGTTCGGCAATTTTTGGCTAACTATTTTAAAAGCCTTGATCAAAGTTGGATAATCTTTAACTTTATCATCGCGCCCAACATGAAGAATTATTCTCAATTCTTTATTCTTAATTCTTAATTCTTTATTCTTAATCATTGATTCTTGATTTAAATATTTATCCAAATCAACAGGTGTAGAAATTACTCTAATCTTATTTTCATCTATTCCCGCTTTAATCAATTTATCTCTCTGCCCTTGGCTCATTACTCTAATACCATCGGCTTTTGGCAAAACAAATATTTTGGCAAATAACATATATAGCCCAATAAAATCCCCATGTAAATGTACTAATAATTTATTGCCAAATTCATTTTTTAGACACACGCCTACTAAACCAGTCAAAAAAGGCTCTTGCGTCACAATTAAATCATACTTTATTTTTTTAGACAGCTTTTTGCCTACGTGCTTTGCGTCAAAAAAATATTTTAATTTGCTTTTAGAATTTGTCGGATAGACAGCTACTTTTTCTGAAATTATATTTTTATTAAAACCTGTCTTGCAAAAAACAACGATATCCAATTGATCAACAAATTCGCCGTATTTTTTGTGACGTTCAACTACATCTCCTAACTGTCGCGCGCCAAGTAAGCCTCTGTCAATTGAAAGCATAAGCACTTTCATATTGATTTTAAAGTTTTAATAGTATCACTAATCATCTTATTAAATGTGAATTTTTCTAAAACTTTTTTAGAATTAGCTACTAATTTATGACACAATTCTCTATTATTATAAAGTTTTAAAATTACTTCTTTGAGTTGTTCTTTATTATTATATTCAATTAGTAAACCATTATATCCATCCGTAACAACTTCCGGATTGCCACACATATTTGTAGTAACCACAGGAACACCAGCATCCATAGCTTCTAAAATAGTGTGGGGTAAGCCCTCGTAAGCAGTATTTAAAACAAACAAATCTGCTGCTAGTAAGTATTCATAAACTTTTAACTTTGGCTGTATCCCTGCAGGAAAGTCTTTAATATCCTCTACTTTTAAAACTCTTACTACTTTATCTGAATTACTTAAAGGCTGGTTTTCATATACTACCTGATCTTCATACAGTTTAATAAGCCTATTTAACTGTGACACATTATCAACACCTAATAATCTTAATTTAAGCGGAATATTTTCTTCCTCTATTAATTCAGATGATACAATCGCAAGCATGCCAAAACCTTTCCATGAGACAGGTCGACCAACTGAAATAACAATAAAATCATTACTATTAAATCCTAATTTTTTTCTTGCATTCACTTTATCAATAGCACCAAATTTATCCATTAAATTAATAGAATTATAAATTACATTTACTTTATGTTCTTTTACCCCCCAACCTTGTACAATATTTTTCAAATACCTACTGGGAACAATTACTTTATCTGCTTTATTGCAAACTTTCTTTTCAATCCATTTTAATAGTTCAATTTTTTTATCAAATTTTTTTTCTTGTCGCTTTTGAAATTCATCAATACTAATAGTTTTACTAATTGATAATTTAACTTGTTTATTCATGTATTGTTCCCATGCATAATCACCTACAACCTTTACTACAACTTTTTTACGCAATAAAAAAGCAACTACAACAGCAGGCAAGCCGGAGCTTATTGGGCCTTGGGCATAAATTACATCACACTTAAAAGCTAAACGTAATAGCTTAAAAAAATATTTAAAATAATGCCAACCTTTAATCCTGCTTTTAATAATTCTAAAAACCTTAAAACTGAAATCATTTTTCTGCTTATTTTGACTATAACAAATTAGTTCAACCTCCCAACCCAAATGAATTAACTCTTTTGCAAATTTTTTACTATATGTTGCCGGCCCACCAATATCCGGTGGAAAAATTTCAGCTGCAATTATTAATTTCATAACTCTTTAAAAATATTTTCCATTTTTTCAGAAATTGGCAACCAGTCATAGTTTTCCATAACCAACTTCTTGCTATTGGCTATTAATTTTTTTTTCAATTCCGAATCGGCAAGTAAAATTTTAATCTTTTCTGCTAAATCCGCCGGATTGCCCACTTCACAAAATAAGCCGGTTTCATCGACTTTCAAAAAATCAGGAATTCCACCTACACACGTTCCAATGACCGGAACTTCGGCAGCCATGGCTTCCAAGAAAGCCGAACCAAGACCTTCAGAACGAGAAGTGCGTACAAATACATCTGTTATTTTAAGATACTTTGGTAAATTTTTTGAGGGAATATAACCTAAAAATAAAACTTTATCTCTAACGCCTATTTCTTGAGCCAATGACTTGAGTTTATTTTCAAGTCTACCACTGCCAATTACCAAAACTTTTACCGGAAGATTTTTTGTTGATTTTATTAATGTATCAATTCCGTTTTTATGCACTAAACGAGAAATGGTTGTGATAATTTTATCATTTTGTTCTAGACCAAGACTTTTTTTAAATTCAGCCAAATCATTTTCATTATACTCTTTGCTGAAATTAGTCAGATCAACTCCGTTGGGCACTATTTCCATTCTTCCTTTATAACCGTATTTTTTTGCTCGGTTGGCTAAAAAATTACTAATTGGCTGAATTAAATCCGCTTTCATGTAAATTTCTTTATACCTGGGCCTCATAAACCAAGTTCGCGACCAGATTCTCTTTAATGAATCGCCTTCCTGCAAGGTTAGCAGATATTTCACTTCTGGAAAAGTTTTTTTAAATCGCAAAGCGGCCAATCCTGCCTGATTAGCCATAATTGCCCAAACAACGTCATATTTATTTTTTTTGTGAAGCTCTTCAGCTTTTTTAAAAGCGGAAAATGGGAAAAAATATTTAGACATTTTTCCACTGCCAACTCGATAAACTTGTATGTTTCCGATTTTTTCAGATTCTTTTTGTTTTCCATCCAAATTTGCCGTAATCATATCAAAACTGACATCAAAAATTCGATCGGTAATTTCTTTTACTGCCAGTTCAGCTCCACCTATAAACGGCGGGTAAGCCAGAGATATTATTAGAATGCGCATGGTTTATAGTTAAAATTTTAAAGTTAAAAGTTTTTCTATAATGTTAAATATTTGAAACCAAGACTTTCAGCTTCCGATTTATCGTAAAAACCTTTAATATCAAAAATGATCGGATTTTCATCACAAATATTTCTAAGATTTTCCAATGAATATTTTTCATCTTTGAATTCATTATGTGGAGAAAAAACAATAATACCACCAAATTTTTCTTTCGGCGGCCAGCTCTCCAAAATGGTTTGGCAAAAATTTTTCTTTAAATAATTTTTATCTTCAACCAAAGGATCAAAGCCGAAAACTTCTTTACCCCAATCAGTCAGTATTCTACAAATATCATTGGCTTTGCTATTTCTAATATCAGGGATATTTTCCTTGAAAGTCAATCCTAGTATCATTACCCGGTTTTTGCTTATCATTTTTTTTGCGACGTGCTCAGCCATATACTCATTAATCTCTCGGCCGGCTAAAATTATTTTTGGTTCATACCCCAGCTTTCTTGACTTATAAGTTAGATAATAAGGATCAACTCCGATACAATGTCCGCCAACAAGCCCCGGATAATATTTGCCAAAATTCCACTTAGTTGAAGCGGCTTTTATCACCTCTTTTGTGTCAATACCAATTTTTTCAAAAATAAGAGCTAATTCATTCATTAAAGCGATATTCAAATCTCGCTGAACATTTTCAATAACTTTCGCTGCTTCAGCAACTTTAATCGAAGTTGTTTTATGAATTTGAGTAATTGAACCGTAAACTTCAGCTATATTTTCCAAGGTTTTTTCGTCACTTCCTGAAACAATTTTAAAAATTTTATCAATTGTATGGGTTTTGTCGCCCGGATTAACCCGCTCAGGCGAGTAGCCCAAACCAAAATCTTTATTTAATTGAAGCCGGGATTCTTTTTCCAAAACCGACAGGCAGTCTTCTTCGGTGCATCCTGGATAAACGGTGCTTTCGTAAACAACAATTGAGCCGGATTGCAAATTTTGACCGACAAGGCCGGAAGCGCTTAAAACCAAGCTGATATCAGGCGTAAAATCTTCTTTTACCGGTGTGGGAACGGCAACAATTATAAAATTTGCATTTTTTATAATTGCCGGATCGCTGGATATTTCCAAATTAAAATCAGAAAAATTTTCAACTTCTCCTGTTTCATCATAGCCGTTTTTAAGATTATTTATTTTTTTTTCGCTTATATCAAACCCATAAACTTTGTATTTTTTTGAAAGCAGGCAAGCCAGAGGCAATCCAACATAGCCTAGACCGACGACACAAATTTTTGTTTCCATAATTTATTTATATAATTATTGCTTTAAAAATCAATGGAATGAATCTTTTTATTTTACTCTACTCCCCCTCTCCCACCAAGGGAGAGGGAAAGCTTAAATAAAGCTTTGTGCGGAAATTAGATTTTAACTTTGATTATAATTTATTGCCAAGGTAAAAGAAAATCATATATTACTTTCATCCTTCTTACCCCTACCCTCTCCCACCAAGGGAGAGAGAAAATTTGAAAATATTTTTTTTATTTAGCTTTGCAAAAAACTTTACTTCTAACCCCTCTCCCCTTGCGTGATAGGGCACTTTGATTTTTTTAGCGGGTGAGGGGTAAAAGCAAACCTACAAAATTAATCTCTGTCTAATAAATTAAAAATGCTTTCTAAAACTCCGTCTAAATTTCCATTAATATCACTATTATTTATTCTAATAACTTGAAATCCCTGCTCTACTAAAAATTTATCCCTGATTTCATCTTTTACTCTCTGATTAGCCAATAAATGACCACTGCCGTCTAACTCTAAAACTAATTTCTTGGCAGGGCAACAAAAATCTACAACATAATCACCAATAGGATATTGACGACGAAATTTTAAATTGGCAAAATTTTTATTTTTAATATTATACCATAATTTTGATTCTTGATCGGTTGAATTCTTTCTTAAAACTCTTGCTATTTTTACTAATCTTTTTTTCATAATTTTATTTTGCCGTGGTTTTATTCTCTACTCCACCCCCTCTCCCTAACCCTCTCCCACAAGGGGAGAGGGGAAATCTAGAAATTGCTTTTTGCGGAGTTTGATTTAAAAGATTTTAATTCAATCAATCTCTTTCCCCTGCGAGATATGTAAAGCCTGGAAAATTACTTTTAACTTAACTTCCTCTCTGCCCTAGCCTTTCTCTCCATTTTGCCTCTGCAACAACCAAGGTAGGGGGGAAATCTAGAAATTGCTTTTTGCGAAGTTTGATTTAAAAGATTTACTTTGAAACCCCTCCCCAAACCTATCCTTAAGCCACCTCAACAACCACCAAAAAGGGGGAAAAACTTGAAAATAATTTTTTATTCTTCTCCTTTAAAATTTTAATTTGGACTGCCCTCTCCCCTTGTGGGAGAGGGCACTTCGATTCGTTTCAGCGGGTGAGGGGTTTTATATTTCAAAAAACTTAACTAAAAACCAATATTGATTGTTAGTAAATTACTGCAATTTAGCAAAATTAAGCTTGATTATTAATGAATTATACCTTATCATTATTATATAAATTTAGCTTTCAGTCAACCTCGTTTTTGATGCTTAATAGTTAATATTTAATATTTAATAACAATTTTAAAAATGGCTAAAAAAAGCAAAATTTTATACATTATTACTCAATCAGAATGGGGCGGAGCACAGCGCTATATTTTTGATTTGGCAACTAATTTACCATCTGAAAAATATGAGATAACAGTTGCTGCCGGAGGAAACGAGGAACTCTTTAATAAACTTAACCAGCATGAAATAAAAAATTACAAATTAAAGCATCTACTAAGAAAAATCAGCCCGCTTAAAGACTTAAAAGCTTATTTTGAAATAAAAAAATTAATCAAAGAAATAAAACCCGACATTTTGCACTTGAATAGCAGTAAGACCGGAGTAATAGGCGCAATTGCCGGAAAACACTCAAAAGTAAGAAAGATTATTTATACTGTCCATGGTTTTGTTTTTAATGAACCGATGAGTAATTTTAAAAAAAACTTTTATATTTTTGCTGAAAAAATTTCTGCCAGATACAAAGATAAGCTGATTTGCGTTTCAAAGTTTGACCGGCAAGCCGGAATTGAAAATAAAATTGCTCCGGAAAATAGACTTATCACAATAAATAACGGCATTGAAAAAATAATTTTTTTTGACAGGGACGTTGCGAGACAAAAGCTAAATTTACCGTTGGAAAAAATTGTCATTGGCACAATTGCTAACTTTTATGAAACAAAGGGTCTAACATACTTAATTTCCTCAGCTAAAAAACTGACAGATCAGTTTCCCAATGTAATTTTCAGATTAATCGGCTTTGGCCAACTGGAAAAAGAATTAAAATCAAAAATCAATAGCCTTAAGCTGCATAATAATTTTTTTCTGTCAAAAGTTTTGGACGGAAAAAAATATCTTAAAGCTTTTGATATTTACGTTCTGCCATCCATTAAAGAAGGCTTTCCTTATGCCCTTTTAGAAGCAATGCGAGCCGGCCTGCCAATAGTGACAACCAAAGTTGGTGGCATACCGGAATTGATTAAAAACGAGAAAAACGGCCTTTTGGTTGAGCCTGCTAATCCAAATAAATTGACTGATGCAATAATAAAACTTCTTGAAAATAAAAGCTTGGCTAGTCAATTAGCCAACCAAGCAAATATTGATGTAAAAGATTATTTCAGTTTAGAAAAAATGGTAAAAGAGACAGAAAATGTTTATCAAGAATGAAGCGCTTATTATTCTTCATCAATCACCCAAAACGACTTCATCAGAATGACATAAAAGCATGTGAGATTTCTCGACTCCTGTCGCCTTCGGCGACTGTCGCTCGAAATGACAAAGTAATGCTTTCAAGACTTGCCACTCAAAAATCTCAGCGCCTAGATATAAATTACTCCAATTTATATTTTCCCTCTTGAACTTCTTGAATAAAAGTGTCAATTTCTCTATCAAGTCCGGTTATATTAGAAAAAACTTTTCTCATTTTCTCGGCAGTTTGTATTGCCTTGTTTTTTTGATCCAAATAAGCATAGGCAACTGCCAAATTATTCCAAAGCCCAAGTTCATCGGGATTAATTTCAATTAACTTCTCGCTTAAATGTACCGCTAATTTATAATTTTGATTTGCTCCGGCAAGCTGAAGCATATTTGTCAGATAAAATTCATTTTTATAGCTGACTTCATTTTCTTCCATTCTGGCGATAACTTCGTAGATTTCATCATCTTGGCTTGAATTAAGATAAAGCATAATCAAATTAATGTAAGATTCAACGACATTTGAATTAAGTTCAATTGTTTTTTCAAAGTACTTTTCTGCTTCTTTAAGCGCCTCTGCTGCCAAATCATCTTCTCCGATTTGCACATAATTTCGGTATTTATATAAATTTGTATAGCCGGCCTCCTGATATACATGTGGCCTTGTCGGAGAAAGCTCGGCAAACTTTGGGAAAAAACTCAAAGACCTATTTAGCCTCTCAAATTTATCATCAGGCAAGGAAGCAAAAGTATAATTATAATGTCTCATTGCCACTAAATAATTTTTTGAATTACTGGGTTGCATATTTATTTGCTTTTCAACCATCTCATCAGTATAAACAATTATCGTTTTAACTGAGTCAACTACCTCGCCTAGATTTGCAAGTGTTGTGCCAATAAAGTCAATAAATTGAATTTGATATTCCGGATTACCATAAGTTTCCATTTCTAGGCCAACCTTAAATTGATCAACGATGTCAAAAAAAGAATAATTTTCAGGTGGCTGGTCCATAATTTTTGACATATGCATTGCTTTGGCAACTTGTAAATTAGCTTGAGCCGGCTTAATATTTACAAACCACGTTAATGGACCAATCGCAATAAGGCAAAAAACAAAACCAACAAGCCAAATTCCTTTTGCCCAATAAAAAGAAAATTTAAAAATGTCTTTTTCCAAAATTTTTGCCAAAAAAGCCCAAGTAAAAAATAAAATTATATAAGTGGTAATTGTTTCAAAAACCGCCAAATTTTGAATTAAAAAACCAACAGTCAAACCAATAAAGACAATTGCAAATGTCTTTTTTGCTTTTTGCTCATTATTTTCCAAATTGTCTTTTCTAAAAAGCCAAAAAAACAGATAGATTGCCGGCAATAAAACAAATGCCAGATAGGCCAAAAATCCAAGTATACCAACTGTAATTAAGCGATCAAAAAATACATTATGGGCCCGGTCAAACCAAACTTGAGAACCGGCTCTTTCATAAAGCAATGGCGGAAAATTTTTGTCAAAAACTTTGTTGTAGCTTTCAAGTCCATAACCAAAAACCGGTTTTTCTTTAAAGCCCTTCCATGCCGCTTCCCATGCCATTACGCGAGTTTTAAAAGTTTTTTCATTGTGATAGTTAAAAATTGAAGCAGCGCTGTTTAAACGAGTGGTTTTAACAATCTGGCTGTCTTTAAAAGCATACAAAGTAAAAATCGAAAGGAAAATCAGAAAGACCAAAGACAAAGACATTGTTTTTACCGGCTTATTTTTAGATTTCAAAATCAATAAAGCCGAAGCAACCAAAAAACCAGCCATTAGTCCGATTAACGCCCCACGAGTCTGGGTGGCAAAAATTATATACGAAAAAAAGCCAATAAGAAAAACGTAATAAGCTTTCAATAATAAATTTTTTCTAACGCTAAATAAATAAGAAGCAAAGGCGATTTGAAAAAACAAATAAGCGGCTAAAAATGCGGGGTTGCCGACAGTTGAAGATACTCTGACGCCGGCAGTACTTAAGACAAATTCCAAGTCCATAGCTTGTCCCAAGCCATAAATAGAAAGGAGTAGGCTAGAAAAAAGGGAAAACTCCAAAAGATAATGCCAAATTTCTTGGGATTTAATAACATTAAAAAGCACAATAAAATAAACAAGCAGATGAAGCCATAAAATAAGTCCCTCTCCCCTTTCAATATCGCCCCAAAAACTTAATCTGAAATCCGGCCCGAAAAACGAAGAGATAAAAGCAATAACAACAAAAGCCAAGGCTGACAAAAAAATCAAACTGAACTTCGGCCGAAAATTGGCATTCAAATATACCAAAAACAAATAGGCTAAAAACATTACCGAAACCATCAGTCTAAAAGTAATTACTTTGGGAAAGATAAAAGGAAAGAAAAAATTATTATCCGCAATAAGAGGGATAAATAAAGTGGCGACAATTGCCGTAAAAATAATGCCTAAACAAATTTTTTCTAAAATATTTTTATTCATAAAAATTAATCTTTAATCAATTCTGCAAGAGTTGGATAATATCCCAAAAGCGCGCTGGCAGATTCCGAGTTTAATTTATTTACTTCTTGCCAATACAAAACCGCTTTTTCCTCGCTGTAAGTGTCTTTTGACATAAAAAACTCCACTAAATTTGAATAATAGCCGGAAGCATTTGCACTGTCTTGCTGAATTGCCGTAAGCACCAATGGCTCGTATTCGTCTTGTTTTTCTTTCAGATTATAGCGATAAAGATCCATTAAGCCGTCAAAAGCCGAGGTCAAGCTTGGCTGTAGCTCTAAAACTCTTGCGTAATAAAACTCGGCTTCATTAAAATCTCTAATAAAATATTGGTAGGTCGTGGCTAAATTCAAAGCTATTTGAAAATTGTCAGACGAAAGTTCATAGGCAAAAAGCCATGCGTCAACTGCGCCCTGATGATCGTTTAAAAACGATTTCAGCCTGCCAAATTCATTCCAGGCTGAGGAATTTTTCGGGTCTTTCTTTAAAATATCTTTTTGTTCTCTGAGCATTTCAATTACTGCTTCAAATTTTTCCTGTTCCAATCCTTCTGCCGGGCGGAATTTCTTCACGTCAATTTCCAATGCTTTGGCAAGATCCCTTTCTTGTTTAGTGGGAAATATTTTTATCATGCCTTGTTTTTGGTAATAAAAAAGCAAGGCAGTGATTAACAATAGCGCCGAAAAAGCAATGGCGATAATGACTAGTATTTTTCTTTTTTGGTCTGACATATTTTTTAATTTAAAAATTAGGAAAACGTTAAAACATAAAAACATTAAAACACTAGAACATTAAAACAAAATTGTTTTCATGTTTTCATGTTTTTTTAATAATTGTAAAAAGTAGTCGTCGCTCGAAATGACAAAGTAATGCTTTCTAGACTTGTCACTCTGAACTTGTTTCAGAATCTCTAAGCTAGAATTTAAAGGTCTTTGACATTGAAAATTTCCCGTCTTAGTCATCTCGACCGACGACACCGTTGAGTACAGAAGAGGAGTGGAGAGATCTCACATCTCCCAATCATCGGACAAGTCTTTAAATTCATGATTTTCTTTCTTTATTAATTCAACCTTTTTACTTCTACTCCACTGCTTAAGCTGTTTTTCTCTGGCAATTGCCTCATCTGGATTATCAAATGTTTCATAGTAAACCAGCTTATTAATGTTATATTTTTTCGTAAAACCTTTGTTTACTTTTTCTTTATGTTGCCAAATTCTATGAGCAATATTATTGGTTATTCCGATATAAGAAACCGTATTATACCTATTCATCATTATGTATGTATAGTATTCTCTTTCTTGCATATTAAGCGTGTGAGATTTCTCGACTCCTGTCGCCTTCGGCGACCGTCGCTCGAAATGACAAAGTAATGCTTTCTAGACTTGTCACTCTGAACCTGCCTGGATCCTGAAACAAGTTCAGGATGACAAAGAAAAAACCAAGCACCTCCTCATTTTACCCAAAAAACCCAATAAAATCAATAGCCCCGCTTTTGGCAGGGCTTCTTGATTTTATATCTTAACTGTATTTACTGAATTTATTCTCCAACTACTACAGGTGTGGTTGTAACCACTCCTAGTCCACTGACTAAATAACCATTAAACCATTGGCTTGTAGTTAAAGCACTTGCTTGACTGTCAGTTGAATATAGTGACGACCAAACAAAATTACCCTGTTCATGGACATTGAAGCCTGCAGCCACGTTACCAGCAGCCGGAAGAGTACTTGATGCTGTATCACCTAACAAACTGACAGCAACGCTATCAGAACCTGTAGTTAAACTAACTGAAGCATACAAGTCAATTACAGCAGTGGCATCTTTGGCAATCTGCAAATAATTTTTTCCATGGGGCTGAGTTGAAGCAATCTGCATGTTGAAGTAATTATAGCTATCAATAAGATAAGTTCCAGCAGCAGCTGTTGTAGCTAATTGGCTACCGTTTGCAACACCACCACAACCATTACATGATGTTAATTTGGTGTAAGCATTAGTAACTCTGACCTCACCGGAACTTGTTGAGACAACATAAGCCAATCTCCATAAACCGATATCGCCGCCAACAGCAGTTATCCTTGTTCTATGTAATACAGAAGTTGCAGCCAATGTGCCACCCGGATTTTCAATTACAACTTGCGGAACAGCTTTATGAATGATTACTTCAGAGCCGGTTGCATTAGTCCAAGTTATTGTTGGACTTGAATTGGAAGCGCCAATTGCGGTTGTGCCGTTAGCACCGCCCAAACCGACTTTAATGTCAGCATTATCTGTTCCCGGTTCACCGGTTCCAATCTTAACAATATCACCCAAAATACTTAATTTCTTTCCGGTGTCGCCCGTTGGAATGGTTAAAGCACCTCTATCAAGATTAATTTGTCTTCTGGCTGAAGATACATTATAACCATCAGCATTGCCGACAATTGTGCCATCTAATTTAAGAGTTACTTTTGACAACTGAACCCAACTTCCTGTAGCAGCACTAAGTCCTCCATCATCAATATTAACGGTAAGTTTAGTTAAATCAACATCTTCATTTCCGGCTTTTAATCTTAAATCAGCTAAAGCTTCGGCAGCAGTACCGGCAACTATCAATCTTCTTGATAATGATGAAGAATCTTGATTTATTGTAAGAGTAGCAGCACCGATAGTGATTAAAGCACCATCATGATTAGTGTGAGTGACAGTTGCAGAATTTCCAGTTGTTACACCATAAGCAGTAACTCCGCCACCATTAAGACCCCATGCATCAACTTCGCCAGTTAAGGCATCTGAACCAATATTTGCATAAAGGTTAATTGTTTTTGCTGTGCCTTTGGTTACAATAACCGGATCTGATAAAGCAAAAGTTGAAGTGGTGTTAGCAGATTTACTAAGAGCATCATTAATTGGACTCAAAGCGGTTGCACCATCTTTTAAAGTCAATGCGTTAAGCTTTCCAGTTGTGGAAGCTCTTGGAGCAATAACAGTTACTCTGATGTCTTCGCCTGAATTTGTAGCATCAAAATTCCAACTGCCAATCAATACGTTAGTGCTGTTAACAATAACTGTCTTGTCGGTTGGGGTGGAATTTTTACTTACAGTCAAACCGGCAGTTTTAACAGTCTGGGTATTGGTCTTAATAACTGAAGTAGGGCTTGGTGTAATTGTTAAGCCGGTAGTCTCCCCTTTAGCAATTATTACTGATGCAGGAGTATTTATTTTTGCTAAGATAGTATCATTTGTTGTCCAACCTCCGGTAGTGCTAAGAGTTGCAACTACTTTGTAAACATTTAATCCAACAGGTACGCTAAAAGTATCAGTAAAAGCAACTGTTGTGGCATCATTAGTAACATCAGTTGGTCCGGCAACTGTTTTACCGTCTGCATCAACTAATTTAACTGATCTGGCTCTGGCTGCATCTTCAACAATAGTGCCAGATGTAGTTGAAACTAAAGTTAAGGTTAAAGCTGTAATTTCAACTTTTTCACCTTTGGCTTCAAATTCAAAAGCGCCAATTACTTGGTCGTTGCCAATAGTAATATTTCCGGCAGCAACAGTATTTGAAGTTCCAACTCTCAAAGTTCCCTGAGAAATTGTTGCACGATTGTCAACTAAAACAGGACTTGTTGCAGAATATGCAAAAGCACCATCTGATGCAGCAATGACAGGAGTACCATCATTAATTCTAGGGGTAGCATTGTAACCGTAGGTTAAACCTTTGACTAATAAATCCTGTTGTCTGTAAAGGCCTAATTGAACAGTTCTCATCGAACCGCCAATAACATCAGCTTTAACAACAAACTGTTTGGTTTGTCCTTTGGCTAGAGTTACCGGGCTGAAAGTGAAATCAACATAGTTGTTTTTTACAACTCCGGTAGCTAATTCTGTTTCGTCTTGATAAAGCTTGATATTAGCTAGATCAGAAGAAAGACTTGCACTGCCGTTCTGATAAACTCTGACTTGACTGAAGGTGACATCTTCTACAGAAGTAGCAGCAATTTGGAATGACAAGAAATTATAAGCTGTTTTTCCAACTTCCAAAGAAGCATTAACAGCATTACTGTAAGCGCCAATTGTAACATTAGCTCCGCCAATAGCAATGGTTCCGTTTAAGGTCTGGTAATTACCGGTAACCGGCATTGAACCGATTACTGCGCCGCTTCCTTTCAGCTGAACTGATTCCAAGGCTAAAGCCGGGGCTTCACCTGCATAACCTGCATAACCACCTAAAGCACCCATATTACCAACCAAATAAACTGATTTGGTTGTTCCGGCAGGGATGGTTAAATCTTCGCTGAAATTGGCCAGATTGTCTGAATTAAAGGTTTTGCCGCTGTTGTTGATAGGCATCATTGTTGTGCCATCTAAAATATCAACGCTGGCAAAAGCACCATTTTGGCCAAGACCGGCTCGTCTGACTACCCAGCTGTCAATGACCATGTCACCGTCAGCAGAAGCAGTCAAATTTACCTTGGTAAAAGGAACTCTGGCAGCATTGCTAACTGCAACTCCGGAAGCCGGGGTGTCAGCAGCTAAAGCAACTGTCAAGCTTGTTCCGCCTGAAACTGCTCCGCCTAAGTTCTGATTATCATTAATTGTTGAAGAAGCATTCATCTCTGTAGCTCTGTCAAAATCAGCAGCTACGGTGACTTCAGCGCCGAAGGTGTATTCAGAAGCCAACAATTCAATTACCGGGATAATTAATGTTTCCCAGTTTGCTCCGAATATTTCTGCGGCTACTTCTCCGCTGGTAATGTGTCTTAGGTTTCCATTACCAGCAACTGCGTATACTTTTGAATCCAAAATGTTCCATGGAGTTTCTCCATCAACAAACTGGATTAATTTAGCGCCTGCTTTCGGGAAAACGCTTCCACCATAAGCATATGAATTGAAAACTTCAGTGCTTACGGTTTCAACTCCGGAAAAATCACTGTACCAAGTCATGTAGATTTCAGATCGCGGGAAAGCATATCTCTTTCCATCTGCTCCAAGGTAGAAAACAGCCGGACTGTCAGCCCTTTTGATAAGGCTTCCAGCAGAAACCGCTTCTACGCCCAAAGGCAATGCGATCAAACCAACAGACCATACAATGGTAGTGATTACCAGGCTGTAGGTTAATAATTTTTTCATTTTTTAATTTTCCTTTCTTAGATTCATTATTTTTTTCGGTTAGGCAGATGATCTTGCTACGCCTAGGCGAACCTAACAACATCATTGAGCATAAAGCTGTCTGAATCCTGATCACCTTTTGTTTTTTGAACCTCAACTCATTGAGTCGACCTTTGCTCAAAAAATTCAAGGGGATTCAGACCCTAATTCTCCAAAAAAATTATAATGAACTAATTAATTCCCAACTTTATATTAAACTCGGTTGGGTTTTAAATAAATAAATTAATCCTCTTTTTTAATTTCTTCTGTTTCTAAAAATTCAACTCCTTTAATTTCGCCCTCTTCTTTAACTGTTTTTTCTTCCAGTTCGTCTTTATTATTTTCACCTTCCAAAACTGCAGTTGAAATATCAACTTCTTTGTCGGTTTCAACAACTTCAGCCGCGACAGTAATATCTATTGCTCCATCAGGATCCTCTTCGGAAAATATCGTCATTTTTTCGTTAAATGATTTGGTTAACTCTTTAGTTTTTTCACTCAGCGATGCTGCCATTTGTAATGTCTTTTCTTTCTGCTGATTTGGTATTTTAATTTCATCTTCTTGTTGTTGTCTTATAGTCTCGTTAATTTTGGTCAAATGATTGTTTACAACAGTAATATTATTATTAAATTCTTTGGTAACGGTTTGAACCCTTTTTCTTTTGTCCTCGGGTTCAATATTGGAATTGGAAACGATTTTTTCAAACTCGGCAACCCGCTTTTGAACAAACTCAACTTGCAACTCAACTTTTCTTTCTTCCGATGTTAAAGCCATATGGGTTTTTTCCAAAGCCAGCTTCACATTGTATAAACGTTCACCCGGCAAACTGTAAAAAGCGGCATTAATTCCCAAACTGCTTCCTAGAAAAGTCGCTAAAACTAAAAGCATGACAATTGCCGGTTCAAGAAGCCTTTGTCGGAAAGTATTAACGAACAAATAAACATAACCGCCAAAACCGATGTTTTCATAATGGTAACTATTTTGCGGATTAATTTGTTGTAATAAAATATTTTTACTAAAATCAACCCACTTGGTTGATGGGGTTATTTTCTTCAATTTTTTAATTTCTTTAATGAGTATTTTATTTTCCATTTTTTTTAAGAAGTTCTCTGGCCACTTTCAACGCCCGATGGAGTAAAACTCTG